>NZ_CP106793.1:3261666-3595000 GCF_025642135.1 Streptomyces cynarae | reverse complement strand
GCCGCCTGCCACCGTCTTTGACGTTGGTGGGAGTGGTGGAGCCGGTGACCCGAGCTGGTAGTAGGTGAGTGATGGGGTGACGCAGGAAGGTAGTCCATCCCGGGCGGTGGTTGTCCCGGGGTAAGGGTGTAGGCCGCAAGGTAGGCAAATCCGCCTTGCATACGGCTGAGACCTGATGCCGAGCCGATTGTGGTGAAGTGGATGATCCTATGCTGTCGAGAAAAGCCTCTAGCGAGTTTCATGGCGGCCCGTACCCTAAACCGACTCAGGTGGTCAGGTAGAGAATACCGAGGCGTTCGGGTGAACTATGGTTAAGGAATTCGGCAAAATGCCCCCGTAACTTCGGGAGAAGGGGGGCCAGCTCTGGTGATCCGATTTACTCGGTGAGCTGGGGGTGGCCGCAGAGACCAGCGAGAAGCGACTGTTTACTAAAAACACAGGTCCGTGCGAAGCCGTAAGGCGATGTATACGGACTGACGCCTGCCCGGTGCTGGAACGTTAAGGGGACCGGTTAGCTCACTTTCGGGTGGGCGAAGCTGAGAACTTAAGCGCCAGTAAACGGCGGTGGTAACTATAACCATCCTAAGGTAGCGAAATTCCTTGTCGGGTAAGTTCCGACCTGCACGAATGGCGTAACGACTTCTCGACTGTCTCAACCATAGGCCCGGTGAAATTGCACTACGAGTAAAGATGCTCGTTTCGCGCAGCAGGACGGAAAGACCCCGGGACCTTTACTACAGTTTGATATTGGTGTTCGGTTCGGCTTGTGTAGGATAGCTGGGAGACTGTGAAGCCTGGACGCCAGTTCGGGTGGAGTCGTCGTTGAAATACCAGTCTGGTCGTGCTGGATGTCTAACCCGGGTCCGTGATCCGGATCGGGGACAGTGTCTGATGGGTAGTTTAACTGGGGCGGTTGCCTCCTAAAGGGTAACGGAGGCGCCCAAAGGTTCCCTCAGCCTGGTTGGCAATCAGGTGTTGAGTGTAAGTGCACAAGGGAGCTTGACTGTGAGACCGACGGGTCGAGCAGGGACGAAAGTCGGGACTAGTGATCCGGCGGTGGCTTGTGGAAGCGCCGTCGCTCAACGGATAAAAGGTACCCCGGGGATAACAGGCTGATCTTCCCCAAGAGTCCATATCGACGGGATGGTTTGGCACCTCGATGTCGGCTCGTCGCATCCTGGGGCTGGAGTCGGTCCCAAGGGTTGGGCTGTTCGCCCATTAAAGCGGTACGCGAGCTGGGTTTAGAACGTCGTGAGACAGTTCGGTCCCTATCCGCTGTGCGCGTAGGAGTCTTGAGAAGGGCTGTCCCTAGTACGAGAGGACCGGGACGGACGAACCTCTGGTGTGCCAGTTGTTCTGCCAAGGGCATGGCTGGTTGGCTACGTTCGGGAGGGATAACCGCTGAAAGCATCTAAGCGGGAAGCCTGCTTCGAGATGAGGACTCCCACCCACTTGATGGGGTAAGGCTCCCAGTAGACGACTGGGTTGATAGGCCAGGTCTGGAAGCCCGGTAACGGGTGGAGGTGACTGGTACTAATAGGCCGAGGGCTTGTCCTCAGTTGCTCGCGTCCACTGTGTTGGTTCTGAAACCACGAACAACCCCGTTGTGATTGTCACGGCGACCGGGTTGTCAGTTTCATAGTGTTTCGGTGGTCATAGCGTGAGGGAAACGCCCGGTTACATTCCGAACCCGGAAGCTAAGCCTTACAGCGCCGATGGTACTGCAGGGGGGACCCTGTGGGAGAGTAGGACACCGCCGAACAATTCTTGAGAAAACCCCCGTGCTATTCAGCACGGGGGTTTTCTGCGTTAAAGGACAAAGAGCGAGGGGCGAGGGGTAGGGGCGTTGAAGGCCGCGGGCTCACGCCCCTCTGGACTCAGAGCCGCCCCGCCGCCTTCAGCGCCAAATACGCGTCCGCCAACGCCGGCGCCAGATCCTCCGGCGTCGCGTCCACGACCGTCACCCCGTGACGCCGCAGCTGCTCGGCCATGCGTGTCCGTTCCGAATGGGCCTTGGCCGCCGCGGCGGCCTCATAAACCGCCTCCGTGCTGCCGCGCGCCGTCGCCATGCGGGCGATGTGCGGATCGGCCACCGACGCCAGCAGCACCGTATGGCGTTGAGTGAGCTGGGGCAGTACCGGAAGGAATCCCTCTTCGATGGGCGCTGTGTCCAGTGTGGTCAGCAGGACGATCAACGAGCGCCGGGGTGCCGACCGTAGTGCGGTGGCCGTGAGACCGCGTGCGTCCGTTTCCACCAGTGCCGGCTCCAGCGTCGCCATCGCGTTGACCAGCGACGGCAGGACGTCGCCGGCGGCACGCCCCTGGACCAGAGCGCGTACGCGGCGGTCGTAGGCGAGCAGATCCACGCGGTCTCCTGCACGGGTCGCCAGCGCGCCCAGCAGTAGCGCCGCGTCCATGGAGGCGTCCAGGCGTGGGGCGTCGCCGACCCGGCCGGCTGAGGTACGGCCCGTGTCCAGGACCAGCAGGATGTGACGGTCGCGTTCGGGCCGCCACGTGCGTACCGCGACCGAGTTCTGCCGTGCCGTGGCGCGCCAGTCGATGGAGCGGGTGTCGTCCCCGGGGACGTATTCGCGCAGGCTGTCGAACTCCGTGCCCTCGCCGCGCGTCAGCACGCTGGTGCGGCCGTCGAGTTCCCGTAGGCGGGCCAGTTTGGCGGGAAGGTGCTTGCGGCTGGTGAAGGGAGGCAGAACCCGGACCGTCCAGGGGACTTTGTGCGTCCCTTGGCGGGAGAAGAGGCCGAGTGGCCCGTACGAACGGATGGTGACGCGGTCGGCTTGGCGGTCGCCTCGGCGGGTGGGCCTCAGACGGGTCGTCACGCGGCGGCGCTCACCCGGAGGGACCGTCAGAACGTGGCGGGAAGCGCTCACTTCGGTTCCGGGGTGCCAGCTGCTGGGCGGCCAGGCGTCGCGTAGGCGGGCGCGCAGCGGCCGTCCTGACGGGTTGGTGACCGTGAGTGTCACGTCGGCCGTTTCCCCCAGGCGTACGGAGGCGTCGCCAGAGCGGGTCAGACCCAGTCGGCGTACCGGTGCGGCCAGTGCGAAGTCGCAGGCGCACGCCAGTGCGAGGGAGCCGTTGACGGCGAGGATGCCTGTCCAGCTGGGGTCCCAGATGCCGACCGGGAGGGTGCCGAGTGCCGCTAGGAGCGCGGCGCGTCCGGTGAGTGCCATCAGCGGGGGACGGGGACGTGGGCGAGGATCGCGTTGATGACCGAGTCGGTGGTCACTCCTTCCATCTCCGCCTCGGGGCGGAGCTGGACCCGGTGCCGGAGTGTCGGAAGGGCGAGTGCCTTCACGTCGTCGGGGGTGACGTAGTCACGGCCCGTCAGCCAGGCCCATGCTCGGGATGTGGCGAGCAGGGCCGTGGCACCGCGAGGGGACACGCCGAGCGTGAGGGACGGGGATTCGCGGGTGGCCCGGCAGATGTCCACGACGTAGGCGGTGATCTCGGGAGAAACCGTTGTCTTGGCGACGGCGGCGCGTGCGGCCTCGAGGTCCTCGGCGCTCGCCACGGGGCGTACGCCGGCGGCGCGCAGGTCGCGCGGGTTGAAGCCCGCGGCGTGCCGGGTGAGGACGTCGATCTCGTCCTGACGGGATGGCAGAGGGATCGTCAGCTTGAGCAGGAAGCGGTCCAGTTGGGCCTCGGGGAGGGGGTACGTCCCCTCGTACTCGACCGGGTTCTGCGTCGCGGCGACCAGAAACGGCTCGGGGAGCGGGCGCGGGGTGCCGTCGACCGTGACCTGGCGCTCCTCCATGGCTTCGAGGAGGGACGACTGGGTCTTGGGCGGCGTGCGGTTGATTTCGTCCGCGAGGAGGAGGTTGGTGAAGACCGGGCCGGGCTGGAAGGAGAACTCGGCGGTGCGGGCGTCGTAGACGAGAGAGCCCGTGACGTCGCTCGGCATCAGGTCCGGTGTGAACTGCACGCGCTTGGTGTCGAGTTCGAGGGCTGACGCGAGCGCGCGGACCAGCAGTGTCTTGGCGACGCCGGGGACCCCTTCCAGCAGGACGTGCCCACGGCACAGCAGAGCGACGACGAGGCCGGTCACGGCGGGGTCCTGGCCGACCACGGCCTTGGCGATCTCGGCGCGCAGGGCCTCCAGGGAGGCGCGGGCTGCGCCCGGATCCCCGGCGATCCCGGCGTTGTCAGTGGTCGGGTCCATCATGGACGGCGTACCTCTCTTTCGAGGGCGTCGAGTTGGTCGGCGAGGGCGATCAGGGCCGCGTCGTCGCCGGGCGGCGGGCCGAAGAGGAGGGAGTGCAGGGACTGTCCGTCGCCGTGCAGATGGGCGGACAGCGCGGGGAGCATGGCCTCGGGCGCGTGCGCCTGGGCGAGGGGGACGCCTACGAGGGGGGCGAGACGGGTGCGGGTGGTGGAGCGCAGAGCGTCGGCCGCGCGGTCGCGGGCGTCGGCTTTGCGGTAGAGGCGGGCGCGGCCTTCGACGGTTTCGGAGGCGCGGATCGCCACGGGGAGCTTTTCGAGGACGAGCGGGCCGAATCGGCGTGCCCGCCACAGGGCGGCCAGGGCTGCGGCGATGAAGAGCTGGAGCGTGCCCCACAGCCAGCCCGAGGGGAGCAGGTCGAGGAAGCTCCGGCCGTCCGAGTCGGTGGCCGAGGCGTCGGAGAGCGAGGGGAGGTACCAGACCAAGTGGGCGCGGGAGCCGAGCAGTTGCAGGGCGAGCGAGGCGTTGCCCTGCTCGCCGAGGCGGTTGTTGTAGAGGATGTCGGGCGCGCCGAGGACGACGGTGTCGCCGCCCCCGGATGCGGCCGGGATGCGCACCAGGGTGGGCAGGCCCTCGCTGGGGTAGCAGTGCTCCGTGCGGGCGTCGCTCGCACGGTAGCGGACCCCGCCCGTGTCGGCGGTGCCCGCTCGCCGGGCCTCGGGCAGGTCGCAGGCCGGCGCCAGTGTCGAGTCGAAGCTGACGGCGGGGTCGGCGGAGACGCCGGGAGCCAGCGTGCCGGTGGACGTCTCCGGAGCGACGAGGATCGTCCGGCCGCCGGAGCTCTGCGTCGCCTGGTGCAGCAGGCCCTGTTGACGGTGCGTCAACTGATCGGGGACGGCGACCAGGAGCGTGGTGTCGGCGCCGGCAGCGGCGCGTGCCTCGTCGAGGGTGGTGACCACGCGCGTGGACACGCCCCGGTCGGCGAGGAGTCGGGCGACGGCGTGGCTGCCGGAGGAGTCGGCGGAGCGCGGGTCGAGGCGGCCGTGTCGGTCCCCGGACCGGATGACGGCGATCACGAGGGCGCCGACCAGCAGGATGAAGACGGCGAGGAGCACACCGCGTGCCCGCGTCCACACCTGGCGCACGGTGGGCGAGGCCGACGTGGATGCGACTGCGGCCTCGGCGGTCATCCGGGGGCTCCCTGGCGGGTGTTGTGGGCCGCGCTGGGGGCGTTGTCGGTGAGGTGGGGCTTGGCGCGTTCCAGGTCGTCGTCGAGAGCGGCGAGCCGGCGGTACGTTCCTTCCCCCGCGGCCCGGCCGCCGTATGTGACGTCGTCGAAGTCCCGGGCGGCGGCGCGCAGCCGGTCCGCGTGGTCGGGGAGGGCGCGGCCGGCCTCGGATGCCGCCTCGTCGGCCGTGCGCCCCGGGCGGGTGTCGAGGAGGGCGCGTTCCTCCAGGGAGCGGACGACGGCGCGCATGCGTTCCTGGACGGCCTGGTTCCAGTGGCCCTGGGCGGCGTGCGCCTCGGCGGCCGCGCGGTGTTCGGCGGCGCTGCGGGGGCGGTCGTCGAAGAGCGTGGCGGACGGGGTGGGCATGCGGCGCGGGGTGCCCAGGCGCCACCACAGGGCGGCGACGAGCGCCAGGACCACCGCCACGATGACGAGGAGGCCGACGGGGCCGCCGGGCGTCGCGGTGGAGGCCTCGGCGAAGAGCCGGTCCAGCCAGTCCCAGAAGGCGTTCAGCGCGCGCTGCAGCAGGCCGGGATCGTGCTCGTGGTACATCCGTTTGGACAGCTCGCGCCGGGCCGCCTCACGCGCGGGGTCGCGCGATGTCGTCACCGGTGGTCCGTCGCCCGAGCGCCACAGCACCGGTGCGGCTCTCAGTGCTCCCCCCGTCAGTCTCACCCCGTCAGCTCCCCGCGGTGGTGCCGGGGACGTCGGAGCCGTAGCCCTGCAGGCCGGCGGCGCGGGCCAGCTCGAGGTCGAGGGCCTCGCGGCGGATGCGCTGGTCGATGTAGAGCAGCACGGTGACGCCCGCGGTGATCGGGAACGTGATCATGCGTCCGATCACCGAGCCGAGGCCGCTGATGATGAGAAACGCCCAGCCGGGGCTGCCGGTGGAGCCGCCCATGAGGCTGCCGAGGCCGTCACCGCTGAACACCCCGGCGAGGAAGGCGAAGGGGATGACGACGATCGACGCCACGATGCCCGCGATGAGCTGCGCGAGCAACTGGATGCCGAAGACCCGCCACCACGAGCCGCGCACCAGCTTCACGGAGCGGCTCATCGCCTTGCGGATGCTCTGCTTCTCCAACATCAGCGCGGGCGAGGCGAGCGAGAAACGGATCAGGATCCACAGAGCGACCACGCTGGCGCCGAGGCCGCCGAGGACGGCCAGCGAGACGCCTGCCGCGGTGGACCCGGACCAGACGATGAGGATGCCGGGCAGCGTGCCCACGGCGACGATCGCCGTGCCCATGAGCGGCAGCAGGATCGTGAGTCCGCCGAGCCGGGCGAGCTGCGGGCGGGCGTCGCGCCAGGCCTCGGCGGCGGTCACCGGCCTGCCGAGCACCGCCCGGCTGGTGACGGCCGTGAGCAGGGCCGTGGCGAGGATGGTGCCGAGCAGCACCAGCAGCATGACCACGGCGGAGCCCAGCAGCGCGTCGCCCAGAGCGCGGCTCACCTCGGTCATGGAGGCGCTGGGGTCGTTGAGGGTGCTCGTGTTGGTGGTGTCGTTCAGGACGAGGCCCTGCAGCAGGATGACGACGGTCTCCGTGACGACCGCGACGGTCAGCGAGATGCCGAGGACCGTGCGCCAGTAGGTGCGCATCGTGGAGACCGCGCCGTCGAGGATCTCGCCGACGCCGAGCGGGCGCAGCGGGATGACACCGGGCTTGGCCGCGGGCGGCGGACCCCAGGCACCGCCCCAGCTTCCGTTGCCGCCGAACCCCTGTTGGGGGCGCCCCAGCCGCCGCCGGGCCCTGCGTAGCCGCCGGGAGCGGCGGGAGGGCGGGTGCCCCAGCCCGGGCCGGGCGGAGGCGGTGGCGGGGCCTGGCCGGGGCCTTGAGGCTGAGGAGCGGTCCACTGTCCGGGCGGGGGCTGCGCCTTGGACCACTTGCCCGACGGCTGCGGCTGATCGGTACCGCTCTGGTCCGAGGGCTGCTCCGGGGCCTGCGCGCCGGAGGCGTCCGGCTGCCGCCCGTCGGAGGGGGAAGATCCGGGCGAGGCCCAGCCCGGAGTGTCGTTCATCGTCGCTCCTTCACGGTGCCCGTCCGCGGTCGCGGCGGCGGGTTGGCAGCCATCGTGCCACGGTGTGTCCGCCGGGGAACCGGGGGTGGTGCGCGCAGCATGCCTTCAATAGTCGGCGGTGTACGGGGCAGACTGACCGCATGGCTGATCAGTACGCGCGATCCGGCGAGGAAAACGGGGCGGCTGCGATACCGGCGATCCGCTGGGACGAGCCGCCCGAAGGCCCGGTTCTGGCGCTTCTCGACCAGAGAAGGTTGCCGGCCGAGGAGGTGGAGCTCGTGTGCACGGACGCGCCCGCGCTCGTGGACGCGATCCGTACGCTCGCCGTGCGCGGGGCACCGCTGCTCGGGATCGCCGGGGCCTACGGTGTCGCGCTCGCCGCCGCGCGCGGTTTCGACGTGGACGAGGCCGCCGCCGCGCTCGCGGGCGCCCGGCCCACCGCGGTGAACCTCGCCGTCGGCGTGCGCAGGGCCCAGGCCGCGTACCGGGCCGCGTTCGCCGACGGCGGTGACCTGCGGCAGGCCGCCGAGGCGGCGCTCACCGCCGCGCGGGCGCTGCACCGTGAGGACGCCGAGGCGAGCGCGCGGATGGCGCGGCACGGCCTGGAACTGCTGGACGAGCTGCTCCCGGGCGGCGGGCACCGCCTGCTCACGCACTGCAACACGGGTGCGCTGGTGTCCGGCGGGGAGGGCACGGCGTTCGCGGTGGCGCTGGCCGCACACCGGGCGGGGCGGCTGCGCAGGCTCTGGGTGGACGAGACGCGTCCGTTGCTGCAAGGTGCTCGACTGACGGCGTACGAGGCGGCCCGCAACGGGATGGCGTACACCTTGCTCACGGACAACGCGGCGGGCTCGCTGTTCGCCGCGGGCGAGGTGGACGCTGTACTCATCGGGGCGGACCGGATCGCGGCCGACGGCTCGGTCGCGAACAAGGTGGGGAGCTACCCGCTCGCTGTGCTGGCCCGGTACCACCACGTGCCGTTCATCGTGGTGGCGCCGGTGACGACGGTGGATCCGGAGACACCGGACGGGGCGTCCATCGAGGTGGAGCAGCGGCCCGGGCACGAGGTGACGGAGTTCACCGCACCTCAGGTGCAGGTGGCTGGAGCGGAAGCGGGAGGCGGGATACCTGTGGCACCCCTCGGGACCCAGGCGTACAACCCGGCGTTCGACGTGACGCCTCCGGAACTGGTGACGGCGATCGTCACCGAGGAGGGCGTCGCGTCGCCTGTGACGGCCGATTCACTCGCTGCGCTGTGTGACAGGTCACGCCAGGTAACGATTTAGTTAATGGGATGATGTGGTCCATGAAGGGACGAGTCCTTGTCGTCGACGACGACACCGCACTGGCCGAGATGCTCGGCATCGTGCTGCGTGGTGAAGGTTTTGAGCCGTCTTTCGTAGCCGACGGTGACAAGGCGCTGGCCGCCTTCCGTGAGACCAAGCCCGACTTGGTGCTGCTCGACCTGATGCTGCCGGGTCGGGACGGCATCGAGGTGTGCCGTCTGATCAGGGCGGAGTCCGGTGTGCCGATCGTGATGCTCACCGCCAAGAGCGACACCGTGGACGTGGTGGTGGGCCTCGAGTCCGGCGCGGACGACTACATCGTGAAGCCCTTCAAGCCGAAGGAGCTCGTGGCGCGCATCCGGGCGCGGCTTCGCAGGTCGGAGGAGCCTGCGCCGGAGCAGTTGGCCATCGGTGACCTCGTCATCGACGTGGCCGGTCACTCGGTGAAGCGCGACGGGCAGTCGATCGCGCTGACCCCGCTGGAGTTCGATCTGCTGGTGGCGCTGGCGCGCAAGCCGTGGCAGGTGTTCACCCGTGAGGTCCTGCTGGAGCAGGTGTGGGGCTACCGCCACGCGGCGGACACCCGCCTGGTGAACGTGCACGTCCAGCGGCTGCGCTCGAAGGTCGAGAAAGACCCGGAGAAGCCGGAGATCGTCGTGACCGTTCGCGGCGTCGGTTACAAGGCCGGGCCGAGCTGATCATGACCCAGGACAGTGCCGCTCCGGCGCCCGGCCGGCCCGGAGCCCACCCGGGGCGGCCTGTCGATCGGCGGACGACGCGCTCGGCGTGGGAACGGTTCTTCGAGGGCGGGCTGCTTCAGGGCGGAGTCCACGGCAGCCCGGTCCTCCGGCTCTTCATGCGCTGGGTGCGCCGCCCGCTGCTGCCGATGATGCGGCTGTGGCGGCGCAACATCCAGCTGCGGATCGTCGTCACGACTCTGCTGATGTCGCTCGGCGTGGTGCTGCTGCTGGGCTTCGTCGTCATCGGGCAGGTCCGCAACGGTCTGCTGGACGCCAAGGTGAAGGCGTCGCAGAGCCAGGCCGTCGGCGGGTTCACCGTCGCCGGGCAGAGGGCCGACAGCGCGGCCAGCGCGAGTGACGGCAACGACAACTCCGGCACGGGCAACAACCCGGTGCAGAACGTCAGCGGGTGGATGAGCGACCTCGTCGAGTCCCTGTCCAGCGGTGGTCAGGGCGCCTTCGACGTGGTCACGCTCAGCACCACCGCCGCGGACAACGACAACCGCGGCCTCGGTCCGCGCGCCTCGGGCGAAGTGGATCCGAGCCAGAGCGTGCCGGAGGACCTGCGCAAGCGCGTCGACGCCGGCATGGGCGTGGCCCAGAGCTACACCCGCATCGTCTACACCGACGGCCGGGCCACCCAGCCCGCGCTGATCATCGGCAAGCAGATCAACGACCCGAACGGCGACCCGTACCAGCTGTACTACCTCTTCCCGCTCACCCAGGAGGAGAAGTCCCTCAGCCTGGTCAAGGGGACGCTCGCCACCGCGGGGCTCTTCGTCGTCGTACTGCTCGGCGCCATCGCCTGGCTCGTGGTGCGCCAGGTCGTCACTCCCGTACGGATGGCCGCGGGTATCGCCGAACGGCTGTCCGCCGGGCGCCTGCAGGAGCGGATGAAGGTCACCGGCGAGGACGACATCGCACGCCTGGGCGAGGCCTTCAACAAGATGGCACAGAACCTGCAGCTGAAGATCCAGCAGTTGGAGGACCTGTCGAGGATGCAGCGCCGGTTTGTCTCGGACGTGTCGCACGAGCTGAGGACGCCGCTGACGACCGTGCGGATGGCTGCCGACGTCATCCACGAGGCGCGCGTCGACTTCGACCCGGTGACCGCGCGGTCGGCGGAACTGCTCGCCGACCAGCTGGACCGGTTCGAGTCGCTGCTCGCGGACCTGCTCGAGATCAGCCGGTTCGACGCGGGTGCGGCGGCGCTGGATGCCGAGCCGATCGATCTGCGGGACGTCGTGCGCCGGGTGGTGAGCGGGGCCGAGCCGCTCGCCGAGCGCAAGGGCACGCAGATCCGGGTCGTCGGCGACCAGCAGCCCGTCGTGGCGGAGGCGGACGCCCGGCGTGTCGAGCGGGTGCTGCGCAACCTGGTCGTGAACGCGGTCGAGCACGGCGAGGGCAAGGACGTCATCGTCAAGCTCGCCTCGGCGGGCGGCGCGGTCGCGATCGCGGTGCGCGACTACGGCGTGGGGCTCAAGCCCGGGGAGGCGACCCGGGTGTTCAGCCGCTTCTGGCGGGCGGACCCGGCACGCGCGCGTACCACCGGCGGTACGGGCCTGGGGCTGTCCATCGCCCTGGAGGACGCGCGGCTGCACGGCGGCTGGCTGCAGGCGTGGGGCGAGCCCGGAGGGGGTTCGCAGTTCCGGCTGACGCTGCCGCGGACCGCGGACGAGCCGCTGCGGGGTTCTCCGATACCCCTGGAGCCGCTGGACTCTCGGCGCAACCGAGGGCTCAGCGACGCCGGACTGCCGCAGGGAGACTCCGGCAAGCGCGCCACGGTGCCGGCGCAGTCGACCGGCGAGAAGGCGGCCGGACGTGACCCGATCGCGCCGCGGCGGCCGTGACGCCGACCGCGGACCCGACGGCGATGCCCGGCAACGGGGCGCGTGTGGTGCCACGGCCCGCCGAGGGCGCGCGACGCCCGGACGGCAGAGGACAGGAGCCGCCGAGGGGCGGCGGCGGACCCGACGAGCGTGAGCATGGGGAGGCGTTTCGTGGGCGCTGAGGGGGGCGGCCGGCGGCGTGCGCTGCTCAGGGGGGTGTACGCCGGCCTTGGTGCCGTACTGCTGGCCGGGTGCGCCTCGATGCCGGACAGCGGGGACCTGCGGGGGGTCGAGTCGACGCCCCGGCAGGACCCGCAGGTCCGCGTCTTCGCGATGCCCCCGCGTGAGAACGCCGGGCCGGCGGAGATCGTGCAGGGCTTCCTGGAGGCGCTGACCAGCGACGACCCGCAGTACGAGACGGCACGCAAGTACCTCACGGCCGCCGCGTCGCGCGGGTGGGACCCCGACGCGTCCACCACGGTGCTCTCCGACGGGCCGAACACGGTGCCCGAGCACTCCCCGAGCCGGGAGGCGGGCGACGACTACGCGTACACGCTGACCGGCACCAAGCTCGCGATGGTGGACGAGCAGCACGCCTACACCCCGGACTCGGGGACGTACAGCGCCACGGTGCACCTGACGCTGGTGAAGAAGACCGAACAGTGGCGCATCGACGCGCTGCCGCAGGGCGTGGTGATGGGCAGGTCCGACTTCCAGCGCAACTACGTGTCGGTCAACAAGTACTACTACGCCGCGAACGTGCCCGCGGGGGAGGGCGGACAGCTGAGTACCGTCGCGGACCCGGTGTACGTGCGCAGCAAGGTGGACCCGGTGACCTCGACGGTCCGCGCGCTGCTGAAGGGCCCCACACGCTGGCTGGACCCCGTGGCGACCTCGAGCTTCCCCTCGGGCACGGCACTGCGGAAGGACGTCACCTCCCTGTCGCCCGACGACCAGAACAAGTTGACGGTGCCGCTCAACGACAAGGCCGACCGGGTCGGGGCGACGCAGTGCGACAGGATGGCGGCGCAGCTGCTGTTCACCCTGCAGGACCTGACGCCCACGGGTGTGAGCCAGGTGGAGCTGCGCGGGTCGAAGGGCACGAAGCTGTGCGCGCTCAACGAGGACCGGGCCGAGGCCATCGCCTCGCACGGCACGGGCCGGCGACCCGAGTACGAGTACTTCATCGACGGCAGGCAGCGGCTGGTCCGCCTGCCCAGCGGCAGCGGCTCCAAGCAGCCCGAACCGGTGCCGGGCCCGTTGGGTGAGGGAGACAAGCCGCTGCGGGCGGCCGCCGTCTCGCGGGACGAGGACACCGCTGCCGGCGTCTCGGCCGACGGGGAGTACCTGTACGTGGGCTCGCTGGCGTCGGGAGCCCCGCTGGGGAACGCGGTGCTGACCAGTGGCGGCGCGTCGAAGGCCGACCGGCTGACGACTCCCAGCTGGGACGGCGGGGGCGACCTGTGGGTGGCCGACCGTGACCCGAAGCGGCCTCGGCTGCTGATGCTGCAGCAGGGCGCGGGCACGCCGGTGGAGGTGCGCACACCGGGCCTCGACGGGCGGATCGACGCGGTGCGGGTGGCGGCCGACGGTGTGCGGATCGCGCTGATCGTGGAGAAGGACGGCAAGACGTCCCTGCAGATCGGGCGCATCGAGCGGGACAGCGAGAGGGGCGGACAGCCTGCTGTGTCGATCCTGGAACTGCACTCGGTGACTCCGCAGCTGGAGGAGGTCACGGCCATGTCGTGGGCCGGAGACAGCCGGCTCGTGGTGGTCGGCAGCGAGGCCGGCGGGGTGCAGCAGATCCGGTACGTGCAGGTCGACGGCTCGACGCCGGCGGGCTATCCGCCCGCCTCGCTGACGGGCGTGAAGCAGATAGCGGCGTCCGAGGACGAGCGGCTGCCGCTGGTGGCGTACTCGGAGGACGGGATCGTGCGCCTGTCGTCGGGGGCCCAGTGGCAGAAGGTGGTCAAGGAGGGGACGGCGCCGGTCTATCCCGGGTGACGCCGCGCCCCGAGCAGGGCCCTCCGCCGGTGGTTCGACGGCCGCCGCCCGGTTGTCCACAGGGAGTTTTCCACAGGGGTGGCAGGCCGCTGCGGGCGTTGGCACAGTGGTCGCCATGCGGGGGTGGTGGCAGGACCTCACCGACCTGGTACTGCCGGCCGAGTGCGGAGGCTGTGGCAGGCCGCGCACGGTGCTCTGCCCGGAGTGCCGGGCGGCCCTCCACGGCACCGCGCCACGCCTGGTGCGGCCGGTGCCGGAGCCGGCGGGCCTGCCCCCGGTGCACGCGGCGGCGCCGTACGAGGGCGCGGTCCGCGCGACGCTCCTGTCCCACAAGGAACGGGGCGCGCTCACCCTCGCGGGACCGCTGGGGACCGCTTTGGCGGGGGCGGTGCGGGCCTGCTGCGGCTCGCTGGCCTC
This sequence comes from Streptomyces cynarae, assembly GCF_025642135.1. Lineage (NCBI taxonomy): Bacteria > Bacillati > Actinomycetota > Actinomycetes > Kitasatosporales > Streptomycetaceae > Streptomyces > Streptomyces cynarae. The sequence goes on along the minus strand of NZ_CP106793.1, from coordinate 3,581,300 downwards.
CCGTGCCGGTGGCGGTCCGACGCCCGTGCTGCTCGTGCCCGTCCCCTCCGCGCGGCGGGCCGTGCGGGCGCGGGGGCATGATCCGACGCGGCGGATCGCGCTCGCGGCGGCGGGACAGCTGCGCCGGGCCGGGACGGCGGCCAGGGTGGCGGCCGTGCTGCGGCAGCGGCGGGCCGTGGCCGACCAGGCGGGGCTCGGCTCCCGGGAGCGGCTGACCAATCTCGCGGGCGCTCTGGAGGTGCCCGCAGGCAGCGCCCGGCTGCTGGCCGGCGGGCGGATCGTCCTCGTCGACGACCTGATGACGACGGGTGCTTCGCTGACGGAGGCGGCACGCGCGGTACGGGCGGCTCTCGCGGAGACCGACAGTGCGGACACGGAGGTGTATGCGCGCGTGGCAGGGGAAGCAAGGGGGGAACGAAGAGCGAGGGAGACGACGGCAACGGCGCACCGGCCCCGGGGGCCGCGGGGAACGGCCGCCGGGAACGGCCTCCAGGACGGGATCTGCGCGGCCGTGATCGCCGCTTCGCCGGAGTCTTTCGAAACAAACCGGAACTGACCGAGAACTTGCTTCGTTGCAGGTAATGAGCAGGTCAATTCACCTGAACGGAGGTACGCCGCGGTAGAGGGTGACGACATCCGTCCGGGCGAGATATGTTCGGTTGAGAGGGAAAGGCGCAGGCCGTCCCTCCCTTGTCCGAATGCCGTGCTGCGGGTTTTCTGCAATCACCCGTAGCGGTGGGGTGGAGACCTCGCCCCCGGGGGAGGAGGAGGTGGACGTCACCGAGTCCGAGGTTCCGGCGCTCGCCGGAGCCTGGTGCACAAGGGAGATGCTCCGCCAGGGAGCGGAGCGATCCGGGAACGGAGTTCTGCGTGGACATCGTCGTCAAGGGCCGCAAGACCGAGGTGCCCGAGCGGTTCCGGAAGCACGTGGCCGAGAAGCTGAAGCTGGACAAGATCCAGAAGCTGGATGCCAAGGTGATCAGCCTCGATGTCGAGGTGTCCAAGGAGCCCAACCCGCGGCAGGCCGACCGCTGTGACCGAGTGGAGATCACCCTCCGCTCCCGTGGTCCGGTGATCCGTGCGGAGGCGGCGGCAAGCGATCCGTACGCGGCACTCGACCTCGCGGCGGAGAAACTGGAGGCCCGGCTGCGCAAGCAGCACGACAAGCGGCACACCCGCCGAGGGGTCCGCAGGCTCACGGCAGCCGAGGTGCCCGACCACGTCCCGGGTGCCGCGACGCTCAACGGCAACGGCGGCCTCGTACCGGAAGAAGACTCGGACGCCGTGCCGACCAAGAAGATCGGATCGCTCGAGGTGAAGGGCGAAGGCCCCCTCGTCGTCCGCGAGAAGACCCACGTCGCGTCTCCGATGTCACTCGACCAGGCGCTCTACGAAATGGAGTTGGTCGGGCACGACTTCTATCTGTTCGTCGACTCCGAGACCAAGCAACCCAGCGTCGTCTACCGGCGGCACGCCTACGACTACGGCGTCATCCACCTCAGCACCGACCAGATGGTGGCCGAGGCACAGGCGGCCGACGCCGGCGGAACGCTCCGCGGCTGAGCCCGCCGGGTCATGGCATAACCCGGTGCCCCTGGTGAGCCCATGCGCCCCCAGGGGCACCGGTGTGCCACCACTTCGCGCCGCGCTCTGTCACCTGTCTGTCGCCCGGGCATGGAATCATGGCCAAAACGGCTCAACCGGTGGGTCGTTGCCTTGGGTTGGCGATGGCACAGGACCACAGGCCACAGCCTTCAGGGGGAGGAACATGGCGGACAGCTTCGGACCGACGCAGGACGAGAACGCCGACGACGGCGTCGCCGGCACGGTCCCGGAGACGGGCCCTGCACGCAAGGAGCCGATCCGCGTTCTCGTCGTGGACGACCACGCCCTCTTCCGCCGCGGCCTGGAGATCGTGCTGGCGGCCGAGGAGGACATCCAGGTCGTCGGCGAGGCCGGGGACGGCGCGGAAGCGGTCGACAAGGCGGCCGATCTGCTGCCGGACATCGTGCTGATGGACGTGCGGATGCCCAAGCGGGGTGGCATCGAGGCATGCACCTCCATCAAGGAGGTGGCGCCCAGCGCCAAGATCATCATGCTGACGATCAGCGACGAAGAGGCCGATCTCTACGAAGCGATCAAGGCGGGCGCCACGGGTTACCTCCTCAAGGAGATCTCCACCGACGAGGTGGCCACCGCCATTCGCGCGGTCGCCGACGGGCAGTCGCAGATCAGCCCCTCCATGGCGTCGAAGCTCCTCACCGAGTTCAAGTCGATGATCCAGAAGACCGACGAGCGCCGGCTGGTCCCGGCGCCGAGGCTCACCGACCGGGAGTTGGAGGTCCTCAAGCTCGTCGCCACCGGAATGAACAACCGGGACATCGCCAAGGAGCTGTTCATCTCCGAGAACACCGTGAAGAACCACGTGCGCAACATCCTGGAAAAGCTGCAGCTCCACTCCAGGATGGAGGCCGTGGTCTACGCGATGCGGGAGAAGATCCTCGAGATCCGCTAGCGGGGCCGGGCAGTCAAGGGATCAGCCCAGGGCACGGTCCAGCTCCCGGACGAGCGGCTCGCGCAGTTCCGGGGCGTCCACCCGCTCCACGCGGACGTTGGTGCAGTCCACCCAGCTCGCCGCCTCCAGCAGCGCCTGCGCCACCGACGGGACCGCCTTCACGCCGTCCAGCGTGACCTGCCGGGCGACCAGCGTGCGGCCCTCACGCGCGGGGTCCACCCGGCCGACCAGCCGGCCCCCGGCGAGGACCGGCATCGCGAAGTAGCCGTGCACCCGCTTCTGCTTGGGGACGTACGCCTCCAGGCGGTGGGTGAAGCCGAAGATCCGCTCCGTGCGCGCCCGCTCCCAGATCAGCGAGTCGAACGGCGACAGCAGTGTCGTCCGGTGGCGGCCGCGCGGCGGGGTCCGCAGCGCCTCCGGATCCGCCCAGGCAGGCTTGCCCCAGCCCTCGACCGTCACCGGGACCAGGCCCGAGTCCGCGATCACGGAATCGACCTGCTCGCCCTTGAGACGGTGGTAGTCCGCGATGTCCGCGCGTGTGCCGACGCCCAGGGAACGGCCGGCCAGGGAGACGAGGCGGCGCAGGCACTCGGCGTCGTCCAGCTCGTCGTGCAGCAGCGCCTCGGGGACGGCGCGCTCGGCCAGGTCGTACACCCGCTTCCAGCCGCGGCGCTCGACGCACACCACCTCTCCGTACATCAGCGCGCGCTCCACCGCGACCTTCGTGCCGGACCAGTCCCACCACTCGCTGGTCTTCTTCGCGCCGCCCAGATCCGTGGCCGTCAGGGGGCCTTCGGTGCGCAGTTGCTTGATGACCTGGTCGTAGGCACCGTCCGGCAGGGTGTGGCTCCAGTGCGGGCGGGAGCGGTAGGCGCGGCGGCGGAAGGCGAAGTGGGGCCACTCCTCGATGGGCAGGACGCAGGCGGCGTGCGACCAGTACTCGAACGCGTGCGGGCCGGCCGTGGACGGGCCGTCGGACGAACGCGTCCAGTACGCCGAGTCGACCGCCTTGCGGCCTATGGCTCCGAGGCGGGCGTACGGAATGAGTTCGTGCGAGCGGGCCAGAACCGAGATGGTGTCGAGCTGGACGGCGCCGAGCCGGCGCAGCAGGCCACGCACGCCGGCCCTGCGGTCGCCGGCACCGAGGAAGCCCTGCGCCCGCAGGGCGATACGGCGGGCTTCGTCGGCGGTCAGTTCGATGGTGGGGCGGGGGAGACTCGGCATGGTCACACCGTAGGGGGCGGCACTGACAACGCGGGACGAGCTGCGAGAGCCCGCGCCTACGGCGCCGGTGCCGGCGCCGGCAGATACGCCGCCGTCGACGGCAGGCCCACGTCCGAGGGCAGCAGGGAGCCGACCCAGCAGTCCCGGCGCACCCCCTTGTTGTTGATCGCGGACCGCAGCACCCCCTCGATGGTGAAGCCCGCGCGCTCCGCGACCGCCCGCGAGCCCGCGTTGCCGACCTCCGCGCGCCACTCCACGCGGTCGACCGACAGGTGGGTGAACGCCCAGTGCGCAGCGCGGAGCGTGGCCTCCGTGATGTAGCCGTTGCCCCGGTGCTCCTTCGTCGCCCAGAAGCCGACCTCGGCGACACCCAGCGAGCGCATCGTCAGGCCGAGCATGCCCACCAGCTCCCCGGAGGGAAGGAAGACGCCGAACGTGAACATGGAGGCGTCCCTCCAGCCGTCCGGCGCGATCTGCTCGACGAACAGCTCCGCGTGTTCAAGCAGATACGGCGACGGGATCGTGGTCCAGCGCTGGATTTCGGGGTCCTGGGCTGCCGCGTACACCGCGTCGGTGTCCTGGGGACCCACGGTGCGCAGCAGGAGGCGTTCGGTGGTCAGGGTGACGGGGTCCATCGCTTGATTCTGCTAGGCCCCCCGCCCGGCCGCCATGATTTTCCACGTCACGCCGGGCCGCGGTCGCCGCCGGTGCCGGTCCGCGGCGCGCCCGTCCGCACCCGCCACGCCGTCGTCGTGCCTGCCTCGTCACGTCGTGACTGCCCGGTTACTTTTCGTGGCACGGACGCGGCACCTTCCGCCACGCCCGTCCGTTGTCCTAGTGGCTGTCGGTGGCAGACCTCCCGGCGCGGCGGGGTCCTCGCTTACGATGGCCGTTGCTCAAGCTGTCATTTAACCGACCGTCCCAGGCCCGACCGGCAAGGAGACAAACCCCCGTGTCCGTCCTCTCGAAGATCATGCGTGCAGGCGAAGGCAAGATCCTGCGCAAGCTGCACCGCATCGCGGACCAGGTCAACTCCATCGAAGAGGACTTCGTCGACCTCTCCGACGCCGAGCTGCGGGCCCTCACCGATGAGTACAAGCAGCGGTACGCCGACGGCGAGAGCCTCGACGACCTGCTCCCCGAGGCCTTCGCCACCGTGCGCGAGGCCGCCAAGCGCGTCCTCGGCCAGCGGCACTACGACGTGCAGATGATGGGTGGCGCCGCCCTGCACATGGGTTATGTGGCCGAGATGAAGACCGGTGAGGGCAAGACCCTGGTCGGCACGCTCCCCGCGTACCTGAACGCCATTTCCGGAGACGGCGTCCACATCGTCACGGTCAACGACTACCTGGCCGAGCGCGACTCCGAGATGATGGGTCGCGTCCACAAGTTCCTGGGTCTGTCCGTCGGCTGCATCCTCGCCAACATGACCCCGGCCGAGCGCCGCGAGCAGTACGCGTGCGACATCACCTACGGCACGAACAACGAGTTCGGCTTCGACTACCTCCGCGACAACATGGCGTGGTCGAAGGACGAACTCGTCCAGCGCGGCCACAACTTCGCGATCGTCGACGAGGTGGACTCCATCCTGGTCGACGAGGCCCGTACGCCGCTGATCATCTCCGGCCCGGCCGACCAGGCCACCAAGTGGTACGGCGACTTCGCCAAGCTGGTCACGCGGCTGAAGAAGGGCGAGGCGGGCAACCCGCTCAAGGGCATCGAGGAGACCGGCGACTACGACGTCGACGAGAAGAAGCGCACGGTCGCCATCCACGAGTCCGGCGTCAGCAAGGTCGAGGACTGGCTGGGCATCGACAACCTCTACGAGTCGGTGAACACCCCGCTGGTGGGCTACCTGAACAACGCGATCAAGGCCAAGGAGCTCTTCAAGCGCGACAAGGACTACGTCGTCATCGACGGCGAGGTCATGATCGTCGACGAGCACACGGGCCGTATCCTCGCCGGCCGCCGCTACAACGAGGGCATGCACCAGGCGATCGAGGCGAAGGAAGGGGTGGACATCAAGGACGAGAACCAGACGCTCGCCACGATCACCCTGCAGAACTTCTTCCGCCTCTACAAGAAGCTCTCCGGCATGACCGGTACGGCGATGACCGAGGCCGCCGAGTTCCACCAGATCTACAAGCTCGGCGTCGTCCCGATCCCGACCAACAAGCCGATGATCCGCAAGGACCAGTCGGACCTGATCTACCGCACCGAGGTCGCCAAGTTCGAGGCGGTCGTGGACGACATCGCCGAGAAGCACGAGAAGGGCCAGCCGATCCTGGTCGGCACCACCTCGGTCGAGAAGTCCGAATACCTCTCGCAGCAGCTCAGCAAGCGCGGCATCCAGCACGAGGTGCTGAACGCCAAGCACCACGAGCGCGAGGCGGCGATCGTCGCCCAGGCCGGCCGCAAGGGCGCCGTGACCGTCGCGACGAACATGGCCGGCCGTGGTACCGACATCAAGCTCGGCGGCAACCCCGAGGACCTCGCCGAGGCCGAGCTGCGCCAGCGCGGGCTCGACCCCGAGGAGCACATCGAGGAGTGGGCCGCGGCCCTGCCCGCCGCCCTGGAGAAGGCCGAGCAGGCGGTCAAGGCCGAGAAGGAGGAGGTCGAGGCACTCGGCGGCCTCTACGTCCTCGGCACCGAGCGCCACGAGTCCCGCCGTATCGACAACCAGCTCCGCGGTCGTTCCGGCCGTCAGGGTGACCCGGGCGAGTCCCGGTTCTACCTCTCGCTGGGCGACGACCTGATGCGCCTGTTCAAGGCCCAGATGGTCGAGCGCGTGATGTCGATGGCGAACGTCCCGGACGACGTGCCGATCGAGAACAAGATGGTCACGCGTGCGATCGCGTCCGCCCAGTCCCAGGTCGAGCAGCAGAACTTCGAGACCCGGAAGAACGTCCTCAAGTACGACGAGGTCCTCAACCGGCAGCGCGAGGTCATCTACGGCGAGCGGCGCCGTGTCCTGGAGGGCGAGGATCTGCACGAGCAGATCCAGCACTTCATGGACGACACGATCGACGCGTACGTCGCCGCGGAGACCGAGGAGGGCTTCCCGGAGGACTGGGACCTGGACCGGCTGTGGGGCGCCTTCAAGCAGCTCTACCCGGTGAAGGTCACCATCGAGGAACTGGAGGAGGCGGCCGGCGACCGTGCCGGTCTGACCGCCGAGTTCATCGCCGAGTCCATCAAGGACGACATCCACGAGCAGTACGAGCAGCGTGAGGCGCAGCTCGGCTCCGAGATCATGCGTGAGCTGGAGCGCCGGGTCGTGCTGTCGGTGCTGGACCGCAAGTGGCGCGAGCACCTCTACGAGATGGACTACCTCCAGGAGGGCATCGGTCTGCGCGCCATGGCGCAGAAGGACCCGCTGGTCGAGTACCAGCGCGAGGGCTTCGACATGTTCCAGGCCATGATGGAGGGCATCAAGGAGGAGTCCGTCGGCTACCTGTTCAACCTGGAGGTCCAGGTCGAGCAGCAGGTCGAGGAGGTCCCCGTCGAGGACGCCACGCCTTCCCTGGAGAAGGAGGAGGCCGTGGCGGCCCAGGCGGCCCGCCCGGAGATCCGCGCCAAGGGCCTGGAGGCCCCGCAGCGCCACGAGCGGCTGCACTTCTCCGCGCCGACCGTGGACGGTGAGGGCGGCATCGTCGAGGGCGACTTCGCCAGTGACGGCGAGCCGGTCCGCTCGGAGGCGGACGGCCTGACCCGTGCCGAGCGCCGCAAGCAGGCCAAGAGCGGGCGGCGCCGCAAGAAGTAGCGGGGCCGCAAGAAGAGCGGCGCCGCGTGGCGAGGGGCCGGGCATCCGAGGGTGCCCGGCCCCTCCCTGTTCGTACGTCACACGCCGTCCCCGTGCGGCGCCCGCGGTCCGCCCAGTTCCACCGCCGTGCAGCGCCAGCGGTGGTCCCGGCCGCATTCCAGGCGGAACGCCATCGCGCGGAGCTGGTCGCCCGCGCCGATGCGGGCGAAGGCCTCGATGGCGCCGGGGCGCGGGACGTAGTAGCCGATGTCGCGGACGACCGGGCGGGTGCCGCGGGTGCGGAGCGGGCCGCGTTCGGCGAGCCGGGCCAGGTCGTCGTAGGCCGGGCCGACGGTGTGCCGGAGCATGCTGTGCACCGGGCGCTGACCGCTCAGCACGGACAGCAGGCGGTCGGCGAAGACATCGGTGGGACGGACGTGCGGCACGGGCCTGAGCGGCCCCTGGGCGGCCTGCTCGGGCGGTGAGACGGCAGTCGCCGGCGTGGCACTGCCCGGCGCGGCACTCGCCGGGGCGGCTCCCGTCGACGTGGCCCCCGCCGTCGTGGTGGACGGGCGCTGGAGCGCCCTCCCCGCGACGCGCCCTGGCCCCCTTCCGCGCGGCGCGGCGCGCTGCCCGGACGGCGCGTGTCGTGGCGGACCGGCGGGCGGGCGCCCGGGGCGGGCTTCGTCCTGGTCATCGCCTGGTTCCTGGTCATGACCTTGTGCATGGCGGATCCCCGTTTCGCGAGGCCGGTGAGTACCGGTTGGTAACTTCCTGGGGATCTTGTACGGGGCGGGCGACCGCCTCGCAACGGAGCCGGGAGCCTGCCGGGCCGACCGGAGAGTTCACCTATCAGGGTGAGAGACGGGGCCAAGTCCCGGCGACGGCACGGGTTCACAGGGTGAGCCGTGCAGGCCCCCGTTGACGTCCCGCAGGGCCGCGGGCGGGGCCCGAAGGGGGACGCCCGCACGTATCCTGAGGTGACCACTTGACCGACTACGAAAGCGGCTCGCCATGCGCGTCTACGTCCCCCTGACCCTCTCCGGTCTCGCCGAGGCGTACAAGACGGGCGAGCTGGGCGCCGGACCGGTCGTCGCGTACGCCGTCACGCCCGCGCTGCGCGAGTGGTACCTCTCCGACGACATCGAGGAACTGGAGTACGCGGCGCTGAGCCGGGCCGCGCTCGCCTCCCTGCGCCTGCTGGCGGCCGACCCGGGGACGCCCCGGAGGCGGGTCGTGGTCGCGGTCGACGTCCCCGACGGCGCGGCGACCACCGATCCCGACCGCGGACTCGACCCGGCGGCGCTCGGCGAGGTGCGCGTCGCCGGCCCCGTGCCGCTGGCCAAGGCGGCCGCCGTGCACGTCGACGCGTCCGACGCGGAGCCGGACGTGACCGCGGCGGCCCAGGCGCTGGAGGCGGCCGACCGCGGGGACGACGACGCGCAGTTCGTCGTGGACGGCGCCGAGGACCACGAACTGCTCTGGTACGCCACGCAGGAGATCCCGAACCTGCTCGGCTCCACGGACTGACCAGACGTTCTCCCGGACGCGGTGGCCGCGCACGGTGATTGTCGGTGCCGCCGGGTACGTTTCATGGCATGGGGACGTACGGAAGCGCGCACATTGTGTGGGACTGGAACGGGACGCTGTTCCACGACAATGACGCGATCATCGGGGCGACGAACGCGGCGTTCGCCGAGCTGGGGCTGGAACCGATCACGCTGGAGCAGTACCGGGCGCTGTACTGCGTGCCGGTCCCGAGGTTCTACGAGCGGCTGATGGGGCGGCTGCCGACGGACACCGAGTGGCAGCTGATGGACGAGGTCTTCCACCGGTACTACGCGGAGCACCGCGTCCGCTGCCGGCTCACCGAAGGCGCGGTGGAGCTGCTGGCGGGGTGGCGGTCGGCGGGCCGCAGCCAGTCGCTGCTGAGCATGTACGGGCACGAGGAACTGGTCCCGATGGTCCGGGCGCTCGGGATCGAGGCGCACTTCGTGCGGGTGCAGGGGCGCACCGGACCGTCCGGAGGCAGCAAGGCGGAGCACATGGTCCGCCACATACGAACGCTCGACGGCGTGAATCCGGCGCGCACGGTGGTGATCGGCGACGCCGCCGACGATGCGGTCGCCGCCCGCCACGTCGGGGCACGGGCCGTGCTGTACACCGGGGGCTCCCACAGCCGCGCCAGCCTCGAGGAGGTCGGCGTGCCGGTGGTCGACACGCTCCAGGAGGCGGTGGCGGAGGCGGAGCGCCTGGCGGCCTGAGGAGTGCCCGAGCGCTTCGCCGGAAGTGCCACGACGGGCCGCCCATCGGCGGAAGGGTGCGGCGCCCGGCGGGCACCGCACCCGGGTGGCTCCGCTCAGGTCGCCGGTGCCTTGGCACGCAGGACGGTCAGGAACTCCCGCATCCAGCCGGAGTGGTCGGGCCAGGCCCGGGACGAGACCAGCGTGCCGTCGACGACCGCCTCGACGTCCTGGAAGTCGGCACCGGCCGCCTGCATGTCCAGCTCCAGGGCCGGATAGGCGGTGACGCGCCGTCCGCGCAGGGCGTCCACCGCCGCGGTGAGCAGGGGACCGTGGCAGATCTGGGCGACCGGCTTGTCCGTGTCGAAGAACGACTTGAGGATCTTGCGGAGTTCGGGGTCGTTGCGGAGGTACTCCGGGGCGCGCCCGCCGGGGATCACGACGGCGGCGTAGTCCCCGGGGTCGACCTCGGAGAAGGCGAGGTCGGCGGGCCAGCTGTAGCCGGGTTTCTCGGTGTAGGTGTCGAAGCCGGGTTCGAAGTCATGGACGACGAAACGGAGCTGCTTGCGGGTCGGGGCCGCGATGTGGACCTCGTAGCCCTCCTCCCGTAGGCGCTGGTACGGGTAGAGGACCTCCAGTGATTCCGCCGCGTCGCCGGTGACGATCAGGATCTTCTGCGTCATGGTGGCCGCGCTCCCCTCGGTGGTGCGGACGGCTGCGTCGTGTTGCTTCTGGCAACGTGCCTCGGCCGCGGGCGCTTGCCAAGGGGCCGCGCACTGCCCCGGCACTGCCTCCTGACGGCTCACACAGCCGGTACAGCCATGCTCGCACCGTGCGCCCTGCACGGCATCGCCCTCGGTGCCCCTGTGCAGAACGTCAAAGTTGGGCCCCCTGTTTTGTACACATACGGCTCATGACGTGCCCCCCACGGGGAGCGATAGCCTTGTGGCGTGATCAGCGCGATAGCTCGCGGGGACGACGCCGTCCCTGCCCTGCGCCCGGTGAGCACGGACCACCTCCGTGACCGGGCGGCGGTCGCTGGTCTTCACAGGCGGGGCCGGTCGGACAGGGCGCCGCAGGCGCCCGCCGGGGCAACCGGGGCGCCGGGGACGCGGAAGGCGCCGAGCGCGCCGGGAACAGCGTCACAGTCGCCACGGGCGCCGGAAATGGCCGATAAACCCCCGCACTTCTCTCCATGCGGCATAGCGTCGAAGCAGACCGGACACCCCGCGTCGCGGCGTTACGTCGGAGAAGAGACCGTACTTCCTTCTACGTCACGCAACGGCGCGCGACAGGAGCCAGAGGACAATGCAGACCAAGCTGGACGAAGCCAAGGCCGAGCTGCTCGAAAGGGCCGCCCGGGTAGCTGAGAACAGCCCGGTCGGGGGGCACCTACCGACCGGGACGACGGACGAGGGCACCCCGGACCGGGAGACCGTGCTCGCGTTCCTCCAGCGCTACTACCTGCACACCGCCCCCGAAGACCTGACCGACCGCGACCCGGTGGACGTCTTCGGCGCCGCCTTCTCGCACTACCGGCTGGCCGAGACGCGCCCGCAGGGCACGGCGAACGTGCGCGTGCACACCCCGACCGTCGAGGAGAACGGCTGGACCTGCAGCCACTCCGTCGTCGAGGTCGTCACCGACGACATGCCGTTCCTCGTCGACTCCGTGACGAACGAGCTGTCCCGCCAGGGCCGCGGCATCCACGTCGTGATCCACCCGCAGTTCCTCGTCCGCCGCGACCTGACGGGCAAGCTCCTCGAGGTGCTGCCCGACGCCCCCGGGGTCGAGCTGCCGCACGACGCGCACGTCGAGTCGTGGATCCACGTCGAGATCGACCGCGAGACCGACCGCGCCGACCTCAAGCAGATCACCTCCGACCTGCTGCGCGTCCTGTCCGACGTCCGCGAGGCCGTCGAGGACTGGGAGAAGATGCGCGACTGCGCGCTGCGCATCGCCGAGGGGATCCAGAAGGAGCCGGTACCCCAGGATCTGCCGCAGGCGCAGATCGAGGAGGCCGGTGAGCTGCTGCGCTGGCTGGCCGCCGACCACTTCACCTTCCTCGGCTACCGCGAGTACGAGCTGCGTGACGACGACACGCTGGCCGCGGTGCCCGGCACCGGGCTGGGCATACTGCGATCGGACCCGCACCACGCGGGCGAGGACCAGCACCCGGTCAGCCCGTCCTTCGAGCGGCTGCCCGCCGACGCCCGCGCCAAGGCGCGCGAGCACAAGCTGCTGGTCCTCACCAAGGCCAACAGCCGCGCCACCGTGCACCGGCCTTCGTACCTCGACTACGTCGGCGTGAAGAAGTTCGACGAGAACGGCAACGTCGTCGGGGAGCGCCGCTTCCTCGGCCTGTTCTCGTCCGCCGCCTACACCGAGTCCGTGCTGCGCGTGCCGGTCGTCCGGCGCAAGGTCGACGAGGTCCTCAAGGGTGCCGGGTTCTCGCCCAACAGCCACGACGGCCGGGACCTGCTCCAGATCATGGAGACCTACCCGCGCGACGAGCTGTTCCAGACCCCGGCCGACGAGCTGCGCTCCATCGTCACCTCCGTCCTCTACCTCCAGGAGCGCCGTCGCCTCAGGCTCTACCTGCGCCAGGACGAGTACGGGCGCTACTACTCGGCCCTCGTCTACCTGCCGCGCGACCGCTACACCACCGGCGTCCGGCTGCGCATCATCGACATCCTGAAGGAGGAGCTGGGCGGCACGAGTGTCGACTTCACCGCCTGGAACACCGAGTCGATCCTGTCCCGGCTCCACTTCGTGGTCCGGGTCCCGCAGGGCACCGAGCTGCCGGAGCTGTCCGACGCGGACAAGGAGCGCATCGAAGCCCGCCTGGTGGAGGCCGCCCGCTCCTGGACCGACGCCTTCAGCGAGGCGCTGACCGCCGAGCTCGGCGAGGAGCGCGCAGCGGAGCTCCAGCGCCGCTACACCAACGCCTTCCCCGAGGGCTACAAGGCCGACCACACCCCGCGCGCCGCGGTCGCCGACCTCGTCCACCTCGAACAGCTCACCGACGAGCAGGGCGGCAAGGACTTCGCCCTCAGCCTGTACGAACCCGTGGGCACCGGCCCCGGCGAGCGCCGCTTCAAGATCTACCGCAAGGGCGGGTCCGTCTCCCTGTCCGCCGTGCTGCCGGTGCTCCAGCGGATCGGCGTCGAGGTCATCGACGAGCGGCCGTACGAGCTGCGCTGCCAGGACCGTACGACCGCGTGGATCTACGACTTCGGTCTCCGGCTGCCCAAGGAGGTGGCCGGCAACGGCGACTACCTCGGCGACGACGGCCGCGAGCGCTTCCAGGACGCGTTCGCCGCCGTGTGGACCGGGCAGGCGGAGAACGACGGGTTCAACGCGCTCGTCCTGAGCGCCGGCCTCACCTGGCGGCAGGCCATGGTGCTGCGCGCCTACGCCAAGTACCTGCGCCAGGCCGGTTCGACCTTCAGCCAGGACTACATGGAGGACACCCTCCGCAACAACGTCCACACCACCCGGCTGCTGGTCTCCCTCTTCGAGGCACGGATGTCGCCGGAGCGGCAGCGGGCCGGCCTGGAGCTGACCGACGCCCTGCTGGAGGAGCTGGACGCCGCCCTCGACCAGGTCGCCTCGCTCGACGAGGACCGGATCCTGCGCTCCTTCCTCACCGTCATCAAGGCGACGCTGCGCACCAACTTCTTCCAGGAGGCGCATGGCGGCAAGCCGCACGACTACGTCTCCATGAAGTTCGACCCGCAGGCCATCCCGGACCTGCCGGCGCCGCGCCCGGCCTACGAGATCTGGGTGTACTCGCCGCGCGTCGAGGGCGTGCACCTGCGCTTCGGCAAGGTCGCGCGCGGTGGCCTGCGCTGGTCCGACCGGCGTGAGGACTTCCGCACCGAGATCCTCGGCCTGGTCAAGGCGCAGATGGTGAAGAACACCGTCATCGTGCCGGTCGGCGCCAAGGGCGGGTTCGTCGCCAAGCAGCTGCCGGACCCGGCCAAGGACCGTGACGCCTGGCTCGCGGAGGGCATCCGCAGCTACCGCACGTTCATCTCGGCGCTGCTCGACATCACCGACAACATGGTGGCCGGCGAGGTCGTGCCGCCGGTGGACGTCGTACGCCACGACGGTGACGACACCTACCTGGTGGTCGCGGCCGACAAGGGCACCGCGACGTTCTCGGACATCGCAAACGAGGTCGCCGAGAAGTACAACTTCTGGCTCGGCGACGCCTTCGCCTCCGGCGGCTCGGCGGGCTACGACCACAAGAAGATGGGCATCACCGCCCGAGGCGCCTGGGAGTCCGTGAAGCGGCACTTCCGGGAGCTGGACCTGGACACCCAGTCCGAGGACTTCACGGTCGTCGGCATCGGCGACATGTCCGGTGACGTGTTCGGCAACGGCATGCTGCTGAGCGAGCACATCCGCCTGGTCGCGGCCTTCGACCACCGGCACATCTTCATCGACCCGAACCCGGACGCGGCGACCTCCTACGCCGAGCGCCGCCGCCTGTTCGAGCTGCCGCGCTCGTCCTGGGCGGACTACGACACCGAGCTGCTGTCGGCAGGCGGCGGTGTGTTCCCGCGCACGGCCAAGGCGATCCAGGTCAACGCGCACATCCGTGAGGCGCTGGGCATCGAGGGCAAGGTCACCAAGATGACCCCCGCCGACCTGATGCAGGCGATCCTCAAGGCACCGGTCGACCTGCTGTGGAACGGCGGCATCGGCACCTACGTCAAGGCCTCCACGGAGTCGAACGCGGACGTCGGCGACAAGGCCAACGACGCGATCCGCGTGGACGGCAAGGACCTGCGCGTCAAGGTCGTCGGCGAGGGCGGCAACCTGGGCCTGACCCAGCTCGGCCGGATCGAGTTCGCCCAGCACGGCGGCAAGATCAACACGGACGCGATCGACAACAGCGCGGGCGTGGACACCTCCGACCACGAGGTGAACATCAAGATCCTGCTCAACTCGGTCGTGGCCAACGGCGACCTGACCGTCAAGCAGCGCAACCAGCTGCTCGCCGAGATGACCGACGAGGTCGGCGCCCTGGTGCTGCGCAACAACTACGCGCAGAACGTGGCGATCGCCAACGCCCTGTTCCAGTCGAAGGACATGCTGCACGCGCAGCAGCGGTTCATCCGCTACCTGGTGCGCGAGGGCCATCTCGACCGGGCGCTGGAGTTCCTGCCCACCGACCGCCAGATCCGTGAGCGTCTCACCGGCGGAGCGGGCCTGACCAGTCCGGAGACGGCCGTCCTGCTGGCGTACACGAAGATCACGGTCGCCCGGGAGCTGCTGGACACGCCGCTGCCCGACGACCCGTACCTGCGCAGCCTGCTGCACGCGTACTTCCCGACCGCGCTGCGCGAGAAGTTCCCCGAGCAGATCGACGGCCACGCGCTGCGCCGCGAGATCGTGACGACCGTCCTGGTCAACGACACCGTGAACACGGGCGGTACGACCTACCTGCACCGTCTGCGTGAGGAGACCGGCGCCTCGCTGGAGGAGATCGTCCGGGCGCAGACCGCGGCCCGCGCGATCTTCCGCTCCGCTCCCGTGTGGGACGCGGTGGAGGCCCTGGACAACAAGGTCGACGCCGCCGTGCAGACCCGCATCCGTCTGCACTCCCGCCGGCTGGTCGAGCGCGGCACGCGCTGGCTGCTCAACAACCGGCCGCAGCCGCTTCAGCTCACCGAGACCGTCGCGTTCTTCGCCGAGCGCGTCGAGCAGGTCTGGAGCGAACTGCCGAAGCTGGTGCGCGGTGCGGACCTGGAGTGGTGGCAGAAGATCTACGACGAGCTGACGGGCGCCGGCGTCCCGGACGAACTCGCCACACGCGTGGCCGGGTTCTCCTCCGCCTTCCCCGCGCTCGACATCGTCTCGGTGGCCGACCGCATGGGCAAGGACCCGATGGACGTCGCCGAGGTCTACTACGACCTCGCCGACCGGCTCAAGATCGCCCAGCTCATGGACCGCATCATCGAACTGCCGCGCGCCGACCGGTGGCAGTCGATGGCCCGCGCCGCGATCCGCGAGGACCTGTACGCGGCCCACGCGTCCCTGACCGCCGAGGTCCTGGCGGCCGGCAACGGCACGTCGACGCCGGAGCAGCGCTTCAAGGCCTGGGAGGAGAAGAACGCGGCGATCCTGTCGCGGGCGCGTACGACGCTCGACGAGATCTCGAACTCCGACTCGTTCGACCTCGCGAACCTCTCGGTGGCGATGCGCACGATGCGGACGCTGCTGAGGACGCACAGCTAGGACCGGTACGACATGGGGGCGCCCCTCGGTGAGGAGTGGGCGCCCCCATGTGCGTATCCCCGAAGCATGCCCGCGATCGCTCATCGGCTAACGTAGTCTGACGCTTTCTTGCCAAGACCTAGGGGAGTCCAACCCTTCGGTTTACTCGTCCCTGTTAGACGGGACGTTCGAACAGGTTTGGCGTGATCGTCGGACGAGTTGGAGGACCCCCACCCGTGTCTGTGAACCTCACCGAGCAGCGGCCCAAGGTCGCTCGCCCGGTTGCCGCGAGCGTCCAACCCGCCCCCGTCCCGGCGCTTTCCCGGGTCCGGCGGCTGGCGGTCGAGGTGATCAAGTTCGGGGTCGTCGGCGGCAGCGGAGTCGCGGTCAACATCCTCGTCTTCAACGCCCTGCTGCACGGTCTGGCATGGGCCCCGATGACGGCGACCGTGCTCGCCAGCGTCGTCGCCATGGGCACCAACTACCTCGGCTTCCGCTTCTTCGCCTACCGCGACCGGGCCTCGCGCACCCGGCAGCAGATCATGCTGTTCTTCGTCTTCAGCGGGGTCGGCGTGGTGATGGAGAGCGTCCTGTTCTACCTCGGCTACCACGGCCTCGGCATGAACGGGCCGATCGGCTCCAACGTGGCGAAGGTGCTGTCGATCGTGCTGGCGTCGGCGTTCCGCTTCCTGGTGTACCGGACATGGGTGTTCCAGCACGGGGCCAAGCAGGGCAGCGGAGCACGATGAGCATCGCAGCGAAGGGGGCCGGAGGGACCGACGAGGCTCGCGGCCGGTCCGGCGGGAAGCGGCTCGGGCGGCCCTGGCGCCCGCTCGCGGCCGTGAGGACGCCGCAGGGCGCGGTCGGCGCGGCGCTGTGGGCGGTGGTGGCACTGCTCGTGGTGCTGATGCTGCTCGTCATCGTGCGGCTGCCGTGGGTCGGCGACCTCGGCATGCACGCGGCGACGGTGGAACGGCTGCGGCACCGGCTGCTGGACCCCGGCAACCCGCTGGTCGACGAGAACACGCCGAGCCCGTACTACTCGCCGTGGATGCTCTTCCTCGGCGTCGTGGCCCGGGTGACCGGGCTGTCCGTCTGGGTGGTCCTGCGCATCGGTGCGCTGATCAGCCTGACGCTGCTGGTGACGGGCGTGTGGCGGTACGTCCGCACGCTGAGCCCGCACCGCCTCGCGCCGCCGCTCGCCCTGCTGAGCCTGGTGTTCCTGTGGGGCACGCAGGTGTTCAACTGGAGCGGCTTCATCGGGCTGAACTCGCTGGCGCTGACGGTGGCGTATCCGAGCGTGTTCGCGCTGGGGCTGGCCTTCCACTTCTGGGCGCTGCTCGCTCGGACGCTGAAGAGCGAGGGCGGCTGGGTGGCGTTCCTCGGCCTCGG
Organism: Streptomyces cynarae; assembly: GCF_025642135.1. Lineage (NCBI taxonomy): Bacteria > Bacillati > Actinomycetota > Actinomycetes > Kitasatosporales > Streptomycetaceae > Streptomyces > Streptomyces cynarae. The sequence goes on along the minus strand of NZ_CP106793.1, from coordinate 3,563,956 downwards.
CGCGCTGTGGGCGGTGATCCTGCTCAGCCACCAGTTCACCGGGGTGGTCGCGACGCTGGGCGCGCTGGCGACGGTGGTCGGGGCGCGTGCCGGACTCAGGACGTGGCTGCGTCTTGGCGCCGGGCTCGTCCTGGGGGCCGTGATCCTCGCGCTCTGGCCGTACTACGACTTCTTCGCACTGTTCGGTGTGGGGGGCCTGGAGGAGATCCACCGCCCGCTGTACGAGCAGCTGTTCCCGCGGTTCTGCCTGGTGCTGCTGGGCGTGGTGGCGCTCGGGGTACGGGCGCGGCGGGACCGTCTGGACCCCCTGGTCCTGTTCTTCGTTCTGGGCGTGCTCCTGTTCGGCCTGGGCGGCCTGACGGGCCACTACTCCTGGGGACGGGCGCTGCCGGCGGTGTTGATCCCGGCGCAGCTGGCGGCGGCCGTCGAGGTGGCCGGGGCGGCGCGGGGCGCACTGCGGAACGTGGCGGCCGGGGTACTGGCCGCGGCGCTGGCCGTGGGGGCGTGGACGCAGATCCAGACGGTCGGGTACGTGACGGGGCGGAGCGCGCTGCCCGAGGCGGTCGCGGAGAAGTACCGGGACCCGTGGGTGGGGTACCACTGGATCACGCCGTGGGTGCGGTACGGGGACGTGGTGATGGCCAAGACGAACCCCGCGCGGCAGATCCCGGCGTACGGGGCGTACACGGTGGCGCCGGGCTACCCGGACTTCTTCCTGCCGGACGAGGCGCGGCGGGACGCGGCGGTACGGACGTACTTCGCGACCGGGTCGTCGCGGGCCGAGCGGCTGGGGGTGCTGCGGAAGTACGGGGTGCGGTGGGTTGTCCAGCGCCGGTCGGACGGGGGGCTGCCGGCGGGGGACGCCGCCTTGCGGAAGGTGGCTTCCGGACCTCGGGGGCAGGTGCTGTACGAGGTGGTGGCACGCTAGGGGGTTTTCTCGCCCCCGCCGCCCCTACCCGTCCCGTCCTCCAGGGGCTCCGCCCCTTCAACCCCCCGGGGCTCCGCCCCTTCAACCCCCCGGGGCTCCGCCCCTGGGCCCCGGCGGGCTACGTCGCCTGCGCTCCTGGCGGGGCTTTGCTCCTGGGCTGTGGCGGGGATTGCGTCGTCTGCGCTCCTGGCGGGGCTTTGCTCCTGGGTCGTGGCGGGGATGGCGTCGTCTGCGCTCCTGGCGGGGCTCCGCTCCTGGACCCCGGCGGGCTACGTCGACTGTGCCCTGGCGGGGCTTTGCTCCTGGGTCGTGGCGGGGATGGCGTCGCCTGTGCCCTGGCGGGGCTCCGCTCCTGGACCCCGGCGGGCTACGTCGACTGTGCCCTGGCGGGGCTTTGCTCCTGGGCTGTGGCGGGGATTGCGTCGTCTGCGCTCCTGGCGGGCTCCGCTCCTGGGCCGCGGCGGGCTACGTCGACTGTGCCCTGGCGGGGCTTTGCTCCTGGGCTGTGGCGGGGATGGCGTCGTCTGCGCTCCTGGCGGGCTCCGCTCCTGGGCCGCGGCGGGCTACGTCGACTGTGCCCTGGCGGGGCTTTGCTCCTGGGCTGTGGCGGGGATGGCGTCGTCTGCGCTCCTGGCGGGCTCCGCTCCTGGGCCGCGGCGGGCTACGTCGACTGTGCCCTGGCGGGGCTTTGCTCCTGGGTCGTGGCGGGGATGGCGTCGCCTGTGCCCTGGCGGGGCTCCGCTCCTGGACCCCGGCGGGCTACGTCGACTGTGCCCTGGCGGGGCTTTGCTCCTGGGTCGTGGCGGGGATGGCGTCGCCTGTGCCCTGGCGGGGCTCCGCTCCTGGACCCCGGCGGGCTACGTCGTCTGCGCTCCTGGCGGGGCTTTGCTCCTGGGCTGTGGCGGGGATTGCGTCGCCTGCGCCCCTGGTGGGCCTCTGCCCCTGGACCCTGGCGGGGATTGCGTTTCCCTGTACCCCCGGCGGGGGCTCTGCTCCTGGGTCGTGGCGGGGACTGCGTTCGCCTGTACCCTCAGCGGGGCTCTGCCCCTGGCCGTGGGGGGACTGCGTCCCCTGTACCCCTCGCGGGGCTCTGCCCGGCACCCCGCGTGGGCTCGTTCCAGACCTCGTCGGGGGCCGGCCCTCGTACCCCGCTCGCAAAAACGCCGGAGGGGCTGATTTTCAGCTCCTCCGGCGTTTGAGCACGAGGCCGTAGGCCGACGGCGGGGTCTGGGGGCGCAGCCCTCAGGGGGCGGGAAGGGCAAGGGCGGCGGGGGCGAACAGACCTCTGCTCGCCTCCGCCGCCCCGCACCCTTACCGCAACGCGCTCCGCACCAGCCGTGCGGCCCGCCGCATCCGCGGACCCGCGACCCGCCGGACCACCGGACCGACCTTCGCCGTGACGCCCACCGGTCGCCACCGCATCTGCAGGCGTCCCGCCCCGCGGCCCTCCGGCTCCACGGTCACCTCGTGCGGCAGCGTGCCCACCTGTGTCGCGGTCAGCGCAGGGAACGTCAGCGGTGCCAGCAGCACGCCCGTGTTGAACAGGCCCTGGTTCTCCAGGCGCAGCATGGGATGGCGGATGCCCTGGAATCCCTGGACCGGCAGCTGCGCCGCCGCCAGGTCGACCCGCACCCGGCCCTCGAAGACACCGGGACGCACGGGGTCCAGGCGGAACGCCGTCACCAGGCGGCGCCGCCCGGGCGCGACCACGATGCTCGCCCGCTGCGGGCCCACGGGGAGCCGCAGACCAGGGTCGTAGGTCCGGATCGACAGGTTCACCGACGCACCCGGGCCCGGCTCCACCGACGTGATCTCATGCCGGAACAGCGCGCTCGGGAACGGCCGGTACTCCAACTCCAGGTCCGAGACGTCCAGTTCCCGACGCGCCCATGACGACGCCGGCACCTGCGAGCCCCAGTACACGGCCCCCGAGTCGTCCGTGGACGTCGTCCGGGGAGCCACGCCGTGGCCCAGCCCCCGCGCCGCCTCCTGCGCCTCCGTCAGCCGCCGGTCGCGGATGAGCTGGATCACCACCCGCTCCACTCGCGGCAGCCGGGCGTAGGCGTCGTCGGCGAGCTCCTCCAGATACGGGGTCACGATGTCCGCGAAACCGGCCAGCCACTCCTCGTCTCGGTAGGGCAGGTCACCGGCGTACATCCGGAAGTCGTGCTTGAGGAACTTGTAGTCCTTGTGCCGGCGCAGCCCCTCGTGCCCGCTCTCCTTCAGGAACTCGTCGATCAGCGTCTGCACGTAGATGCGGTCGCTGACGTTCGACAGCTTGTGCCGCTGGTTGGAGATCGACGCCGCCTCGGCCGCCACGAACGGCGCTATGTACCAGCGGTACACCGGCTCCGGGATGATCGTGAAGGACCGGGCCAGACAGTACGCCTGCGCCGAGAAGAGCTGGTCCTCGTAGTGGATCCCCTCGGGGAAGCGCAGCTGGTGCCGGTCCAGGAACTCCCGCCGGTACATCTTGCTCGTCGACAGGTGCTCGAAGAGCAGTTCCGGCTCGGCGTCGATGCCCTCCACCGTGCGCCGCTCGGCGACGAGGTGCGCCATCCAGGTCGAGCGCCGACCGGTGTCGACACGGACCCGCTCCACCGCGCCCATCGCGAAGTCCACTTCCCGTTCGCGGTGCGCCGCCAGCAGCAACTCCACCGCGTTCTCGGGCAGTTCGTCGTCGCTGTCGAGGAACATCAGATACGGCCCCCGGGCGATCTCCAGCGCCCGGTTGCGCGGTGCGCTGCACCCGCCGCTGTTCTCCGGCAGGCGCAGATAACGCACCCGCTCGTCCTGGGCGGCCAGCCTCCGCGCCACCGACGGCGTGTCGTCCGTCGAGTGGTCGTCGCTGATGATCACCTCGATGTTGGTGTGCGTCTGCCGCAGCAGCGACGCCACCGCACGCGGAAGGCGTTCCGCGTCGTTGTAGACGATGACCGTGATCGTCACATCGGGGGTTCGGGTCTCGGCGGTCACGGCCGTCGTCACGCGTTCGCCTCCTCAGGAGTCGGGGCCGGGATGCGTTCGTCCACGGGGATCACCGGCGGCAGCGACTCCTCGCTCTCGCCCAGGAACACCCGGCGCACCACCCGTTCCGCGGCCCGCCCGTCGTCGAACTCGCAGAACCGCCGCCGGAAGGTGGTCAGCGACTTCCGCGCGGCCTCGTCCCGCCACGCCTCGGTCTCGAACACCGCCGCCAGTTGCTCCTGGGTGCGCGCCACCTGGCCCGGTGCCTCCGCCATCAGGTCGAAGTAGACGCCGCGCGTCTTCGCGTACGTCTCCCAGTCGTCGGCGTAGATCACGATCGGGCGGTTGAGGTTGGCGTAGTCGAACATGATGGACGAGTAGTCCGTGACCAGCGCGTCCGCCGCCAGGCACAGGTCCTCGACGGGGTCGTACGACGACACGTCGACCACCCGCCCGGAGCGGCGCAGATCGGTCAGCGGGGAGGCCGCGCCGCCGTAGAAGTAGTGGCCGCGGACCAGCAGGACCGTGTCCTCGCCGAGCCGGTCGGCCAGGGAGGCGAGGTCGAGGCGCGGGGTCCAGCCGGCCTCGTAGTCGCGGTGGGTGGGCGCGTACAGGATGGCCCGGCGGCCCGGGGCGATGCCCAGGCGCTCGCGGATCGCGCGGATGTCCTCGGCCGTCGCCGAGTAGAAGACGTCGTTGCGCGGGTAGCCGTGGTCCAGCTTCGTGTACCGCGACGGGTACGCACGCTCCCACATCCGCGTGGAGTGGCTGTTGGACGAGAGGCTGTAGTCCCACTTGTCGATACGGGCCAGCAGCGCGTCGAAGTCGAGCCCCTTGGAGGCGGCCGGGAAGTCCAGCTGGTCCAGGCCCATGCGCTTGAGCGGGGTGCCGTGGTGGGTCTGGAGGTGGATCGCGTCCGGGCGCTTGACCACCGAGTTCGGGAAGTTGACGTTGTTCACGAGGTACTTGGCACGTGCCATCACGTCCCAGTAGCGCCGGGTGCCCGCGATGATGTGGTCGGTGCCCGGCGGCAGCAGCGCCGCCTTGGCCCGGGCGACCACCCACACCTGGTGGATGTGCGGGGCGAGCTCGGTGAGCTTCGCGGCGATCGCGGCCGGGTTGCAGGCCACGCCCCGGTCCCAGTACGCCGAGAAGACGGCCAGGTTGGGGTCGACGGGCTCGCTCAGGGCACGCCGGTAGCGGTGGTCGCGCAGCTTCGCGCCCACCTCCCGCTTGCCGGTGGTCACCGCCGACTTCACCTCGCGCCGCTTCTGGTTGGCGGCCTGGAAGGCGCGGTAGCGGGTGTACGCGTTCTCCTCCAGGAGCGAGCGGCGGATGCCCTCGAATCCGCCCGGGCGCTGGTGGTGCTCCGGCCGCCAGCGCACGGCGGCCCGGGACGCGCGGGCGAAGAACTCCCGCGCGACCTGCTCCGGCATCCTGCTGCGCGCGAACGTGCGCAGCAGGTCGCGGACCATGACGTCGTACAGCACCGCGCGCGGTCCCTCGGGCGCGCCCTGGTCGGCCAGGACCTGCTGCAGCCGCTCGTACCGCTCTATCACGGCGTACCGCTGGGCGGCGGTCACCGGCGGCAGGCTCTCCTCGCGCAGTTCCCTGATCTCGTACGCGACGTGGTCGAGGGCGGCGATCCGGTCGGCGTGCAGGAGCACGGCGAGCGCGGTGTACGCCTCGTCGTCACGGAAGTCGCCGTCCGCGATAGCCGCGATGTCCTGGTTTCGCCAGAAATCAGCGCGTATCACTCGATTGCCCAGCACCGGGGTGAGCCGCAGCAGTTGCGGGAAGTCGGCGAGCGGGACGCCGCGCCGACTCGCCCGGGCCAGGAACCGGTGGTCCTCGCTGGGCGCCCCGGAGGTCTGCCAGGTCGAGCGGAGGTGGTCCACGACCAGGACGTCCGCCGAGTCCCCGAGCTCCGCGGTGCGGTCGGCGACCGTGCGCACGGCGCCCACGGGCAGCCCGTCCTTGGCGTGCACGAAGTGCAGCCAGCGGCCGGTGGCCCGCTCGGCGCCCGCGACCCGGGCCGCGCCGTCGCTCGTGCCCTCGGGCAGCGACACCACCACCATCCGGGGGTCGTCGGCGGCGCGTCGCTCGGCCTCCTGTCGGGCCCAGTCGCCGACGGCCGCGATCACCACCTCGGCCTCGGCGAAAGGCTGGGTCGTGAGGGCGTCGAGAAGCTCGCCCAGGTGGCCTTGGGTCTCGGGGCCGTGAACGATCACGCTCAGCCCTGGTTGCACGTGGTCTCCCTGCTCTTCAGACGCCCACGGCGGCACTGCTGCTGATGAACAACACGAATAAGGCGTATACGAGATAGTAAGAGACACGTACGAGAGGGGAACAACCGCTCTCGTCCCGCGCCTCGGTAAAGGAAAATGCTACTTCGCTCCGGCGGGTGCCTTCTTCTGGGCGCTCGCCTGCCCGGTTGTGCTCCCGCTCCTGACCTTGTCGGCGCCGCCCGTGAACGCCTCGTACGCCTCAAGGACCTCCTCGGTCGGGCCGTCCATGCGCAGCACACCGCGCTCCAGCCACAGCACCCGGTCACAGGTGTCCCGGATGGACTTGTTGTTGTGGCTGACCAGGAAGACGGTGCCCGCCTGCTCGCGCAGCTCGAGGATGCGTTCCTCGGACCGCTTCTGGAAGGACCGGTCGCCGGTGGCGAGCGCCTCGTCGATCAGCAGCACGTCGTGGTCCTTGGCGGCGGCGATGGAGAAGCGCAGACGGGCGGCCATACCGGAGGAGTACGTCCGCATGGGGAGTGTGATGAAGTCGCCCTTCTCGTTGATGCCGGAGAAGTCGACGATGTCCTGGTAGCGCTCCTTGATCTGCTCCCGGGACATGCCCATGGCCAGGCCGCCCAGGTAGACGTTGCGCTCGCCGGTCAGGTCGTTCATCAGGGCCGCGTTGACGCCGAGGAGGGACGGCTGACCGTTGGTGTAGATCCTGCCGTTCTCCACGGGGAGCAGGCCGGCGATGGCCTTGAGCAGCGTGGACTTGCCGGAGCCGTTGGTTCCGATCAGGCCGATGGCTTCGCCCTTGTATGCGGTGAAGGACACGTTCTTCACCGCGTGCACCCGGCGCACGCCCGCCGCCTTCTCCGCCTGCTTGCGGCGCAGGATGCGGTTGAGCGCGGCGGTCGCGGAGCCGCGGCCCGCCCCGGTTCCGTTGACGCGGTAGACGATGTCGACGCCGTCGCAGACGACGGTGGGGACCGGCTCGTCGTCCGGCCCGTCGTTCCGCCGGTCGTTCACAAGATCAGCCACGGCCGTACGTCTCCTCAGCCTTCCAGAAGTAGATGAAGCCGCCGACGCCGGCGAGCAGGGCCCAGCCCGTCGCGTACGCCCACACGTGGTGCGGGAGCTGGTGCGCCTTGAAGCTGTCGATCAGGGCGAAGCGCATGAGGTCGATGTAGACGGCCGCGGGGTTCGATTCCAGCAGCAGCTTCGCCCAGTGGGGCATGCCGCTGTGCTTCAGCGTCTTGGCGATGCTCCACATGACGCCCGAGACGTACATCCAGGTGCGCAGGATGAACGGCATCAGCTGCGCGATGTCCGGCGTCTTGGCGCCCATCCGGGCCACGATCATCGACACGCCGGCGTTGAAGACGAACTGCAGGAACAGGACCGGGACCGCGAGGACCCACGAGGCGGCCACCGGCACCCCGAAGCACAGGAGGATCACGACCAGGGCGGCCATCGAGAACAGCAGCTGCTGGAGCTGCTGGAGCGCGAAGGAGATCGGCAGCGCGGCCCGCGGGAAGTGCAGGGCGCGCACCAGGCCGAGGTTGCCGCAGATCGCCCGGGTGCCCGCCATGATCGAGCTCTGCGTGAACGTCCAGACGAACACACCCGTCACCAGGAACGGGATGTAGTCCGGCACGCCTTTGCTGGTGCCCAGCAGGATGCCGAAGATGAAGTAGTACACCGCCGCGTTCAGCAGCGGGTTCGCGACCTGCCACATCTGGCCGAGCTTCGCCTCGCTGTACTGGGCGGTGAGCTTGGCGGTGGCGAAGGCCGTGATGAAGTGCCGACGCGCCCACAGCTGGCGGACGTACTCCGGCAGGGAGGGGCGGGCACCGCTGACCGCGAGGCCGTACCGGGCGGCGAGCTGCGCCGGGGTCTCGGCCGGGTCGGCGGCCGTCGGAGGCGGTGTGTGGAGGACCTGGCTCACATCCGCTGCTTTCGCTCGGGGGGTCGGTTGCGCAACCGGTACCGAGTGTTCCGCCGCGCTGTCCCCTCTGGTACCGCTGCCCTGCGTTTCTCACGTTTCTTGCCGGTGTCTTGCTCGGCTCTAGGGCTCTTGTACTGCTCTTGGGGCTTTGGACTACTGTCCTTTACGTCGGAACGGGACCGTATCGTCGCAACGCGAGACTAAGCCGATTCGACGTCGGAACGCAACCGTTTCGTCGTCACGCCCTATGCTGGTCCGCATGACGACGAACGCCGACACTCCCCAGGTGAAGCGGCGCCGCAGGGCGCCCGCGGGTGCCGCCGTCCTCCGCGAGGACGTGACGGAAGCCATTCGCGCGGCGGTCTTCGAGGAGCTGGCGGCCGTCGGCTACGCCCGGATGTCCATCGAGGGCATCGCGCGCAGGGCCGGTGTCGGCAAGACGGCGGTGTACCGCCGGTGGCGCTCGAAACTGCACCTGGTCCTGGACCTGGTCTCGGCGATCGCCGTCCAGGGCCTGCCGGCCCCCGACACGGGGTCCCTCGAAGGGGACCTCCGCCTCCTCTACGAGGTCACCTCCCGAGCCCTGCGCCACCCGGTGGCCGGCCAGATCATCCCGGACCTCCAGGCGGAGGCGGCCCGCAACCCCGACATCGCCGAGGCCATGCAGAAGGCGCTGCGCGAGGGGCAGGACAGCGTGGCGAGCGGCATCGTCGCGGCGGCCGTCGCCCGCGGCGAGATCGGCGCGGAGATCGACACGGACCTGGCCCTGGACCTGATCTCGGGCCCGCTGTACTGGCGCGCGGTGGTGGTCCGGGGGCCGAAGCTGCCGAAGGGGTATCTGGCGGGGTTGGCTCGGGCCACCGCGGGGGCCCTCAAAGCCTTGTGAGCCCGGCTGTTATCGTCGGGGCCTCGCGCGGACAGCGGTCGTCCGCCCAACAGCCCTCGAGCCGCTCGGTGAACGCGGCCCAGGAGGCGGTGGAGAGGACGAGCGGACGCGCACCCGGACCGTGAAACGATCTCTGTTCGGCGTACCAAGTGTGTGCACGCTCGTCTTCCCTGCTAACGTCCCGGTGCCACCCCCCTGGTAGGCCGAGGCATGGCCAGAACAGGATGTGACGGTCTTTTGAATCGCAAGCAGCGAAGACACCGCCGGTCAAGGGTGCGGGTGGGAATGGCTGCCGGGGGCGTGCTCGCGTTGGTCGCGGTGGGAATCGCGGCTGTGGCGCAGGCCAGCCAGTCGGGTGGCTCACCGTCGACGGCGGTCGCCCCCACTGCACTGCAGGATGAGTTCGCCTCTGCGGCACGGGAGTTCCACGTGCCGCAGAGCGTGCTGATGGCCGTGGCGTACCAGCAGAGTCGCTGGGACACCCACGCGGGTCGACCGAGCATGACCGGCAATTACAACGTGATGGGCCTCACGCAGGTCGCCTCGACGGACGTGCCCAAGCCGTCGGTGAGCGACCGCATGCGGGAGTTGAACCTGCGGGGTGAGGACCACCCGAAGCCCTTCCATCCGTCGAAGCGCGTGCTGGCCGACGTCGGCGCCGTGCAGACCGACGCGCCCGCACTGCACACGCTGGACCGGGCGGCCAAGCTCATCGATACGTCGACGACGTCACTGCGCACGGACATGAGGCAGAGCGTGCGCGGAGGTGCGGCGCTGCTGGCCGAGTACGAGCGCGCGGCGACCGGCGGGCTGCCGGCCGACCCGGCGCAGTGGTACGCGGCGGTGGAACGTTACAGCCAGTCGCCGGACAGCCGGGGCGCGGCACAGTTCGCACAGCGCGTCTACGCCCACATGCGTTCGGGGATCAGCCGGGTGACCGCCGACGGCCAGCGGGTGACGCTCGAGGCGCAGCCCGGGCTGAAGCCGCAGGCGAGCACGGCTGCCTACTCGACCACCGGCAGCACGCACACCGGCTACGCCACCGCGACGGACGCGAGCTACACCACCGCGACGGCGGCCACGGCGGCCGACACCCCGGCCCCGGAGTGCCCGTCCGGCCTGACGTGCAACTATGCACCCGCCGCGTACAAGCAGACCAGTTCCACCGACAAGACGCAGTACGGGAACTACGACATCGCCAACCGGCCCTCGGACGGCGACGCGATCAACTACATCGTCATCCACGACACCGAGGGCCAGTACTCCTCGGCACTCAGCCAGTTCCAGGACCCGACCGCCGGCGCCAGCGCCCACTACCTGATCCGCTCCTCGGACGGGCTGGTCACGCAGATGGTGGCCAACAAGGACGTCGCCTGGCACGCGGGCAACTGGTACATGAACCAGCACGCCATCGGCATCGAGCACGAGGGCTTCGCGCTCCAGGGCGGGAGCTGGTACACCGAGTCGGAGTACGAGTCGTCCGCCGCGCTGGTGAAGTTCCTCGCGAGCAAGTACGGCATACCGCTCGACCGCGAACACATCATCGGCCACGACGACATCACGGGCCCGCTGGACGCGTACGTCGCCGGCATGCACTGGGACCCGGGCACGTACTGGGACTGGAACCACTACATGTCCCTGCTCGGCGTGCCGAACAGCAACCCGGCCGGCTCGCCGCTCGTCGCCGGCGAGGTGGTGCGGATCGCGCCGCCGTTCGACTCGTCGTACGAACCGCCCGTCAGCGGTCAGTCGGCGCAGCCCGCCGACTTCGTGTACCTGCGCACCTCGCCGTCGGACAGCGCATCGCTGATCACGAATCCGTACTTCTCCTCCGGGACGACCGCCGCATCCGACTGGAGCGACAAGGCGGTCGCCGGTCAGGACTTCGTGGTGGCCGACCAACAGGACGACTGGACGGCGATCTGGTACGGCGGCACCAAGGCGTGGTTCTACAACCCGCACGGCGCGTACACCGTTCCGGTCTCCGACACCTCCGCGGTCACGGTGGTCACCGCTCGCGACGGGGTCGGCTCCATCCCGGTCTACGGCCGCGCCTACCCGGAGGCGAGCGCGTACCCGAGCGGCCTCACGCCGCAGTCGGTGACGCCGCTCACCAAGTACTCGATCCCGTCCGGGCAGGCGTACGTCGCCAACGCGAAGGAGACGTCGGACTACTACCGCTCGACGACGTTCGACGGCAGTGCCCAGTACGACCGAACGGTGATCAGCGGCACCACCACGTACTACCCGATCCGCTACAACCACCGTCTGGCGTACCTGAGTTCGGCGGATGTGAAGGTGATCTCCGCGGTGCCCGGGCCGGCCGCCTCGACGCGGCAGAACCTCCTGGCCCGCGACTCGTCGGGCAACCTGTGGCAGTACCAGGGCACGGGCGTGGCGTCGTCGCCGTTCCTGTCGCGGTACAAGGTCGGCTACGGCTGGGGCGGCTACAACGCCATGACGCCGATGTCGGTCTTCCACGCCGACGGCACGGGTGACATGGTCGCCCGCGACGGCTCCGGCAACCTCTGGTACTACCAGGGCAGTGGCAACCCGTCGGCACCCTTCAAGGCGCGTGTGCAGGCGGGCTACGGGTGGGGCGGTTACACCATGCTCGGCATGGGGGACCTGACCGGTGACGGCAAGCCGGACCTGCTCGCCCGCGACTCGTCCGGGAACCTGTACGTCTACCCCGGTACGGGCAGCACGACGTCGCCCTTCGGTCCGCGCATCAAGGCGGGCTACGGCTGGGGCGGCTACACCATGGTCAACTCCGGCGACCTCACGGGTGACGGCAAGCCGGACCTGCTCGCCCGCGACTCGTCCGGGAACCTGTACGTCTACCCCGGTACGGGCAGCACGACGTCGCCCTTCGGTCCGCGCACGAAGGTCGGCTACGGCTGGGGCGGCTACATCATGGTCGGCCCTGGTGACGTGACCGGCGACGGCAAGCCCGACCTCGTCGCACGGGACTCCTCCGGGAACGCGTACCTCTACCCGGGTACCGGCAGCCCGACGTCGCCGTACGGTTCACGGAGCAGCATCGCCACGGGGTGGGACATCTACGACCCCATCATCTGACCGGTATCACCACCGGCCTGCCGACCCCCGTCCGAACTGCGCGGTTCACCGCCAGGGCGGACGGGGGTCGGCCGTATGCGCCGGACGGCCCCGGGCGCGCAGGGCCCGGGGCCCGTATCCGCTACTCCGGAGCGCAGCCCCGCAGGATGTACGCGACCAGGTCGTCCAGGCCCTGGGCGCGCACCTCCGGCGGCAGGTGATCGCCCGCCACGAGTGAGGCGTAGCCGTGCAGGCTGGAGAAGACCCCGATGCCCACGCTCTCCAGGGAGCCGTCGCGTACCTCCCCACGGCGCTGGGCGTCGCCGATCAGGTTCTCCATCTGCGCGATCCACCGCTGGGACGCGGCGCTGAGCTCCTCGGAGGCTTCCGGGGCGTGCTTGATCGCGTACATCAGGTCCAGCAACTCGGCGTTGGCGGTGGCGAACTCGACGTAGGCATGGGCTCCGGCCCGCAGCCGCTCGGCGAACGACTCGCCCGTCTCCTCCAGCGCCGCTGTCATCGTCTGCGCGAGCCGGTGGAAACCGGTCAGCGCCAGGGCGTCCAGCAGTGCCTGCTTGTCCTTGAAGTGGCGGCTCGGTGCGGCGTGGCTCACGCCCAGGTCGCGGGCGAGCTCGCGGAGGGACAGCGCGGCCGGTCCCCTCTCCCGGAGGGTCTCCTCGGCCCGGGTGAGCAGCGCGGCGCGGAGGTCTCCGTGGTGGTAGCGGCGGCGAGTGTGCATACCGGTCAGTGTATCGGCGGCGTGGTCGATGCCTACATTGTTGTCATTGACAGCATTGTTGGCGGCGCCTACTTTGAAGGGCATGCCAAAGACACAGCACAAGTGGAATGCCGACGACATGACCGACCGGACCGGCCGCACCGTCGTCATCACCGGCGCCAACAGCGGCCTCGGGCTCGCCACCGCCGACGCCCTCGCCCGGGCCGGCGCCCATGTGGTGCTCGCCGTACGCGATCCCCGGCGCGGCGAGGCGGCCGCCGCCACCGTGCGCGGGGCGAAGGGCCGCCTGGAGGTGCGCCGACTCGACCTGGCCGACCTGGCCTCCGTACGGGAGTTCGCCGGCGAGTGGCAGGGCCGCATCGACGTGCTCGTCAACAACGCCGGGGTCATGAACGTCCCCGAGGGAACCACCAAGGACGGCTTCGAAACCCAGTTCGGCACCAACCACCTGGGGCACTTCGCCCTGACGAACCTGCTGCTGCCGCATGTGACGGATCGCGTGGTCACCGTGTCATCGGGCATGCACCGGTATCCGGGTGCGCGCATCCACTTCGAGAACCTGAACCTGACCGGCGAGTACTCCCCGATGGCGGCCTACGCCCAGTCCAAGCTGGCCAACCTGCTGTTCACCCTGGAGTTGCAACGCCGCCTGACCGAGGCGGGCTCGCGGGTGCGGGCTCTGGCCGCGCACCCGGGCTGGGCCGCGACCAACCTCCAGGGCCACGACGCGAGCGCCCTGCGCCGGATCGCGATGCAGGTCGGCAACCGCCTGTTCGCCCAGGACGACAGGGCGGGCGCGTTGCCCACCCTGTACGCCGCGACCCAGGACCTGCCCGGCGCGAGCTACGTCGGCCCCGACGGCCTGAACGAGATGCGCGGCGCACCGACCCTGGTCGGCCGCTCCCGGGCGGCCAGTGACCCGGAGGCGGCCCGCCGTCTGTGGACGGTCTCCGAGGAACTGACCGGCGTCACCTTTCCGCAGCTCCCGGAGCCCTCGCGGGCCGCGAGGGCCTGAGCGTCCTACCGCCGAGCCGCCTCCGGATGCCTGCGCACCCAGCCCTCCCACGCCGAGGTGATCATGTCCTCCACGTCGCGCTTCGCCGTCCAGCCCAGTTCCCGGGCGATACGGTCGGCCGAGGCGACGACGCGGGCCGGGTCGCCGGGGCGGCGCGGGGTGACCGTCGGCGGGGTGTCGTAGCCGGTGACCGCGTTGATGCGGTCGATCATCTCGCGGACCGACACGCCCTCCCCGCGGCCGATGTTGAGGGTGAGGTCCGTGCCGGGAGAGGCCTGGAGCGCGCGGGCGGCCGCGACGTGGGCCTCCGCAAGGTCGGCCACATGGATGTAGTCGCGGATGCAGGTGCCGTCGGGTGTGGCGTAGTCGTCGCCGAAGATGCGCGGTGCCGCGTTCTCGGTCAGCTTCTCGAACACCATCGGGATCAGGTTGAAGACGCCGACGTCCGCCAGCTCGGGGCTCGCCGCGCCCGCCACGTTGAAGTAGCGCAGGGACGCCGTGGACAGGCCGGTCGCCCTTCCCGTCGCCCGGACCAGCCACTCGCCGGCCAGCTTGGTCTCACCGTACGGCGACATCGGGACGCACGGAGTCTCCTCCGTGACCAGGTCCACATCCGGCATGCCGTACACGGCGGCGGACGAGGAGAACACGAAGGACGGAACCTGGGACTCCGTCACCGCTTCCAGCAGGACGCGCAGCCCCTCCACGTTCTCCCGGTAGTAGTGCAGCGGCAGCTCCACCGACTCGCCCACCTGCTTCTTCGCCGCCAGGTGCACGACCCCGGTCACCGAGTGCTCCGCCAGCGTGCGGCGCAGCAGGTCGCCGTCCAGGGTGGAGCCCTCCACGAACGGCACCTCCGCGGGCACGCGCTCGGCGATGCCCGTGGACAGGTCGTCGTACACCACGGCACGCTCGCCCGCCTCGGTCATCGCACGGACGACGTGCGCCCCGATGTAACCGGCACCGCCGGTGATCAGCCAGGTCATGATGCGGCCGTCTCCTTGCTCGTTGGCCTGTCGTGTTCTTGCTGCGACTCCAGTGAAGCAGGTGGGGTTCTCCTGCCGTCCTTCACCTCAAGTGAAGCAGGCGCCGGAGCCTGCGCCGCGCGACCGATGTCACACCTCGCGCTCCCGACGCCACCCTCAGCGCCAACGCACCCGAGTGCGTCGCGTACGGCTGCACCAGCAGCACGCCGTGCCTAAGACTCGGCACCGCCTGGCGGCGCAGCAGGCCGGCGCCGGCGACGGCGTGCGGCGCGGTCTCGCGGCTCGTTCCGTCATCGAAGCGGAGCGTCAGCTTCAGGTCCCAGGTTCCGGCGCCGAGCGCCGCCAGGTCCACCGGTGTCTCGGCCGTCCAGCCGGCGGAGTCCGGGTCCTTCCGGAGCTCGGCCGTGGTGGACAGCCCCACCCGCTTCTCGTCCTCCCGGAGCACGAACTCCACGTCCACCCGGGCCGGACGCGCGTTCTCCACCCGCCCGTACAGCTCGTGCAGGCGCAGCCGCAGCCGGGCGGCACGCGCCCCGGGACGCAGTTCCGCGTCGACGGTGACCGGCAACTGCTCCATGGGGCATTGCAGCAGGTGCTCGAGCCGGACCTGCGGCAGGTCGTCCGACCAGACGGGCGTGCCGTCCGCCGTCCTCGCGTACCGCGGGGTCAGCCGTGCCGGACGGGCCGCGAGCTCCTTGAGCCGGTGCAGGTCGCGCGGCTGCTCGGAGGCGAGCACCACCTGTGCGACGACCCGCCCGGGCACGGACGCCTGCGCGAAGTCGGCCGCCTCGAATTCCTCGAGGTACGCGCGTGTGAGCCGCCACCACTCCTTGCGGTACTCCTCGTCGCGCAACGGCAGCTCCCGCGTGTACATGCGCAGGCCCCGGTCCAGGAAGGTGGTGCGGGCCGCCCGCGCCAGCTGTTTCTCGCCGGCGCCCAGCAGGATCTCGTGCGACTGCCGGGTCGCCTCCATGCGCGCCTTCCAGTTCTCGATGTCGGCGCGGGCGAGGGAGATGGACAGGCGCTGGGCGGAGCGGCGCACGTGCCAGATGTACACGATGTCGGGGATCACGGCGATGCTCGGGCCGGCGGCCAGCACGCGCGCGCTGAAGACGAAGTCCTCGTAGTGGAAGCGGCCGTCGGGGAAGCGGATGCCGTGCTCGCGCAGGAAGTCGGTGCGGTACAGCTTGTTGACGCACAGCGTGTCGTGGGCCAGGCCGGGGCGCCGGGAGGGGTGGGAGACCACCACGGCCCGCTCGTACAGCTCCGGCTGCCAGGGCACCTCGCGGCCCGAGGGCAGCTCGCGGCGCACACACAGGCCGGCGGCGAGCTGGGTGCCGTGCGCGACGGCCGCCATGAGCAGCGCGTCCACCGCGCCCGGCGGCAGCACGTCGTCGCTGTCCAGGAACATCACGTACGGGGCGGTCGCCGCCTCGATCCCGTCGTTGCGCGGGGTGCCGCAGCCGCCGCTGTTGGTGGTCCGGCTGATCACCTTGACGCGCGGCTCCTCGGCCGCCAGGGCGTGCAGCAGCTCGGCGCTGCCGTCCGACGAGCAGTCGTCGACCGCGATCACCTCGCGGACGACCCCGCCCTGCGCGAGGGCCGAACGGACCGCGTCTGCCACATGGGCGGCGTCGTCGTATCCGATGACGACGACGCTGACCTGTGCATCGTGAGGGTGACCCATCGCTTCCACGTGCCGAGAATACGGGCAGCCGGTAATGATCTGTTAAGCGGCCCTTAACGCCCTGTGGGGAAGAGGGCGGCAACCCGGTCCTTCCCTGCGGGGGCGTCCGCATCCTCTCGCTGCGGCACCGCGCGCCCGGAGCGCCACAGGCGGACGAACGACATGACCGCTGCGGTGGTCAGCAGTCCGTTGCGGGCCAGCATGAGCAGACAGCCCCTCCAGGTGGAGTTGATCACTTGCCCGTAGAAGGCGGGGTACACCACGGCGCTGATCGCGGTCGCCGCCAGGATGAGCCAGGCCACCGGGCGTTGAGTGGTGTGCCGTGTGGTCAGGCAGACGGCACAGAGGCCGACCAGCCAGATCATGTACTGGGGGCTGATCACCCGGCTCGTCACCGTGAACAGCAGCACGGCCGTCAGCGCCGCGTCGTACGGGGTCGCCGGCGTCCAGTGGCGGGCGCGCAGCCGCCACAGCAGCAGCAGCGCGAAGGCGACCGCGGTCAGCGCGAGCGAGCAGTCTGCGACCGCGCGCACATGCGGGCCGACGAACTCCACGGCGCCGTACTGGTAGCGGGTGGTGCCCGACCAGCCGGCCCGGCGCGCCAGCATCAGTACCGTGCCGCCCAGCGACTCGATCTGCACGCCCCGGCCGCCCTGTTGGCGCAGGAAGTCGAACGGGTTGCGGAACAGGACCGCGACCACGGCGAGCAGCGTCACCACGGTGACGGCCGCCGTCGTCCACGCCTGGCGGGTGCCGCGGCCTCGTGGTGTGCCGATGAGCGCCAGCGCCGGCCACACCTTGACGAGGGCGCCGAGGGCCGCGAACGCGCCGCCCAGGCGCGCGGAGCGCCCCACCGTGAGCAGCGAGACGACGGCGAAGGCGGTGACCTGGATGTCGTACCGGACGAGCGGGATGTGCCACAGCAGCGGCAGACCGCCGATCCACAGCGCCGCGCCCCGCAGCGAGCGGCCCCGGCGGGTGCCTGCGTACGCGAGGACGAGCGTGATCAAGGCGTCCGTGAACAACGTGATGACCACGAACGCCTGAAAGTAGGTCAGCCCCGGCAGGAGCCCGGGCGAAAGGAGCACCGCGCCGGCGCCCGGCGGGTACTGCCACAGGTGGTCGCCGGAGGGGAAGGCGCCGTGCCGGAGGATGCCGTACCAGTGGAAGTAGAGCTTCCAGACCTCCTTCGCGACTCCGCCCCGGCCGAGCAGCGCGTACTGGTCGTGGGCGAGCAGCCAGAGCATCAGGGCACGGGTGGTGAGCCAGCCGACGGCGAGCAGAAGCAACCGATGCGTCCGGCGCACCCTCTTCCAGAAGGGCGGCGGGAAAAAGGGTGCCGGTCTGGTCGCCGGGCGTTCCAGGGCAGTCTTCAAGGCACTCATCAAGCCCGGATGGTAGGCCGTCTGCGTGGCGCGTGTGGTGGATACAGCGTCAACTCGGGGCAAAAGTTATTTAATCGTACGAAACCCGCGCATGTTGAATGCGGGCATGAGCCGATCACCGATGAGGCGCGAGGAGCGCATCGCCGTCCTGGTGCCCGTCGTCGTCATGTTCACACTCGGGCTGTGGGGGCTGGACCGTGACGGCATGTGGCGTGACGAGGCGGCCACGTTCCAGGTGGCGCGCCGCTCGCTGCCGCAGATCTGGCATCTGCTGCGGAGCGTGGACGCGGTGCACGGCCTGTACTACCTGCTGATGCACCCGGTCCTGGCCGTCCACCCGGGCGAGGTGCTGCTGCGGCTGCCCTCGGTGTGCGGGGCGGCCGCGGCGGCGGGTCTGGTCGCCGCGCTGGGAGTGCGCCTCGGGCGGCCGCGCGTGGGGCTGTGGGCGGGGCTGCTCTACGCGGTGACGCCGATGGTCGGGCACTACGCGCAGGAAGGGCGTTCCTACGCGCTGGTCGCGGCCGGGGTGGCGGGGGCGACCCTGCTGCTCGTGCGGGCCGTGGAAGGCGGGAGGTGGTGGCCGTACGGGGTGGTCGTCGCCGTCACGTGTGTACTGCACGAGTTCGCGGCGCTGATGCTGGCGGCGCACGCCTGCACGTTGGCGCTGGCACGGGTGCCGGGGCGGCTGTGGCTTCGGTGGGGGAGTGCGGCCGGGGCCGCCGTGGCGGTGCTGGTGCCGCTGGTGCTGGTGTCCCGGGGGCAGGCGGAGCAGGTGGCGTGGCTGACTGTGCCGGACGCGCGGAGCGTGCGGGGGCTGGTGGAGCAGTTCTTCGGGCCGTCGCGCCGGGTGCTCGTGCCGTGCCTGGGGCTGGCGGTGCTGGGGGCTCTGGCGCCGTTGCCGCGGGGGGTTTCCCTGGCGGGGGTCGCGGCGCCGCTGCTGGTGGTTCCGCCGACGGTGCTGATGGCGGTGTCGCAGTTCCGGCCGTTGTACTACGACCGGTATGTGCTGTACTCGCTGGCCGGGGTGCCGTTGCTGGCGGCGGCCGGGGCGGAGCGGGTGGTCGGGTCGGCGCGGCGACTGCGGCTCGGTGGGTGGACGCACATCGACCGCCGGCTGTACGGCGACGGCGTGGCCCTGCTCGGGGTCGTGGCCGTCTGTTGTGTGTTCCTCGTGCAGCTGCCCCTGCTCCGGGACGACCGGCGGGCCGCGCACCGGCCCGATGATCTCGGGGCCGTGTCCGCGGCCGTGGCGCAGCGGGTGCGGTCCGGGGATCCCGTGTTGTTCCTGCCCTCGCTGGAGCGGCGGTCGGCGCTCGCCTATCCGGCCGGGTTCCGGGGGGTCCGGGACGTGGCGTTGGGCGTGCCGGCCGCCGAGAGCGGGACGCTGTACGGACGGGAGGTCGGTCCCGAGGAGCTGCGGCGGCGGCTCGAGGGGCTCAGGTATGTCTGGGTGGTCACCGAGCGGTACGCGCTGGATTCCTCCTGGACCCCCTGGAACGCGACGGACCGCGTCAAACTCGCGGTCGTGAAACGCGACTTCGTCACCCGCGAGGAGTACGTGCGCCCGCACCTCACACTTCGACTCTACGTACGCCGCCAGGTGCCGCCGTCGAACGGGTCGAACTAGGCGCAGCCGGGCGTCTCGTCCAGTGCCGCCGCGTCCAGGGTGCGGGTCAACTGGTCGAGGCGCTCCCGCAGTTCGATGATCTCCGTCAGGTCGAAGCCCGTCGCCGCGGCGATTCGGCGCGGCACCAGCAGCGCGCGTTCCCTGAGCGCCGTGCCCTCGTCCGTGAGGTGGATGTGCACGGACCGCTCGTCCCGGGTGCTGCGCTCCCGCCGCACCAGGCCCGCCGCCTCCAGCCGCTTCAGCAGCGGGGAGAGCGTGCCGGAGTCCAGTCGCAGATGCTCGCCGAGCTTCTTCACCGGCAGCTCCCCGTGCTCCCACAGCACCAGCATCACCAGGTACTGCGGGTACGTGAGCCCCAGGTCCTTCAGGACGACGCGGTAGACGCCGTTGAAGGCGCGCGACGCGGCGTGCAGCGAGAAGCAGATCTGGCGGTCGAGGCGCAGGTACTCCTCGGCCGCGGAGACCGCCTCCGTACGGGGGGTCCGGGTGGTCGTCATGCAGACAGGGTAGCTCCTGCCCGTCATTTAGTTGTGCACAACTGAATTGTGTGCTCTACTTGTCTGCGTAAGGCGGCCCCCGGTCAGCAAGGGACCGGCCGCCCTGTGACTTCGAGAGGGATGGTTTTCCATGGACGCGCTCTACACCGCTGTCGCCACCGCCACCCACGGCCGTGACGGTCGCGCCGTCTCCTCCGACGGCAGGATCGACCTCAAGCTGGCCCCGCCGGCGGAGCTGGGCGGCAACGGCGAGGGCACCAACCCCGAGCAGCTGTTCGCCGCCGGTTACGCGGCCTGCTTCGGCAGCGCGCTCGGCCTCGTCGGCCGGGCGGCCAAGGTCGACGTCAGCGACGCGGCGGTGACCGCCGAGGTCGGCATCGGCAAGCAGGGCGAGGGCTTCGCGCTCGCGGTCACCCTGCGCGTCGAGCTGCCGGACACCGTGGACCAGGAGACCGGCCGCAAGCTGGTCGAGCAGGCCCACCAGGTCTGCCCCTACTCCAACGCCACCCGCGGCAACATCCCCGTCGAGCTCGTCATCGAGTAACACCGGCGCGGCCCACGGCCTCGTACGCACTTTCCCCGGCGTACGAGGCCGCGGGCGTTCACGGCGACGTCGTCAGCGCCTCGCTGTCGCCCACCGCCGGTGCCGGCACCGACGGCTGGACGTCCGGCTCGCCCAGCATCAGCGTGCGCACCACGCGCTCGGCCGCGCGCCCGTCGTCGAACGCGCAGAACCGCGCCCGGAACACCGCCCGAAGCCGCGCCGAGTCCTCGTCCCGCCAGCACCCGGAGGCGAACAGCCACGCCAGCTCCCGGTACGAGCGCGAGACGTGCCCCGGCGCGTCCTCCGTGATGTCGAAGTAGGCGCCCCGGCTCGCCCGGAACGCACCCCAGTCGTCGGCGTGCACGACGATCGGCCGGTCCAGGTTGGCGTAGTCGAACATCAGGGCCGAGTAGTCGGTGACCAGGGCGTCCGAGGCGAGCATCACCTCCTCGACGTGCGGCTCGTCGGTGGCGTCGACCAGCACGCCCCGCCGGTGCAGCTCGGCCAGGCCCGTGCCGCGCGCCCAACCGTCCGCCAGCGAGGGGTGCAGCCGTACGACGAGGGTGTGGCCCTCGCCCAGGTCCTCGGCGAAGCGGGTCAGGTCGAAGCGGTCGATGTGACCGCCGCGGACGTAGTCGCGGCGGGTCGGCGCGTACAGCACCACCGTGTGGTCCTCGGGGATGCCGTGCCGGAACCGGAACCCGGCCCCGTCGCCGGGCTTGGCGTCCACGAGGACGTCGTTGCGGGGGCTGCCGCTGCGCACCGAGGTGAAGTCGCAGGGGTAGGCGCGGTCCCACACCAGTTCGGAGTGGCGGTTGGCGACCAGGCTGTAGTCCCATCGGTCGGCGCGCCGCAGCATCTGCGGCACGTCGAGCCCCAGCCGGGCGCCCGGCTTGTCCCGCAGGTCGGCTCCCATGTACTTCAGCGGCGTCCCCCGATGGGTGTGGATGTGGACGCTTCCCGGGCGTTTGGCCAGGGTGCCGGGCCAGTTGACGTTGTTCACGAAGTACGTGGCCCGCGCCGTGACCCGCAGATAGCCCAGGGAGCCCGGCAGGACGTACTCGACGTCCGGCGGCAGGTGCTGTGCCTGGTCCGGGCGCACCACCCACACACCGCGGATGTGGGGGGCGAGGTCGCGTGCCGCGCGGTGGATCGCGGCCGGGTCGCCGAGGACGCCGCGGTGCGAGAACGCCGAGTAGACGGCCAGGTCCGGATCCAGCGGCCGCCGCTCGTACGCCCAGGACCAGCCGCGCTTGACCCGCCGGGCCGCCACCGCGCGGGCCTGTCGGCGGCGCCGCCGAGCGCGTCACCCACGGCGGCGGCCCGCTGCCGGAGCAGGTGGCCGGCGTAACTCCCCTCCAGCACGTGCAGCTCGGCCGGGACCGGTTCCCCAGCGCTGTGGGCGCGGAAGAGGTCGGCGGTACGGCGGAAGAACTCGCCCTTGTCGCAGGCGGGCAGCCGGTCCGGCTTGGCGAGGATGTCCAGACAGTGCTCGCCCATCTTGCGGTGCAGGTACGGCCGCCAGGAGGCCAGCTCCGGATGGGCGTCGACGTATGCGAAGACCCGCTCGTACTGGTCGTGGACGTCGAAGTGCTTGCGGCTGGTGGTGGACAGGATGTTGCCCTGGCGGCGCTGCCGGTAGCTGACGCAGATCCGGTCGAGGGTCGCGATCCGCCGCGCGCTGAGCAGCGCGGGGAACGTCCAGGGCGTGTCCTCGTAGTAGCCCGGCGGGAAGACGAAGCCGTGCTCGGTGACGAAGTCCCGGCGGTACGCCTTGTTCCACACCACCATCAGCAGTTCCAGGATCTGGGGCCGCTCGGCCGCGGTGAAGGTGCCCTCGCCGCTCTCGGCGAGGATCCGGGCCAGCACGTTGCGGCGGGTGCCGCCCCACCAGTAGGTGCGGGCGTAGTCGAAGACCAGCACGTCCGGGTCCCCGGTCTCCTCCAGCCGGTCCGCGATCGCACGCAGCGCGCCAGGGGTGAGCGTGTCGTCGCTGTCGAGGAAGAGCAGGAAGTCCCCGCCGGCGTGCGGCAGTCCGGCGTTGCGGGCCCGGCCGAGGCCGACGTTCTCCGGCAGGTGCAGCACCCGCACGCGCGGATCGCGGGCGGCGTACTCGTCGAGGATCGCCCCGCAGCCGTCCGGGGAGCGGTCGTCGACCGCGATCACCTCGAAGTCGGTGTACGACTGCGCGAGGACCGAGTCCAGGCACTCGCGCAGGAAGCCCTGCACCTTGAAGACGGGCACCACGATGCTGAAGCGGGGCACGGCGGTCAGCTCCTCACCAGGGCAGGGGCCGGGGCCGGGATGCGCTCGGCGAGCGGGATCACGGGCGGGATCGACGCCGGCGGCTCGCCCAGCAGCACCCGGCGCACGACGCGTTCGGCGGCGCGCCCGTCGTCGAACTGGCAGAAACGCTGCCGGAAGGCGGCGCGCACGGCCCTGGCCTCCGCGTCCGCGAACGAGCCGTCGCGGAAGACGGCCGCGAGCTCCTCCGAGGTGCGCACCACCCGGCCCGGCGGCGCCTCCATCAGGTCGAAGTAGACGCCCCTGATCTCCCGGTAGACGTCCCAGTCGTCGGCGTACACGACGATCGGGCGGTCCAGGTTGGCGTAGTCGAACATGATCGACGAGTAGTCGGTGATCAGTGCGTCGGCGGCCAGGCAGACGTCCTCCGAGGAACGGTGCCGGGTGACGTCGATGACGCGGTCCGCGGCCCGGGCAGCGCCCCGGTCGTAGAAGTAGTGGGCGCGCAGCAGCACCACGAAGTCGTCGCCGACCGCGTCGCAGAACGCCTCCAGGTCCAGCCCCGCGTCGAAGCCGGTGCTGTGGTCGCGGTGCGTCGGCGCGTAGAGGACGGCCGTCTTTCCCTCCGGGACGCCGAGTTCGCGGCGGACGCGGGCGACGTCGTCGGCGGTCGCCGTGTAGTAGACGTCGTTGCGCGGATAGCCGTACTCCAGCGTCTCGTACGCGCCCGGGAACGCGCGCTCCCACATCTCGGTCGAGTGCCGGTTGGAGGAGAGGTTGTAGTCCCAGCGGTCCATGCGTGCGAGCAGCTTGGCGAAGCTGCCGGTGGACGCCGCGACCACGGGGTACGGCGACTGGTCGACGCCCATCTTCTTCAGCGGCGTGCCGTGCTGGGTCTGCAGGTGCACGCTGCCGGGGCGCTTGACCACGCCGTCGGCGAAGTTCGCGTTGTTGATCAGGTACTTGGCGCGGGCCAGCACGTCCCAGTAGGCGCGGGAGCCGATCACCGCGTACTCGACGTCCTTCGGCACGCTGCCCACCGCGTCCGCCTCGACCAGGAACACCGAGCGGATGTGCGGGGCGAGTCGACGGGCCCGGGCGTGGATCGCGGCCGGGTTGCAGGCGTAGCCGCGGCCCCAGTAGGCGCAGTACACGGCGAGGTTCTCATCGAGCGGGCGGTGCAGCTGGAGGGTGTAGCGGGCACGGGTTCGCGCCAGGTGCGGCAGGGGCGCCTTCCTGGTGGCCTTCGCCACGCTCTGGTTGGCGGCCCGCAGCGCCCGGAACGTGCCGTAGGCGCCGGACGCGAGCAGCCGGTGCTGTACGCCGAGGCTCCCCGCCGGCGGCCGGAACCCGGCCGGGCGGTGGCGTCGGTGGAGACGGCCCGCCCGCCGGAAGAACGCCCGGCGGCGGTGCGCGGGCAGCAGCTCCGGATGCGCGGCCGTCCGCAGCACCGCGGAGAACAGCTGCTCGAACAGCGGTCGCGCCCGGTCGGCGGGCAGACGGAGTTCTGTGGCCCGTACGAGCACCCGCTCCACCTGGTCCAGCAGATCGAACTGGTGCTCGCCGGGGGTGTGCGGCCGGCTGCCCTGCCGGCGCACCAGATGCCGTACGCACACCGTGCGCAGCACCGCCAGGCGCTCGGCGGCGAGGGTGACCAGTCCGCCCCAGCCGACGTCGGCGAAGTGACCGGCCGGAAAGGCGAGCCGGTGCCCGGTGACGAACGCCCGCCGGTAAGCGGCGCTCCACACCGGCACGGCCACCCCGGTCAGCTCCGGCGCCTGCCCGGGGGCGAACGCCCCGTCCGGCGCCGGGCCGAGCGGCGGTGTGGAGGTCTCGGGGTCCCACCAGTGCGCCCGCTCGTGGGCGAAGTAGAGGACGTCCACGTCGCCGGTCGTCCTCAGACGCGCATCGATCGCCGCCAGCGCGCCGGGCAGCAGGACGTCGTCGCCGTCCAGGAACAGCAGATACGTCCCCGTGGCCGCCTCCGTCCCGGCCGTGCGGGCCACGCCCGGACCGCCGG
Source organism: Streptomyces cynarae (assembly GCF_025642135.1). Classification (NCBI taxonomy): domain Bacteria; kingdom Bacillati; phylum Actinomycetota; class Actinomycetes; order Kitasatosporales; family Streptomycetaceae; genus Streptomyces; species Streptomyces cynarae. Next base: position 3,539,192 of record NZ_CP106793.1, on the reverse strand, counting down.
AGGTCGGCGAGGTGAGCGGGGCCACCCTGCTGTGCCGCTCGGCGTACGCGGCGGCGACCGCCCCCGCGGGCGAGTCGGGCGCGTCGCAGACCGGGATCAGCTCGAAGTCGCCGAAGGACTGGGCGAGGACCGAGTCCAGCGCCTGGGACAGACGGCCGGCGACACCGGAGGCGGGGACGATGATGCTGAAGCGGGGCATTCTGCTCTTTCTCTCGTGCTCCGGTTTTCTGCGACGGGGCCGGTGTGTCGGGTGTGCGGCAGCGTCAGAGGCAGGGGATCAGAGGCGTTCGGTGACGGGCAGGCCGTGGCCGGGCACCCGGACCGAGGCGAGCGGCGGGGCCGGCAGCCCCGCGGCGGCGGACGGGGCCGGGTGGCGGTGTGAGAGCGGTACGACCGCCGGCTGCCAGGCGTTCTCCCCGAGCACCACCCGGCGCACGATCCGCTCGGCGGCGCGTCCGTCGTCGTACGGGCAGAACCGCTTGCGGAACGCGGCCCGCCGCTGCTCCGAGCGTGAGCCGCACCAGTGGCCCGTCGCGAAGATGTCGATCAGGTCGTCCTCGTCGTGGGCGACCGGGCCCGGAGGGAAGGCACGGACGTCGAAGTAGGTGCCGCGCGCCGCCTCGTACGCCTCCCAGTCGTCCGCGTACACGATGATCGGCCGATCCAGATTGGCGTAGTCGAACATCAGCGCGGAGAAGTCGGTGACCAGGGCGTCCGATGCCAGGCACACCGACTCCACGCTCGGATGACCGGTGACGTCGATGACCCGCCCCTTCACCGTCCGCGCCAGCGGCCCGCCGCAGGCGGGTGCGCGCGGGTCAGCAGCACGAACCGCGGCCCGAGCCGGCGCAGCAGGCGCTCCGGGTCGAGACCGGGGCGGTGGCCGCGGCGGTAGTCGCGGTACGTCGGCGCGTAAAGGATCGCCACCGAGCCCTCGGGGATGCCGAACGTCTGCCGCAGCCGGGCCACGTCCGCGGAGGTGGCCCGGGCGAAGACGTCGTTGCGGGGCTGCCCGTACTCCAGCGTGGTGAAGCCGGACGGGAACACGCGCTCCCAGACGAGGGTGGAGTGGCGGTTGCCGGAGACGACGTAGTCCCAGGTGTCGGCGGTGCGCAGCATCCGGGCGAAATCCGTGTCGCGGGCGGCGGCCGGACGGTCCTGGAGGTCCAGACCCATGCGCTTGAGTGGGGTGCCCTGCCGGGTCTGGACGAGGATCTGGCCCGGGCGCTTGACCACGCGCGGGTCGAAGTCGGCGTTGTGGACCAGGTACTTGGACCGGGCCAGCGCCGTCCAGTACGCGGCCGAGCCGGGCCGCAGCCGGCGGGTGGCCACCGGGACGGTGTGGTGGTGCTCGGGGCGGGCGATCCAGGAGGTGCGGATCTGCGGGACCAGGTTGCGGAACGCGGACTCCAGGGCGGCCGTGTTGCAGCCGTAGCGGCCGCCCGCGTCCCGGGTGAAGACGGCTCGGTCGGCGCGCAGGGGCAGGCGGAGCTGGATGCGGTAGTGCGCCTGGAGGGCGGCGGCTGCCAGGCGGCGGCTGGACCCGGCGACCGTGCGCCGGGCCGCGCGCGCGAGGCGGGAGGCCAGGGACAGCAGGCGGTGGGTGCGGTGGCTGCCGAAGCGGATCAGCAGGTGGCGCAGCCGGAACGGGGCGCCCGGGACGCGGTGGCGGCGGTAGTGGGCGCGGGCCAGCCGCAGGAACTCGGCGCGGCAGGTGCCCGGCAGCCGGCCGCGCCGGGCGAGGATGGCGGCCAGGTGGTCGGCCATGCGGTGGAACAGCACCGGCCGCCAGCGGGCCAGCTCGGGGTGCGCGTCCAGGTGCGTGAAGACCCGGTCGTACTGGTCGAAGACGTCGAAGTGCCCACGGCTGGTCGTGCCGAGGGTGCCGCCCCTACGGCGCCGGCGCCAGTGGACGCAGACCCGGTCGAGGGTGGCGATGGTCTCGGCGGTCAGCAGCACCGGGAACGTCCACGGCGTGTCCTCGTAGCAGCCGGGCGGGAAGGTGAAGCCCTCCCGCTCGACGAACTCCCGGCGGTACGCCTTGTTCCACGCCACCGTCGGCAGCGACAGCACACCGGGGCGGTCGTCCAGGCGGAAGGGGGCCGGGCCCTGTTCGGTGAGCAGGCCGGCGAGCTGGTTGCCGACGGTCTTCCCGGTCCAGTACGTGCGGGCGTGGTCGAAGACCAGGACGTCCGGGTCGGAGGTCTCCTTCAGCCGGTCGGCGATGTCCCTCAGCGCGTGCGGGGTCAGGGTGTCGTCGCCGTCCAGGAAGAGCAGGTAGTCGCCCCTCGCCTCCTTCAGGCCCGCGTTGCGGGCGGGCCCGGGGCCCACGTTGCGGGGCAGGTGCAGGGGGCGGACGCGGGTGTCACGGGCGGCGAACTCATCGATGATCACCCCGCAGGCGTCGGGCGAGCTGTCGTCGACGGCGATCACCTCGACGTCGGTGAACGACTGCTCCAGCACGGATGTGAGGCATTCCTCCAGGTACGCCTGAACCTTGTACGCGGGGACGATGACACTGAACCTGGGCAAAGGGCATCCATGGGGGTCGGCGCGGACAACCTGCCCGAAAACGTCCGATGGAGTGGTTTGGTTACGCGCCGTGCGGCATGTGGGGGACCGCCTCGGAAAGCCTCCGGTGAACGGCGGAGGGTGGACCGTGCTGCCGGTCCACCCCAGGAACCGCCGTGCGGATCGCCCTACTTGACGGCGCCCGCCATGACGCCGGACACGAACTGCCTCTGGAAGGCGAAGAACACGGCCAGCGGGATCACCATCGAGATGAACGCGCCGGGTGCCAGGACGTCGATGTTGTTGCCGAACTGGCGGACCTGTGTCTGCAGCGCGACCGTGATCGGCTGCGTGCCCGACTTGGTGAACACCAGCGCGACCAGCATGTCGTTCCACACCCACAGGAACTGGAAGATGCCGAGGCTCGCGATCGCCGGACCGCCGAGCGGCATCACGACCCGGGCGAACAGCCGCAGCTCGCCCGCGCCGTCCAGACGGGCCGCCTCCAGCAGTTCCCGGGGGATCTCCGCGAAGAAGTTCCGCAGCAGGAAGACCGCGAAGGGCAGGCCGAAGCCGGTGTGGAAGAGGATCACTCCGAGCACCGTGCCGAACAAGCCGGTCTTCCCGAACAGTTCAGCGATCGGCATCAGCGCCACCTGTACGGGCACGACCAGCAGGCCGACCACGCCCAGGAACCACCAGTCGCGCCCCGGGAACTCCATCCAGGCGAAGGCGTAGCCCGCGAGGGAGCCGATGACGACGACCAGGATCGTCGCCGGGACGGTGATCAGGACCGTGTTCAGCAGGGAGTTGGTGATGTCGCTGTTCTCCAGCAGCTTCTGGTAGCTGTCGAACGTCAGCTGCGAGGGCTTGCTGAAGACGGTCCACCAGCCGGAGGCGTTCATGTCCTCCGGTTTGCGCAGCGAGGCGAGCAGCAGCCCGATCGTCGGCACCAGCCAGAACAGCCCGACGAGGATGAGGAAGACGCGCAGCAGTCCCCCGCCGACGCCCTCCGCGATCCGCGCCCCGAGGGACCGCCCGGCCTTGACGACGGTGACCGGGGCCGCCTTGGTCAGACGTCCGACCTGCGTGGTCATCGCCGTACCTCCCGCCTCAGTCGACGGATGTTGAACAGCATCACCGGGATGACGAGCAGCAGCAGGAACACCGCGATCGCGCTCGCGACGCCCGGCTGGTCCTCGGAGAAGCCCTTGCGGTACAGCTCCAGGGCCAGGACGTCGGCGTCGTCCTGCGAGGAGCCCGGCGGGATGATGAAGACCAGGTCGAAGATCTTCAGCACGTTGATCATCAGCGTGACGGTGACCACCGCCAGCACGGGCGCCAGCAGCGGCACGGTGACCCGGCGGAACACCTGCCACTCGTTCGCGCCGTCCACGCGCGCCGCCTCCAGCAGCTCCCGCGGCACGCCCGCGAGCCCCGCCGCGATCAGCACCATCGCGAAACCGGCCCACATCCACACGTACGCCCCGATGACCGCCGGGGTGACGAGCGCCGGGCCGAGCCAGTCGACTCCGTTGTACGGCTCTGTGAAGTTGCCCGCGGGGAGGCGCAGTTGTGCTCCGTCCGCGGCTGCGGGCAGCGTGAACGTGCCGTCGCCGGCCGCCTTGGTGGAGGCGACGACCCTGCCGTTCTCCACCGCCTCGATCCGCATGCCCGCGTAACCCTGCTCGGAGGGGTCCACCGCGCCGAGCTTCCCCACGCCCCTGCCGCGAGTGAAGTCCTGCCAGGCCGTGCCGGTGATCTTCCCCGGCTCGGCCTCGGCCCGCACCGCCCGCCTCGCGCTCTTCGGCATCTGGTCGGGCGCTACACCGACCAGCGGAAGCGCGACCGACTCGCCCGTGTGCACGGTCGTCCGGGTGATGAAGCCGCCCCCGTCCGGCTTCAAGGGCGACTCACGGCCGGGGTGCGCCTTGGGGAACGCCGACGACGGGGCGAACGTGTCGTGGATGCCCACCCACACGGCGTTCGCGACGCCTTTGTCCGGGTCCTGGTCGTACACCAGCCGGAAGATGATCCCGGCCGCGAGCATCGAGATGGCCATCGGCATGAAGACGACCAGCTTGAACGCCGTACCCCAGCGCACCCGTTCGGTGAGCACCGCGAAGATGAGCCCCAGCGCGGTCGACACCGTCGGCGCGAACACCACCCAGATGATGTTGTTCTTCAGCGCGGTGCGGATGCCGTCATCCGTGAACAGCGCTTTGTAGTTGTCGAATCCCGCGAAGGAGTCACCGGAGCGGTCGAGGAAGCTGCGGATCACCGAGTACCCGATCGGGTAGACCACGAGCGCGCCGAGCAGCACCAGTGCGGGCAGCAGGAACAGTGCTGCCACGGTCCTGCGGGTGCCGGTCACGCTCTTGCGGCTCTTGGGTGCGGCAGGGGCCGGCGGGGCCCCTGCCGCCGTGGCCGACGTCATCGCCGGATCAGCTCCCGCTCCCGTACGCCGCCGCCGCGTCCTTCTCCAGCTTCGCCTGCGTCCCCGCGACGTCCGTCGGGTTCTTCAGGAAGTCCTGGAGGTCCTTCCACTCGCCCTTGCCGGGCGTGCCGCCGAACGCCTGCGGGGCCTGGTCCGACATGTCGAAGCGGAAGCTGTCACCGGCCGCGAGCAGCGCCTTGGCCATCTTCTGCTGCACCGCGTTCGGGTACGCGGAGTCCGGGACGTTCTTGTTCGGCGAGAGGTAGCCGCCGAGCTTCGCCTGGATGGAGGCCGCGTCCGGCGAGGCCAGGAAGGTGACCAGCGCCTGGGCCGCCTTGGAGTCCTTGAGGATGACGGCCGCGTCACCGCCGGTGACCACCGGTGCCTGGGCGCCCACGGCCGGGAACGGGAACACCTTCGCGTCCGCGCCGATCCTCGCCTTGGTCTCGCCGATGTTGACCTGCGCGAAGTCGCCCTCGAAGACCATGCCGGCCTTCGGCTGGTCGCCACCGGTGAAGGTCTGGGTGACGGAGGCCGGGAACTCGGTCTGGAGGGCGCCGTTCGGGCCGCCCGCGATGTAGTCCTTCTTGCCCCAGATCTGCGCGAGCGTGGTCAGGGCCTGCTTGACGGACGGGTCCGTCCACTTGATCTTGTGCTGGGCGAGCTGGTCGTACTTCTCCGGGCCCGCCTGTGAGAGATAGACGTTCTCGAACCAGTCGGTGAGGGTCCAGCCGTCCGCGCCGCCGATGGAGAACGGGGTGACACCGGAGTCGTAGATGTTCTGCGCCGCCGTCAGCAGCTCCTGCCAGGTCTTGGGCTCCTTGCCGTTCGCCCCCTCGAAGACCTTCGCGTTGTACCAGATCAGGGACTTGTTGGCGGCCTTGTAGTAGACGCCGTACTGCTTGCCGCCGACCTTGCCGATGTCCTGCCAGCCCTGCGAGTAGTTCTTGGCGAGCTCCGCCTGGGCCTCGGCGCCGAGCGGCTTGGCCCACTTCCTGTCGACGGCCTGCTTGATCGCGCCGGGCTGGGGGAGCAGCGCGACGTCCGGCGGCTGACCACCGGCGATCTTCGAGCCGAGGAAGTTGATGATCGGGTCCTGGGCGGGCACGAAGGTGACCTCGGCGCCGGTGCGCTTCTGGAACTCGGCGAGCACCGTCTTGAAGTTCTTCTGCTCGCCGCCGGTCCAGACGGCGGCGACCTCCAGATGCTGCCCGTCCAGCTTGGGGAGGGTGACGGTCGCGCCACCGGTCTGCGTGCTTCCGCTGCTCTTGTCGCTGCTGCTCTTGTCGTCGTGGCTTCCGCCGCACGCGGTGAGCGTGAGCGCCAGCGCTCCCGCGATGACCGCGGCCGCGGTCCTGGCGGCCCTCAGTGTCCGGATGGTGCTGCTCGTGCTGCGCATGACTGCCCCGTTCTCCGTCCCTCGTCGAACGTTCGAGCTGCTGTCCGTGCGCTCTGGTCTACGCGGGGAGGTTCGGGGCGGCAAGAGCGCCTGCACTGTCAAGTGGCCGATTGTGATCGCGTTGTGACGTATGGTCAGCTGGGGTGTCGGTGCTGCTCGGCAGTCGGCGGGGCCGGAGGGGACGGCGTCACAAAAGCGAAGGCACCTCCACCGCCGACACCGACCGCGCCGCCCGCTCCAGCGCGCTCGCCAGCAACGCCAGGTCCGTCGGCCCGTTCCCCAGTTCCCGCACCGGACGCCGTGCCGGCGGGTCGCCCATGCGGTGCCACTCCAGCGGTACGACCGTCGGCCGCACGGTCGCCGTCCGGGGAATCCGCCCCGTGATCCGCCCGCCCTGGAACGGCGTCCCCCTGCCGTCCGCCCGGGTCAACCGCCCCCGCCCCGGCCCTGGTTCGTCCGTGCCCGCGGCCACCGCCTCCAGGCCGATCCGCAGCGAGGCCGCCCGGGCCGGCTCCCACTGAGCCGTCCGCCCACCGGGCCCCGACGCGGCCACCAGGTGCACACCCAGCCGTTCCCCGTCCCGGGCCACCGCCTCCAGCGCCCGTACGACCGACCCGGCCGCCGGGCGGCCGGGGAGCCGAGCGCCGGGGACAGCAGCGCGTCCAGGTCGTCGACCAGCACCACCAGCCGCGGCAACGGAGGACCCGCCTCCGCCCGCTGCCGTGCCGCCGCCGGACGCAGCCGCAGCGTGACACTCGGCGGGCTGTCGAGGTCCCCCGACTCCGTACCTCCCGACCGCTGCGGCCCGATCCGCCTCGACACCTCCTGCCGCGTGTGCCACTCGGCGAATCCGAGCTGCCCGAGCAGTTCCGCCCGCCGCTTCAGCTCGGCGCTCAGCGACTGGGCGAACTCCCGCATGCGCACCGGGTCGTTGACCGCCAGATACGTCGTGACGTGCGGCAGGTCCGTGCAGACCCGCAGGCCGTCCCCGCCCGTACTGCCGTGCGCCGCGCAGTCACGGCCGTCGACGAGTGCGATGCTCAGTCGGTCCGGGCGCTCCGCCGACGCCAGCGAGGCGGCGAGGGCGCGCAGCAGTTCCGTACGACCGCTCCCGGGCGGCCCCTCGACCAGCAGATGCGGTCCCTCGGCGGCGAGGTCCACGCTCACCGGACCGCGCGGGCCCGCGCCGAGCACCGCCCAGGCGCGCCCGCCCGGTGACGCGGTGTCGTCCGCCGCGTCCGCCCAACGTGCCATCAGCGACGCCGGGGTGGCCCGGGCCAGCCCCAACTCGTCCAGCAGCCGCGCCGCCCGGGGCAACGGGGCCGACACGCGCGGGTGCCGCTCACCGCCGCCGTCCGTCCGCAGCGGGGCGAGCGCCCGGGCGAACCGCTCCGCCCACGCCGCCGACACCGCGTCCACGGCGGCGACCGTGCCGTGCCCCACGGGTGCGCGCGCGGCGTCCGCACCCTGCCCCGGCGCGACCCGCAGCAGCCGCAGCGCTGTGGCCACATCGCCGCTCAGCAGCGCGACGGCCCCGCACTCCCGGAACACCGGGGAGGCCGCGCACGCCGCCTCGTACGTCTCCGCCACCGGCGACGCGGGGGAGGCGGCCGGCGCCTCGGCCAGACAGACGACATGGATCCCGGCCCGCGCCCCCTCCCGGGCCAGCCGCGCCACGGCCGCCCGCACATCGGCGCCACCGGGGTCACCGTCCACGACCACGACGGAGTACGGCCCCGCGTGGGCGTCGTCCCGCGCCCAGGAGGGGCGGTGGGTGGCCCCCCGTGGCGAAGGGTCCTCCGGTGGGGCGGGCAGCGGACCGTCCTGGTCCGTCAGCTGGTCCTCCAGGCGGCGCAGCAGCTCCTGGGTGCGGGCCGTCGCCTGTTCGCGGTCGTAGGCCAGCAGCAGGCGGCAGTCCTGGCCGTGGGCCGGGCGGAGATGCGGGAGCCAGCCGAGCCAGGACCAGTCGGCGGTGCGCTCGTGCAGCGGGCGCGTGCGGTCGGCGCTGATCAGGACCAGCTCCAGCAGGTCGGGCGAGTGCAGCGCGGCGAGCTGCGCCACCACCGCGCGCGTCAGCCCGGCCAGCCGGGCGCGCGGCCCCGCGAGCCCCAGTGCGCCCACCTCGCGCAACCCCGCGGTCACCGGCACCGCCGGCAGCAGGCCCGCACCGTCCGGTGCCGTCCGGTCCGCCGTGCCCAGCCGCACGGTGAGCGCCTCCGGGTGCCCCGGGCCGCGCTCCCACAGCCGCGGACCCGGGCCGAGCGCGGTGAGCAGCAGCGCTGCCGGGTCCGGCCACTTCTCGGGCGCCCGGGCCGCGGGCGGCGCGGAGGCGTCCCCGCCCTCCTCGTACGCGCCGCGTTCGGTGCCGCCCTGTTCGCCGCGGCCCCCGGTCAGCCGGCGTGCCCATGCCGTGAGCCCGCCGCGCCTGCGCAGCCCCGGCGGAACGTCCGTGCCGCGCAGCGGGGTGCCCTTGCGCGTGCTCTCGTCCGGCGTGACCTGTCCCGGTTCGGCGTGCGCCGGAAGGGGCGACTCGACGGAACCGTGTTCCTGAGCTCCGGGGATCACCCCGCCGGACGCGCCCCACCCGGTGATGCCGAAGCCGTGGTGCGTGTCGCTGTCGGGGGAGGACCGCCCGTCCCGGGAGGCGGAACCCGAGCCTTGTCCCTCCGGGGAGGTGCCGCCCGTGCGGCCGTCCCCGGCGGCGGTGCTCCCGGCGCGCGCGTGCCCCACGGCCGCCGCCCGCGTCGGGTCCGTGGGCTCTCCCGGGCCCTCCGCCCGCCGCACCCGTACGTGCCCCTCCCCGTCCGGCGCCGTCCCCACGGACCGCTCCTCTCCGGGCGGGACCAGCCGCAGGGCCGATTCGCCGAGCCGCAGCAGCGCGCCGGCGCTGAAGCGCACCGGGCGGTCGCTCACCCGGTGGCCGTCCAGCACCGTGCCGTTGGTGGAGCCGAGGTCGGCGACCGAGACGTGGCCGTCCGGGGTGACCGTGACCGCGCAGTGCAGCCGGGACACGTCCGGGTCGTCCAGCGGGACGTCGGCGTCGGCGGAACGGCCGATCCGGATCACCCCGCCGTGCAGCAGATGGACGCCGCCCGCGTCCGGGCCCGCGACCACGTGCAGCTGGGCCGCGCCCTCGTCCGGCTCGGGGCCCGGCTCCGCGGGCGCGCCCAGGGTCAGCACCGCGCCGTCCAGCAGCGGAGGCTCGCCCAGCGTGCAGCGCTGCGGGTCGAGCCGCTCCGTGCCCGCGTACAGAACCACCGAGCCTGTCCCGGGCTCCCGGCTTCGCTCGGGCTGGGAGGGACCTGCCTCCCCGCCGACCGCCGAGGCCAGGCCCGACGCCACCGCGGCCAGCGCCGTCCCGGCGGGCGCGGTGACCAGTACGTCACACCCGCGGCGCGGGCCCGTGACTCCGTGGGCGGGGCCGGTGGGGCTACGACGGTCAGCCGGATCTGCATCGCCGTCAGCGGTCCCTTCTGTCTGCGTCCGCGGTCGCCCACGAGGCGCACGAGCCGGTGCCGGGACCGCGACCGCGCCCGGTCCTCCGGGCCCGCGCGCTCGCCCCCCTCGACACCGACGCGCCCCTTCGGCTCCCGCGCGTGCGGGCGCCCGAGGACGGGGAAGGAGCCGCTCCACGGTCCCCCACCGCGGACTCCCCACCGCACACGAGCACATCGGCCAGTACGGGATGCATCCTCGCACCTGCCACTGACAGTGCGCCTGCCCTCCACCGTCAAATGATCTTGATTGGTCGGCTCTGCCCGTAAAAGTGCCTGACCAGTGCCCGGCAGGTGCACGCTTGAGATCGGTCACGCCCGGATCGGGCAACCAACTGAACCGAAGCGAGCGTCTTGTCATCGAACAGGTGCGGGAGCCGAATACGTACCTCATCCATGCGGGGCCCGTGACCCACAGGCCGTCGACAGCTCGCTGCCAGGTACCTCGGCACTACAGTGGGCGGAACACCGGTAGCGCGGTGAACGACCGGAAGAGCAAGCAACAGGGAGCGCATGACGTGCGGCCGGTAGGGAGCAAGTACCTCCTTGAGGAGCCGCTGGGACGCGGCGCCACGGGCACCGTCTGGCGAGCCCGCCAGCGGGAGACCGCGGGTGCCGAGGCGGCCGTCGCGGGCCGGCCCGGCGAGACCGTGGCGATCAAGGTCCTCAAGGAGGAGCTGGCGAGCGACCCCGATGTCGTCATGCGGTTCCTGCGGGAGCGGTCCGTCCTGCTCCGGCTGACCCACCCGAACATCGTGCGGGTTCGCGACCTGGTGGTCGAGGGCGATCTGCTGGCCCTGGTCATGGACCTCGTCGACGGCCCCGACCTGCACCGCTACCTGCGCGAGAACGGCCCCTTCACGCCGGTCGCCGCCGCCCTGCTCACCGCCCAGATCGCCGACGCGCTGGCCGCGAGCCACGCCGACGGCGTCGTGCACCGCGACCTGAAGCCCGCGAACGTCCTGCTCGCGCAGCACGACGGGCAGATGCACCCGATGCTGACCGACTTCGGCATCGCCCGGCTCGCCGACTCGCCCGGCCTCACGCGCACGAGCGAGTTCGTGGGCACGCCCGCGTACGTCGCCCCGGAGTCGGCCGAGGGCCGCCCGCAGACCTCCGCGGTGGACATCTACGGCGCCGGCATCCTGCTGTACGAGCTGGTCACCGGACGTCCGCCGTTCTCCGGCGGCTCGGCCCTCGAGGTGCTCCACCAGCACCTGAGCGCCGAACCGCGCCGCCCGTCCACGGTGCCCGACCCGCTGTGGACGGTGATAGAGCGCTGCCTGCGCAAGAACCCGGAGGGCCGGCCGAGCGCCGAGAACCTGGCGCGGGCGCTGCGGGTGGTCGCCGAGGGCGTCGGCGTGCACGCGAACTCCGCGCAGATCGCCGCCGCGGAGGGCGTGACCGCCCTGCTCGGCCCCGACCCGGCCCCGGCGGCCGTCCCCGGCTCCGCCGACCCCACGCAGGTACTGCCGCAGGGCCCGGCGTCCTCGTACGACCCGAACGCGGCGACCAGCGTTCTGCCGCACACCCCGCCCGGCTCCGCCGACCCCACCGCCGTCCTGCCCACGGGCGGGGCCGCCGACCCGACGGCCGTCATGCCGCCCATGCCGCCGCACGGCCCGGCGGGCAGCCCCGGCAGGAGGAGCCGCACCCCTGGCAGAGCCAGCTGCGCGCGGCCCGCGACCGCAACGAGCAGACGCAGGTCCAGGCGTACCTCGACCCCGGCGAGGACCCGCTGCGCCGCCGCCCGCAGCGGCAGGTGGCGCGGCCCCAGCAGCATCCGCAGCAGGGCCCGCCGCAGCGGCAGCAGCCCGGGCCGGGGTACGGCCGTCCGCAGGGGCAGCCCCAGCAGTACGCGCCCCAGCGGCAGCAGTACGCGCCTGCCCCGCAGCAGCAGCCCCAGCGGTACGCGCCCGCGCCTCAGCAGCCGCAGCAGCCGGCGCCCCGTCCGGCGCGTGAGCCCCGGCCGCCGCGGCAGCGCAGCGCGAACCCGATGAAGATCCCGGGGCTCGGCTGCCTCAAGGGGTGCCTGTTCACGATCGTCATCCTGTTCGTCGCCGGGTGGCTGGTGTGGGAGTTCAGCCCGCTGCAGCAGTGGATCGGGACGACCAAGTCGTACTGGCAGCAGTTGAGCGACTGGTTCTCCACCGCGGCGGACTGGATCGGGCGGCTGGGCAACAAGTAGCGGGCTCCGGACGGCCTTCGTGCACGCCGAGCTTGGGGATTTGTCGACATCCGACGGGTGATTTCCCGTTCGGCGGTGAAGGTTGCCGCTTCGGACGCGTAGTTTTGTCGATCGGGGTCCGGCGCAGGGTCGGCAACACGCGTCCCCAGTAGGAGCAGACTTGGCACGGAAGATCGGCAGCCGGTACACCGCCAACCAGATCCTGGGGCGGGGAAGCGCCGGCACGGTGTGGCTGGGCGAGGGACCGGAGGGGCCGGTCGCCATCAAGCTGCTGCGGGAGGACCTCGCGTCCGACCAGGAGCTCGTGGGCCGCTTCGTCCAGGAGCGCACGGCGCTGCTGGGGCTCGACCATCCGCACGTCGTGTCCGTACGGGACCTGGTGGTCGACGGCAACGACCTGGCCCTCGTCATGGACCTGGTCCGCGGCACGGATCTGCGCACCCGTCTGGACCGGGAGCGCCGCCTCGCGCCCGAGGCGGCGGTCGCGATCGTGGCCGACGTGGCGGAGGGGCTGGCGGCGGCGCACGCGGCCGGCATCGTGCACCGGGACGTGAAGCCGGAGAACATCCTGCTCGACATGCAGGGGCCACTGGGCCCCGGCGGGGCGCACCCGGCACTGCTGACGGACTTCGGCGTGGCGAAGCTGATCGACTCGCCGCGGCGGAGCAAGGCCACGAAGATCATCGGTACCCCGGACTATCTGGCGCCGGAGATAGTCGAGGGCCTGCCGCCGAGGGCGGCGGTGGACATCTACGCGCTGGCCACGGTGCTGTACGAGCTCCTCGCGGGCTTCACGCCGTTCGGCGGCGGCCACCCGGGCGCGGTCCTGCGCCGCCACGTCACGGAGACGGTCGTCCCCCTGCCCGGCATCCCGGACGAGCTGTGGCAGCTGATGGTGCAGTGCCTCGCGAAGGCGCCGGCATCACGACTACGGGCGTCGGAGCTGGCGGCGCGGCTGCGCGAGCAGCTGCCGCTGCTGGCGGGGATGCCGCCGCTGGACGTGGACGAACCGGACGCGGAGCCGCTGGAGGAGCCGTACGAGGCGCCCGGGGAGCCGGTCGTGGCACGGGCGCGGCGAGGAGCGGTGCCCCTGGTGCCGGGGGCGAAACCGGACTCGAACCGGGACACGCACACCTCGATGCGGGTGCCGGGCCCGGACGAACTGGCGGGCGGCGCCCGCGGCACGGCCCGCGCCCCTCGCACCCCGGGCGCCCCCGCCCGGGCTCGGCCCGCCACCGCGCTGCGGCCCGGCGCCGCCGGATCACGCTGGGCGTGGCGGCGGCGGTACTGGCGGCGGCGATCGGCGTGGGCGCATGGTGGGCGACCTCCGGGGACGACACCGGGGCGCCACCCCCGACCTCGGGGAACTCGGCGTCGGCGGCGCCCTGAGCCGGGGACCGGAGAGGCGGTGGCTGCGCCCCTGAAGGGGCGCGGGGAACTGCGCGACCGGCCACGGACGGCCCGCCCCCGCGCGTCCGCCGATGCCACCGCGGTGCGACTGCGTCGCCGGCCGTCAGGCCGACTGGGCCCCGGCCCGGCCGTCAGGCCGATCGGGGTCCGGGGCGGAGCCCCCAGGGCCGCACCCCGGGTTTGGGCGCCCGGTAACCACGCGGTCACCGGCATGGCACGCCTGGCGGAGCCGTTACGCTGGATGCGTGGCAGTCGTCGATGTATCCGAAGAGCTCAAGTCCCTCTCCTCGACCATGGAGTCGATCGAGGCCGTTCTGGACCTCGACAAGATGAGGGCAGACATCGCCGTGCTCGAGGAGCAGGCGGCCGCGCCGTCCCTCTGGGACAACCCGGACGAGGCGCAGAAAATCACCAGCAGGCTCTCCCACCTCCAGGCGGAGGTGCGGAAGGCCGAGGCCCTGCGCGGCCGGATCGACGACCTCGGTGTGCTCTTCGAGCTCGCCGAGGCCGAGGACGACCCGGACACCCGCGTCGAGGCCGAGGCCGAGCTCGCCGCGGTCAAGAAGGCGCTGGACGAGATGGAGGTGCGGACGCTCCTCAGCGGCGAGTACGACGCCCGCGAGGCGCTCGTCAACATCCGTGCCGAGGCCGGCGGCGTCGACGCGGCCGACTTCGCCGAGAAGCTCCAGCGCATGTACCTGCGCTGGGCCGAGCAGCACGGCTACAAGACCGAGGTCTACGACACGTCGTACGCCGAAGAGGCCGGGATCAAGTCCACGACGTTCGCCGTCCAGGCCCCGTACGCCTACGGCACCCTCTCCGTCGAGCAGGGCACCCACCGGCTCGTCCGTATCTCCCCCTACGACAACCAGGGGCGGCGCCAGACCTCCTTCGCGGGCGTGGAGATCCTTCCCGTCGTGGAGCAGTCCGACCACGTCGAGATCGACGACTCCGACCTCCGCGTGGATGTGTTCCGGTCCTCCGGGCCCGGTGGCCAGGGCGTCAACACGACGGACTCCGCGGTGCGGATCACCCACCTCCCCACCGGCATCGTCGTCACCTGCCAGAACGAGCGGTCCCAGATCCAGAACCGGGCCTCCGCGATGAACGTTCTCCAGGCCAAGCTCCTCGAGCGGCGACGCCAGGAGGAGCAGGCCAAGATGGACGCCCTCAAGGGCGACGGCGGCAACTCCTGGGGCAACCAGATGCGTTCGTACGTCCTGCACCCGTACCAGATGGTCAAGGACCTGCGCACCGAGTACGAGGTCGGCAATCCCGAGGCCGTCTTCAACGGCGAGATCGACGGCTTCATCGAAGCCGGAATTCGCTGGCGCAAGCAGCAGGAGAAGTAAACCGGCCGCGCTCGGTCCGGCGTAGCCGGAAAAACCGGCCGCGGAAACAGCGTTTTGTCGACAAGGCAACTGCCCCTCACCCAGGGGTAGTTGCCTTGTCTGTCTCCGGATGTCTGGGTTTTACATCACACTCACAGTCCCGCTTCTCCCGTAAAAGACGCGTTATCGGACATGGCGCCCGCAACGACCTTGACGTTGCTGTGAAAACTCGGAAGGGTGAAGCGCGGCATGCGTATCTCTGGGGCGCATGTGAACCGGGGGGCTCGCTGAAAAGCACAGTTGTCCCCGAGTGCCGTCGCCCCGGACGCTGCTCCAATGACGATCAGCTACTGGGGGTAGCAGCCTGATGACCAAGAAGACGCGGATCCGGGTGGCGCGGATAGCAGCCGGTGCGGTGATCGCAGCCGGTGCGTCGCTGACCGCCGCGGGTGCCGCCTCGGCGCTCGACATCAAGATCGGCGCGAGCGTCGACCAGACCGGTATCGGTGCCGGCGTGAGCGTCAACGACGACCCGACCGACGGGAGCACCGGTATCCCGACCGGCCCGGCGACCCCGCCCACCACCCCTCCGGCGACCCCGCCCACCGACCCGGGGACCCCGCCCACCATCCCGGCGACCCCGCCCACCGACCCGGGCCAGCCGACCGACCCGCAGCAGCCCACCGGGAACCCGACCGAGCCGACGGAGGCGCCCCCCTCCAACGGCCACGGCGGCGGCAACGGGAACGGGAACGGCAACGGGAACGGCCACGGCAACAACGGCGGCGGCAACAACACCAACCCCGACGGCGGCGGCAACAGCCCCGTCCAGCAGGGCAAGGGCTCCTCGGTCCTGACCGACACGGGCTCCGACAGCGGCACCACCGACGCCTCCGCCCAGGGCAGCGGCAAGCAGCTGGCCGAGACGGGTGCCGGCCAGACCGCGTTCCTGCTGGTCGGCGCCGCCACGATGATCGCCGGCGGTATCGGCTTCCGGGTGATGCCGCGCCTGATCAACGGCCGCGGCGGAGCCGCCGCCTGAGTCAGGGGCGCACAGCCTCACCCGCAGGTGTGAGAACTGCATGAGAAGGGCCCGGGGCGGCATCGCCCCGGGCCCTTCCCGTACACCCGTCTTTTCCCCGCTCCGCTACGCCGTCTGGTGCGCCAGCAGCGCCACCGCCGCGATCAGCACGGCCACCAGGGCGATCAGCGCCGCCGGCGTCAGCCCTGACCAGGGGTTCTCCTGCTGAAGGCGCTCCCGGCTGGCGCGGCACACGGGACAGCGGCCCTCGCTGACGGGCGCCGCGCAGTTCGCGCACACCAATCGGTCGTACGTCATGCGCCTCGCCCTCCTCGTGCCGCTTACAGGTACACAACGCTTTCGGTAACGCGACAGTTCCCACTCCACTGTGCCAGGTTCCGGGAGCCACTGCGCGGGCTCCGCCAGTCCTGTGGCCGTGGAGGGCATCACAGCGCGCCTCCGTACCCCGTGGGGCTATGACAAAACGCGCAACCCTCCCGTATCCATGACCGGCGACTGCGCTCCTGCACCCGGTTCGCGTATGGTCACGCTCACATACCCCCGACGGCCCGTGGTGCATCCGTGATCCGATTCGACAACGTCTCCAAGGTCTACCCCAAGCAGACCCGCCCCGCACTCAGGGATGTCTCCCTGGAGGTGGAGAAGGGCGAGTTCGTCTTTCTCGTGGGGTCCTCCGGCTCCGGAAAGTCCACCTTCCTGCGGCTGATCCTCCGCGAGGAGCGGTGCAGCACCGGGCAGGTGCACGTCCTGGGCAAGGACCTCGCCCGCCTCTCCAACTGGAAGGTGCCGCAGATGCGCCGCCAGCTGGGGACGGTCTTCCAGGACTTCCGGCTCCTGCCCAACAAGACGGTCGCCGAGAACGTGGCCTTCGCACAGGAGGTCATCGGCAAGTCGCGCGGCGAGATCCGCAAGTCCGTGCCCCAGGTGCTCGACCTCGTCGGGCTCGGTGGCAAGGAGGACCGGATGCCCGGCGAGCTCTCCGGCGGTGAGCAGCAGCGCGTGGCCATCGCGCGGGCCTTCGTCAACCGGCCCAAGCTGCTGATCGCCGACGAGCCCACCGGCAACCTCGACCCGCAGACCTCCGTCGGCATCATGAAGCTGCTCGACCGGATCAACCGGACGGGCACGACCGTGGTGATGGCGACCCACGACCAGAACATCGTGGACCAGATGCGCAAGCGCGTCATCGAGCTGGAGAAGGGCCGCCTCGTCCGCGACCAGGCGCGCGGCGTCTACGGCTACCAGCACTGAGTTCCACGGAAAGGCTTGAGCAGACGCCATGCGCGCGCAGTTCGTTCTGTCGGAGATCGGTGTCGGTCTCCGCCGCAATCTGACGATGACCTTCGCGGTGATCGTCTCGGTCGCCCTCTCCCTGGCGCTCTTCGGCGGCTCGCTGCTGATGAGTGATCAGGTCAACCAGATGAAGGGCTACTGGTACGACAAGGTCAACGTCTCGATCTTCCTGTGCAACAAGAGCGACGCGGAGTCCGACCCCAACTGCTCCAAGGGCGCGGTCACCCAGGAGCAGAAGGACCAGATCCTCTCCGACCTGAAGAAGATGTCGGTCGTCGAGAAGGTCACCTACGAGTCCCAGGACGAGGCCTACAAGCACTACAAAGAGCAGTTCGGCGACTCCCCGCTGGCCAGTTCGCTCACTCCGGACCAGATGCAGGAGTCGTACCGCATCAAGCTGAAGAACCCGGAGCAGTACCAGGTCATCGCGTCCGCCTTCAACGGCCGCGACGGCGTGCAGTCGGTGCAGGACCAGAAGGGCATCCTGGACAACCTCTTCGGCCTGCTCAACGGCATGAACTGGGCCGCGCGCGCGGTCATGGCGATGATGCTGGTCGTCGCGCTGATGCTGATCGTCAACACGGTGCGCGTCTCCGCCTTCAGCCGTCGCCGTGAGACCGGCATCATGCGTCTGGTCGGTGCCTCCGGCTTCTACATCCAGGCGCCGTTCATCATGGAGGCCGCGGTCGCCGGGCTCATCGGCGGCACGGTCGCCTGCGGATTCCTGCTGATCGCGCGGTACTTCATCATCGACCACGGCCTCGACCTGTCCCACAAGCTCAACCTGATCAACTTCATCGGCTGGGACGCCGTCCTGACCAAGCTGCCGCTGATACTCGCCACGAGCCTGCTGATGCCCGCGCTGGCCGCGTTCTTCGCGTTGCGCAAGTACCTCAAGGTGTGACGCACGCCAATGGGGGCGTACGGGCAACCGCCCGTACGCCCCCATGCGTTGTCCTAGACTCACCGGCATGTCAGGCCGTGACCTGTTCTGTCAGCCCCGTCGCATCCGCCACGGGGCGGCCCTGACGTTGGTCTTCGCGAGCGTCCTCGTCGCCGGCGCCGCGACCGGCTCGTTCGGCGGAAGCGACGCGAAACAGTCCTCCACGGAGTCGGCGGTCCCGGCCGGCCACGACGACGTCACCGAGGCCGCCGAGCGGGCGATGGCCGACGGCAAGTCCCCGATGGAGGCCGCCGAGCGCGCGGTCAGCCGCAGCGGCGACCGGTGGAGCGCCGTCTACTCCCAGGGCGAGTACGAGGAGCTGGAGGAGGCCCTCGACGGCCAGTACACCGGCGTCGGGCTGTCGGCCCGGCGGGAGAGCGACGGGCGGATCGAGGTGACCCGGGTGCAGCCCGGCTCGCCCGCGGCCCGCGCCGGGATCCGCAAGGGCGACCTGCTGCGCCGCGTCGACGGCGAGGACGTCACCGGCAGGCCCGTCACCGAGGTCGTCTCTCTGCTGCGCGGCGACGCGGACGACGCGGGGGCCGGCTCCCGGGTGCGGCTCGGACTGCAGCGCGGCACGCAGACCTGGACCGAGGTGCTGCGCCGGGCCCGGCTTTCCACGGACTCGGTGACCGTGCGCCGGCTCGCCCGTGGCATCACCCTGATCAAGGTCACCGCGTTCACCAAGGGCTCCGGGGACCGCGTACGGGACGCCGTCGACCGGGCACCCAAGGGCGGCGGGATCGTGCTCGACCTGCGCGGCAACTCGGGGGGATTCGTCGCCGAGGCCGTCACCGCCGCGTCCGTCTTCCTCGACGGCGGGCTGGTGGGCACCTACGACGTCGACGGTGACCAGCGCGTCCTGCGCGCCGAGCCCGGCGGCGACACCACCAGACCCCTGGTCGCGCTTGTCGACGGCGGCACCATGAGCGCGGCCGAACTGCTCACCGGCGCCCTCCAGGACCGCGGCCGGGCCGTGGTGGTGGGCACCCGCACCTTCGGCAAGGGCTCCATCCAGATGCCGAGCCGCCTTCCGGACGGCTCCGTCGCCGAGCTGACCGTCGGCCACTACCGCACCCCCGCGGGCCGCGGTGTCGACGGCCGCGGCATCACCCCCGACCTGGAGGTCGACGACGGGGCGCTCCAGCGGGCCGAGACGGTGCTCGGGGGCCTGGGCGACGCCTCGTAGCCACGCGCCGCGACGCCACGTAATCGACTTCCCCGCGCACCCCCCTGTAGTGCGAAAATGGTCGGCACTATGGCTAAGGAAAAAGGGCGCAAGCTGATCGCGCAGAACAAGAAGGCGCGGCACGACTACCACATCCTCGACACCTACGAGGCCGGTCTCGT
Source organism: Streptomyces cynarae (assembly GCF_025642135.1). NCBI lineage: Bacteria > Bacillati > Actinomycetota > Actinomycetes > Kitasatosporales > Streptomycetaceae > Streptomyces > Streptomyces cynarae. The sequence goes on along the minus strand of NZ_CP106793.1, from coordinate 3,519,794 downwards.
CCTCATGGGCACCGAGGTGAAGTCGCTGCGTCAGGGGCGGGCATCGCTGGTCGACGGCTTCGTGCAGCTCGACGGGCACGAGGCGTGGCTGTACAACGTGCACGTGCCGGAGTACAGCCAGGGCACCTGGACCAACCACAGCGCCCGCCGCAAGCGGAAGCTGCTGCTGCACCGCGACGAGATCGACAAGCTGGAGTCCAAGGCGCAGGAGACGGGTCACACGATCGTGCCCCTGTCCCTGTACTTCAAGGACGGCCGCGCCAAGATCGAGATCGCGCTGGCGAAGGGCAAGAAGGAGTACGACAAGCGGCAGACGCTCCGCGAGAAGCAGGACCGCCGCGAGGCGGAGCGGGCGATGTCGGCGGTGCGCCGCCGGCAGCGGGCGTGAGCGGGAACGCCGCGCCGAGCGGGAACACCGGCGTGAGCCGGGAAGAACCGGGCACCCGTCGGTGTTGAACCGGGTACCACGGCGGGGTGACCGCCGGGAATACGCTGGCGACGGGATGCGTTGATCCCGTACGATGGCATCGCACCGCTCGGCCGGTGCGAGTCCCTCCCGGTGAGGGGCGCCGATTGAAAAATCAACATGGGGATGATCGGTTTCGACAGCGGCTGTCGAAGCAGGGGAAGCGTGTCGAGGAAGCGGCCATGATCTCGTAAACCACAGGCCGAAAAAAATAATCGCCAATTCCAAGCGCGATCTCTCCCAGGGCCAGCTGGCCCTCGCTGCCTGATCAGGTAGCGAGCAGCAGCTGCCCTACTAAAGGGAGTGTCAGCCCGGGGGTGTTCCCGACCCGGATCCTGGCATCAGCTAGGGAACTAAACCTTGATCCCGGTCACGGGGTGAAGAGGGAAACCACACAGTGACTGGGCCCGTCGGAGACTTGTCCGCGTGATCTCCGGGGCCGAGAAAAGCACAGCGGACTGCACACGGAGAAGCCCTGATTCTTCACCGTTGGACGCGGGTTCGATTCCCGCCATCTCCACGATCGGGAGGCCCCGGCCTCCTGAACCCCATGTGGGCGAGGCCCCGTCGCTTTCAAGCGGCGGGGCCTTTGCCGTGCGCGGACGCGGGCGACGTGTTCCGGCCAACTTCGAGCGGTGCCGAGGCCCTGTTGCGCCCGCGATCTTCACATGTGGTGCACAGATTCTGCGCCGTTTCACAACGATCGGCCGAGTGGTCGGCTTTTGGCCATGCCTCGCACGGATCTTGTCGTCGTCCGTCTTGGCATGTCTATGGTGACCGTCGCGTCCTCGCGGACCTGACCCCTCCGCCGACGCGCACTCCAGCCCGCGGTTCGGGGGGACCGCCGCCACGTCCACTGCTTCGGACGGACAAGCCTCGGCCTGCCTGTTTCACGCAGAAGGATGTCTCTCGCGGCCCGGACCAGGCTTTCCCAGCTGCGCCCGCACCCTTGCCTGACTCGGCTCACCGACATTCAGAAGGACTCATCGACCGATGTTCTTGCTCCGCCTCCTCCCGCCGCTTCCCCGCGAGATATCCCTCGCCGTCGTCGGGCTGCTCTTCGGTCTGTTCCTGACCGTGCAGGGGGCTCGGCAGGCCTATGCAGAGGCGACAGGAGTGCCCGGCACGGTCAAGGTGGCCGAGTGCACGCCTGCGACCGGCGGTTTGGGCGATCTGCGGCAGGACGGCTGGGCCTGCAAGGGCTCGTTCGAGGCCACTGACCACTCCGTGAGCATCAGCCGCGTCGCCGTCGACGGAATCATCGAGAACCGCCCCGCCGACGGCACCCTGGCCGCCCTCGTCGACGGCTCCGGTGACCACACCGCGACCCGCGACGGCTCCGGCAGTTGGAAGATTCCCACTCTCACCGGCGTGGTGCTCCTCGCCTTCACCGCTTGGCGGATCCGCACCGTCAGAGGCATGCTCCGCCTGCGCCGAGCCGTGCGGACCGCCGAGTCCGGTGGCCCGACCCCAGTGCCTGTGAACGAAGGAAGCAGGGAGGGGAGGGAAGGGGCGCCCAAGCAGGACGAGCCGCACCACGTGGTGCCCCCGAAGGGGCCGAACCCCTGGGGACAGGCCGTCGCGGCCGTGGCGGTGGTGGCGGTACTCGGTGTCGTTCTGTGGACGTTCGGGCAGACGTCGTCCTCGGGCAGTGCTGCGACGACCGCCACGTGTTCGGACGGGGAGCCCGACAAGTCGCCGGGCAAGGCGTCTCGGCACGTCTCCGGTGCGCAACTCTGCAAGGCAGTGAACCGTCCCGACCTCGCCGAACTGCTGGGCACGGCCGGGGAGAGCGCGAAGAACGCCAGCGGCAGCGACGGCTCGGTCGAACTCGCCGGTGGCAAGGAGATCGACAACCCCTCGGCTCAGGTGGAGTTCGGCACCTACACGGTGACGCTGTCGGCCACCTACGACCGCCTTCCGGTGGCCGGGGCGGCCGCGCTCCTGGGGGACGGCGCCCTGCAGCGGACCGTTCTCGGGCGACCGGCCGTCCTGTACTCGGACCGCACCATCAGCATCCATTTCCGCCTCGACGGGAGCGACACCGACAGCGGTCCGGGCGTCCCGGCCCGCGTCCTCTCGGTGGCCCGCGATGCCAAGGACAGCGGCGGCTCCTTCGAGGTGGCCCTGTGGCGCGCGGACGGCGCGGTGCCCGACGACGCGGTACTGCTCCGCGTCGCCGAGAAGGTGCTGCCGACGATCCCGGGGTGGGCCGCCAACGGATGACGGACCGCCGGCAGGGAGGCGCGCCTGTGGACCGTCGGGGGAAGCCGGTGGCCGCGCACGAGTACCTGAAACCGGAGCCGTTTCCACAGCGGGTGCAGCAGGACGGGACGCGGCGGCGCCAACGCCTGGGTGCCGTACTGCTCCTGGCCGCAGTCCGCACACAGGCAGTGCCTTTGTTGTGGTGTCCCGTCCCATATCGGGGGGAGGCGTCTCTCCCTACGGTCCCCGGCATGACGCACACCAGAGCCGCACGTCGCTACTTCGTCCTGGCGAGTCTCCTGGTCGCTCTTCTCGCCGCCTTCCTCACGCCGGGCACAGCCACGGCGGCCTCCCTGGAGGAGGTCACCGGGTTCGGGTCGAACCCCGGTGCACTGCGCATGTACCGGTATGTGCCCGGTGGGCTTCCCGCCGGGCGGCCCGTCGTCGTCGCGTTGCACGGGTGCACCCAGGACGCCGCCGGGTACGGCACCGGAAGCGGGTGGATCCAGCTCGCCGACCGGTGGGGGTTCTCCGTGGTCCTGCCGCAGCAGCAGAGCAGCAACAACCCCTCGAACTGCTTCGACTGGTTCCAGAGCGGGGACATCGAGCGCGGCCAGGGTGAGGCCGCCTCGGTCGCGCAGATGGTCGACCGGCAGCTCGCCGACGTCTCCGGTGACCCCGGGCGGGTGTACGTCACCGGGCTCTCGGCGGGGGGCGGCATGACCGCCGTGATGATGGCGACCTACCCGGAGAAGTTCGCCGCGGGCGGGGTCGTCGCCGGGCTGCCGTACGGGTGCGCGCAGGCCGCCGGGTCGCCGTACGTCTGCATGTACGTCGGGGCCACCCAGACCCCCAAGCAGTGGGGCGACCGGGTGCGGGCCGCGCGCCCGGGGTACAGCGGGCCCTGGCCGACGCTCACGGTCTTCCAGGGGACGGCCGACTACACCGTCAAGCCCGTCAACATGACCGATCTGATGAAGCAGTGGACCGATGTGCACGGGGCGGATCAGGTCGCCGACGTGAGCGACACCGTCGCCGGATACCCGCACCAGGTCTTCCGGGACCCGTCCGGGAACGCCGTAGTGGAGACGTACAGCATCACCGGCATGGGGCACGGCCAGCCCGTCGACCCCGGGACGGGGAGCGAGCAGTGCGGGGCGGCAGGCTCCTACTTCCTCGACGTGAACCTGTGCGCCGCCTACCGGCTCGGACGGGTCTGGGGGCTCGGCTGAACCGGTGCGCCGCGTACCGGCTCGGGGGAGCCGGTACGCGGTCCGGTGCGTCAGCGAAGCGTGAACGTCGAGAGCCGGAGCCCCTTGCTCAGGACCAGGTACACGTCCGTACGCCCCTTCGCTCCCGTCAGTGGAGCCGTCACGGCGTCGTACGTGTACGGCGACGACGTCCCGTCGAAGTGTGCCGTGCCCACCAGTCGGCCCGTGGGCGAGCCCAGTCGCACCTCCAGCGTTCCGGCCGCGCCCGCCAGTCGCGCCGTCAGCGTCGAAGCTCCCGACCCCAGCCGCGTGTCCGCGAACTTCAGCCACGCCCCGTCCGCCGCGGCCGACACCGCCGTACCGCTCGCCTTCGACTCGTCGACCAGGCTGATCGCGTTGTAGTCGTCGAAGTTCTCGGCCCGCGTCAGTGCCGACAGGTCCCGAGGCGGGATCGTCTCGCCCCGTACCCTCAGCGACGTCCGCGCGCGGATGTCCGCCGACGACGCGCCGACCATCACGTCGTACGCCCCTGTCTCCACGATCCACTTCGAGCGCGTGACGTCCCAGTGCGCAAGGTCCGAGTCCCGCAGCTTCAGACGGACCGTCTTCGTCTCGCCCGGCTTCAGCGACACCCGTTCGTACGCCTTCAGCTGCTTCAGCGGCTGCTTGTCGCGGGATTCCCGCTGGTGGACGTACAGCTGGACCACCTCGTCACCGGCCCGGCGGCCCGTGTTGGTGACCGTCACCGCGTAGCCGTCGGAGACCCGCTTCAGCCCGCCGTAGCGGAACGACGTGTACGACAGCCCGTAGCCGAAGGGGTAGAGCGGCTGCCCCTTGTAGTAGAGGTACGTCCGGTTCGACTTGATGATGTCGTAGTCCAGGATCGACGGCAGATCCGACTCCGAGCGGTACCACGTCTGTGTCAGGCGGCCCGCCGGGTTCGCGTCGCCGTACAGCAGGTCGGCCAGCGCGTTGCCCGTCTCCTGGCCCGCGTGCGTCGTCCACAGCAGGGCCGGGACCTCCTTCTGCAGCGCGCCCAGCGTGGTGGGGTAGCTGTTCTCGACCACGACCACCGTCTTCGGGTTCGCCTTGCGGACCGCCTCGACCAGTGCCTCCTGCGACGGGGCCAGGCCCATGTCCGTGCGGTCGTGGGCCTCGCGCCCGTTGATCGCCGGCATCGAGCCGACCACCACCACGGCCGTGTCCTTGCCCTTGACCGCGGCGACCGCCTCGTCGACGCCGCTGCGGACCACGTCCTTCGTGTAGTGCGCGGCCTTGTCCTTGGCCACCAGGCCGAGCGTGCCGTCGGCGTCCACCGGGCCCAGGTACACCGGGTTCGACCACCACGACTCGCCGGTCTCGTAGCCCGCGTACCGCAGCAGGTACGTCCCGTCTTCCTGCCGCTCCAGCTTGAACTGCTGCTGCACGTACCAGCCGTTCGGCTGCGTCTGGTCGTTGACGAAGTTCGACCAGTTGTAGCCGACGTACTTCCCGTTCGCGGCCGAGCGGAGGGTGACGACTCCCGAGCCCCAGTCGAACACGTCGAACTGCGCACCGGCGCCGCTCTCCGTCGTCTCCTTCAGCGGCGCTCCCGCATCCCCCGCCCCGGCCGTCACGTACTTGCCGGTCGCCGTGTCCTTCAGTGCGATCCGGTCCACGCCCTCGCTGCTCGCCGCGGAGGTGCCGAGCTTGGCCTCGATGCCGTCCTTCGGCGTCACCGCGTACGGCAGGCTGCCCGAGTACCAGTCCGTGTAGAGGGTGTCGGCGAGCGGGCCGACCACTGCCGCGCTCCCCGACTTCTTCAGCGGCAGCGCGCCGTCGTTCTTCAGCAGCACCGCCGCCTCGGTCGCCGCCTTGCGCGCCAGCGCTCGGTGCGCCGGGCTGTCGATGACCGACGCGTCGATGGAGCCGTACTCGCCGCCGCCCGGGTCGAACTCGCCGAGCCGGACACGGATGCTCAGGACATGGCGTGCGGCGGTGTCGACGTCCGACTCGTTCAGCAGGCCGGAGGACAGGGCCGACTTGATCGCCGCCGTCGTCGGCCCCGAGTCCGTGTCGTTGTCGGTGAAGCTGTCGATGCCCGCCTTCAGCGCCGCCGCTTCCGCCTCGGTCCGGGTGCCGTAGTACTTCTGACTGCCGACCAGGTTGCCGGGCGCGTAGGCGTCCGTGACGTTCAGCAGGTCCTGCGAGGTCCAGGTGCGCACGGTGTCGTTCAGTGCCGGGTTCACCGTGTTGGGGCGCCCGTTGACGAGGTTGTACGAGGACATGACCCCCGTCGCCGCGTCCGCCTCGATCGCCGGCTTGAACGCCTGCTCGTCGTACTCCTTCAGCACGCGCGGGCGCAGTTCGGAGGACGTGGTGTCGCGGTGCTCCTCGTTGTTGTTGGCGAGGAAGTGCTTGATCGTGGGTGCTGTCTTGAGGTGGTTCGGGTCGCCGCCCGTCAGGCCCGTGCCGTAGGCCGTGGAGATCGAGCCGGTGAGGTACGGGTCCTCGGAGTAGCCCTCCTCGTTGCGGCCCCAGCGCGGGTCCCGCAGCAGGTTGGCCACCGGCGCCCACAGGTTGAGGCCCCAGCCGGCCGGGCGCTGCTGCTGAAAGCCGCGGGCCTCGTCGCCGACCGCCGAGCCGACCTGGCGGATCAGCGAAGGGTCCCAGGTGGAGGCGAGCCCGATCGCCTGGGGGAAGACCGTCGTCTTGCCGAGCCAGGCCACGCCGTGCAGGGCCTCGGTGCCGGTGCGGAAGGACTGGATGCCGAGGCGGGGGATCGCGGGTTCGTACTGGTGGAGGAGGGAGATCTTCTCGTCGAGGGTGAGGCGGGAGAGGAGGTCGTCCACGCGCTTCTCGACGGGGAGGTTCGGGTTGCGGAAGGGGTGGGCGGGGTCGTCGGCCTGGGCGGGGACGGTGGCTCCGAGCCCCGCGATCAGGGCGAGCGCCACGGCCAGGGTGGTTCTGCGTCTTCCTCGCGTGCCTTTCATGCCACGGCTCCTTCGGTCAGGGCCTTGCAACGGGACGAATACGGTCAATTCGAGGCTTCGCGGCTTCGCACGTTCCGGGATTCAGGGTGCTGAGCGCGGTGCGGTGCTCGCGCGGAGCGTGAGGTGCGGGACGAGCAGGGTGGCTTGCGGAACGGCCGACCCGCCCAGCTTCTTCATCAGCAGCGCCACCGCCCGCTCACCCACCTCGGCGGACGGGACGGCGACGGACGTGACCGGCACCCGGGCGCCGGCGGCCTGCTCCTCCGGGCAGATCGCGGTGACGGAGAGATCGCCGGGTACGCGCAGGCCGAGCGACTCGAAGGCGTCGATCAGCGGCTCGAGCACCGCCTCGTTGTGCACGACCACCCCGGTCAGCGCGGGCTGCTCGCGCAGCAGCCGCTCGGCGACCCCGCGGGCGGCGGCGGCACGGCCTCGCAGGGGTGCACCGACGACACCAGCCGGTGCCGGTCGGCCGCCGCAGTGAACCCCTGCACCACCCGCTGCGCGAACCCCGTTCCCCGCACGTACACCTCCGGCGGCGACCCGACCAGCGCGACCACCCGGTGCCCGAGTCCCGCCAGGTGCTCCACGCACAGTTCGCCCGCCGCCATGAAGTCGAGGTCGATGCAGGTCAGCCCCTGCGCGGAGGCAGGGAACCCGATCAGCACGGACGGCCGGTCCAGGGCCCGCAGCAGCGGCAGCCGCGGATCGTGCAACTGGACGTCCATCACGATCAGCGCGTCCACCAACGCCGTGTCCGCCACGCGCCGCAGCCCGTCCTCGCCCTCCTCCTGGGTGAGCAGCAGCACGTCGTGGTCGTGCCGGCGCGCGGCCGTGACGACGGAGACCGCGAACTGCATGACCACCGGGACGTTGATCCCGGAGCGCAGCGGCATCACCAGCGCCAGCACGTTGGACCGGCTGCTGGCCAGCGCGCGGGCGCCGGCGTGCGGGCGGTAGCCCAGCTCGCGGATGGCCTCCTCGATGCGCAGCCGGGTCTCCTCGGAGATGGGGCGCTTGCCGCTGAGGGCGTAGGAGACGGTGCTGGGGGAGACCCCCGCGTGCCGGGCCACGTCCGTGATCTTCACCATGTCAGTCCAGCTCCTGTGGGGGGAGGAACCATCACTCCGACTCCAGCTCCAGCGAGAGGAACCCGGTGCCCGCCGCCGCACGGGCGGTCCGCTCCCCGCTCGCCAGGGCCCAGGGCGCCCGGGGATCACTGCAGGAGGCCCGCAGCGTCTTCCCCTCGCGTACGACGGTGAAGGTCACGTCCCCGACCGGCACCGTCACCTGCGCGCCCTGCTCCAGCCCGAACGCGCGCAGGGTGACCCCGTCGGCGTACGGATAGTCGGGGCGGTCGTCCACCGCACCGACCGGGATCACCGCACCCGGCCTGACCAGCAGCGGAACACTGGAGAACCCGTGCCGCTCCCGCACCCAGCGCGGCCCGGTCACCGTCCTCCCGGTCAGGTAGTCGGTCCACGTGCCCTCGGGCACGTAGTACGAGACCTCCCCCTCGTCGCTGAAGACCGGCGCGACCAGCAGGTCCGGGCCGAGCATGTACTGGCGTTCCAGGTGCGCGCAGCCGGGGTCGTCGGGGAACTCCAGCACCATCGCCCGCATCACCGGCACGCCCTCGGCCTGGGCGGTGCGCGCGGCCTCGTACAGATAAGGCATCAGGCGCAGCTTGAGCCGGGTGAAGTGCCGCAGCACGTCCACGGACTCCTCGTCGAACAGCCACGGCACCCGGTAGGAGGAGCTGCCGTGCAGCCGGCTGTGCGAGGACAGCAGCCCGAAGGCCAGCCACCGCTTGAACAGCGCCGGGGTCGGCGTGCCCTCGAAGCCGCCGATGTCATGGCTCCAGAACCCGAAGCCCGACAGACCGAGGCTGAGCCCGCCGCGCAGCGACTCGGCCATCGACTCGTACGTGGCCTCGCAGTCGCCGCCCCAGTGCACGGGGAACTTCTGGCTGCCCGCGGTCGCCGAGCGCGCGAAGACCACGGCCTCCTGCTCACCGCGGTGCTTGCGCAACACCTCGAAGACGGTCCGGTTGTAGAGGTGCGTGTAGTAGTTGTGCATCCGCTCCGGGTCCGAGCCGTCCGCGTAGGCCACGTCGACCGGGATGCGCTCCCCGAAGTCGGTCTTGAAGCAGTCGACGCCCTGGGCGAGCAGCGCCTCCAGCTTGGCGGCGTACCAGTCGCGGGCGTCCGGGCTGGTGAAGTCGACCAGCGCCATCCCGGGCTGCCACAGGTCCCACTGCCACACGCTGCCGTCCGGCTTCTTCAGCAGATGGCCCAGGGCCTTGCCCTCCGCGAAGAGGGGGGAGCGCTGCGCGATGTAGGGGTTGATCCACACGCACACCCGCAGTCCGCGCTCCTTCAGGCGGGACAGCATGCCCTCCGGGTCGGGGAAGACCCGCGGGTCCCACTGGAAGTCGCACCAGTTGAACTCGCGCATCCAGAAGCAGTCGAAGTGGAAGACCGACAGCGGCAGTTCCCGTTCCTTCATGCCGTCGATGAATGAGGTGACGGTGGCCTCGTCGTAGGAGGTGGTGAAGGAGGTCGACAGCCACAGGCCGAACGACCAGGCGGGCGGCAGGGCCGGGCGGCCGGTGAGGGCGGTGTACTTGCGCAGGATGTCCTTCGGGGTGGGCCCGTAGATGACGTAGTACGTCAACTGCTGGCTCTCCACGCTGAACTGGACCCGTGACACCGCCTCCGAGCCGACCTCGAAGGACACCTTGCCCGGGTGGTCGACGAAGACGCCGTAGCCCGCGTCCGTCAGGAAGAACGGGACGTTCTTGTAGGCCTGTTCGGTGGCCGTGCCGCCGTCCGCGTTCCAGATGTCGACGACCTGGCCGTTCTTCACCAGCGGACCGAAGCGTTCACCGAGGCCGTAGACCGACGTGCCGACCCCGAGGCCCAGCTGTTCGCGCAGGTAGTGGGCGCCGGTGGCGTCGCGCATGATGCCCATGTTCTTGGGGCCGCTGGTGGTGAGGGTGCGGCCGTGGGCGAGGAAGTCGACGTGCCAGGGGCCGGTGCGGGCGACCCGGACGGCCAGGGCGCCCGCGGTGAGGGTAGCCGTCTCCTCGTCGTACTCGGCGTGCGGCGTGAAGGCGTCGTCCCGCTGGATCTCGAACCTCGGCCCCCGGGGCTGCTCGCCATCGAAGTGCGTGAAGGTGAGGCCGATGACGTCCGGCATCGGCGCGTGCGCGCTGATCGTCACGACCGGTCCCTTCAACAGGTCGCCGCGATGGCGGATGGGCTGGGTCGGGGCGTGGATCTCCAGGGCTCCCGGGGGCGTGGTCACGTCCAGGACCTGCACCGGGTGGGCCGCGGTGACGCCTTCGCGCAGCAGCCAGTAGCCGTCGGTGAACTTCAAGCGTGCCCCCTACTTGACGGCACCCACGGCGATGCCGCGGGTGAGAGTCCGCTGGAAGACGAGGAAGAAGACGATGGCGGGCAACACACCCAACAGGGCGGCCGCGTTGGTCATCGTGGCGTCCATCAGACGCTGGCCCTGGAGGACGCCGAGCGCCACCGACACCGTCTGGTTGTCGTTGGAGATCAGCATGACCAGGGGCAGCAGGAACTCGTTCCACGTCCAGATGAAGAAGAAGACGAGCAGCACCCCGATCGTGGGCCGGCTGACCGGGACCACGATCCGCCACAGCACCTGCCACTTGTTCGCCCCGTCGATCCGGGCGGCCTCGATGATCTCGCGCGGGAACTGCCCGAGGACCGAGGAGAGCAGATAGGTGCCGAAGGCGGCCTGGATCACCGTGAAGACGATGATCACGCTCAGCCGGGTGTCGTAGAGGCCCGCCTGCTTGCTCAGGTAGTACAGCGGGTAGACCAGCGCCTCCTGCGGCAGCACGTTGGCGAGCACGAAGAAGGCCAGCACCCAGGTGCGTCCCTTGATGCGGCCGATGCCGATCGCGTACGCGTTCAGCAGGGACAGGACCGCCGCCAGGACGGCCACCGAACCGCTGATGAGGACGGAGTTGAGGAGCTTCTGGCCGTAGTCGACGCGCTGCCAGAAGTCCTTCAGACCGTCCAGGTACAGGCCCTTCGGCAGGCTCAGCGGCCCGTGCTGGGAGTACTCGGCGGGCGACTTCACGGCGTTGACGGCGACGATCAGGAACGGCAGCACCATGAACAGGGCCGCGATGCACAGGGCGACGAGGACGGGATAGCGGCCGAGGGCCGTGCGGGGCCGGGTGCGGACCTCGGTGCGTACGGCGGTCATGCGCGGGCCCCTTCCTCGGCGTCCTCGGCGCGGGTCTGGAGCTTCAGGCCCACCATGGCGAGGAGCAGGATGATCACGGTGAGGACGGTGGAGATCGCGGCGCCGTACCCGGCCTGCGTCTTCTCGAAGAAGGTGGTGAAGGAGAAGTAGGACGGGACGTCGGTCGCCCCGCCGGGGCCGCCCTTCGTCAGCACGTACACCGCCCCGAACACCTTCAGCGCCGCGACCGTGCACCAGGTCAGCACCACGTAGATCTCCGGCCTGATCTGCGGCAGCGTGATGTGCCAGAAGCGGCGCCACCAGCCGGCGCCGTCCAGTTCGGCCGCCTCGTACAACTGCGGGTCGACGCGCTGGAGCCCCGCCATGAAGACGACCAGCGGGAAGCCGATCTGCACCCACACCATCACCCCCATGACGCTGTAGAGGGCGACGTCCGGGTCGCCGAGCCAGTCCTGCTGCCAGGAGCCGAGACCCACCGCCTTCAGCAGCGCGTTCAGGGAGCCGTTGTCCGGGGCGAGGATCCAGCTCCAGACGATGCCCGCCACCGCGATCGGCAGCACCTGCGGCAGGTAGAAGCAGGCGCGCAGCACGGCGGCCGTCCTGCTGCCGAAGTGCTTGCCGATGTAGTCGAACAGCGCGGCGGCGAGGACGAGTCCGATCATCGTCGGGACGACCGCCATGGCGACGACCATGAACAGGCTGTGCCGGAACGACGCCCAGAACTCGCTGTCGTCGAGCAGTTGGCGGTAGTTGTCGAGGCCGGTCCACTTCGGCGAGCCGATGCCGCTCCACTCGGTGAAGCTGATGCCCGTGTTCATCAGGAACGGGACGATGATCACGGCGAGGAACGCGAGCACGCCGGGGAGCAGGAAGAGCGCGTACGAGGTCTGGGAGCGGGGGCGGCGCGGACCGGTGTGCGGGCGCTTGCCCACGGCCCGCGCGCCCCGTTCGGCGGTGATGGTCATTGCTTCGGCACGCCCTGGTCGTACGCCTTCTGCAGCGCGCTGAGATAGGCGTCGGGCTGCTCACTGCCCGTTATCAGTTTCTGGGTCTCGGAGATGAGGGTGTCGTAGAAGCCGGGGACGGGCCAGTCGGGGTAGAAGGCCAGGCCGTCGCGCTGGGAGAGGGTGTTGAAGTCGGCGATGAGGGTCTTGGCCTGCGGGTCGGTGATGGCGTCGGGGTCTGCCGCGACCGGGACGCCGCCCTTGTTGCCCAGCAGGTTCTGGATCTTCGGCGACATGGTGATGTCGATGAAGTCGTAGGCGAGGTCCTTGTTCTTGGAGCCCCTGGGGACGACCCAGATGTTGCCGCCGGACCCGAGCGTGAGGTTGGAACCGGGCCACAGGAAGGTGCCCCAGTCGAACTTGTTCTCCGTCTTGAAGCGGCCGTACCACCAGCTGCCGCTGAACAGGATCGGGTTCTTGCCCTGGATGAAGGAGACGCCCGCGTCCTCGGACTTCGTGCCGCTGGACGTCTTGCTGATGTAGCCCTTCTTCACCCAGTCGGCGAAGGTGGTCGCGCCGTACGTCCAGGCCGCGTCGTGGAAGTCGGTCTTGCCCTTGTACAGCTCGTACTTGTCGACCCAGGAGCGGTCGGCCTTCGACAGGGCCAGCTGGTACAGGTACTGCTGGGCCATGTACTCGGCGCCGGCGTTGGCGAGCGGGGTGATGCCCTTGGCGACGAACTTGTCCATCGCGGACGTCAGGTCGTCGAACGTCTTCGGCTCGGCGATCCCGTACTTCTTGAACAGGTCCTTGTTGTAGAAGACCATGGTGTATTCGGCGTAATTGGGTATTCCATACCATTTGCCGGAGCCCATGATGCCGTTGGCGTCGTAGCGGCTGATGGTCTGCACGCCCGCGCTGAGCTTCTTGTCCCAGCCGCGCTTGGTGACCTCGGGAGTCAGATCGGTGAGAAGTCCCTGCTTGGACAGCAGGCCCGCCGTCGCGTTGCCCTTGCTGTACTCCATGATGTCGGGTGCGTCCGAGGAGTTGAGGACCATGGGCGCGGTCTTCTGTATCTGTTCGAAGCCCTTCTCCTCGAACTTCACCTTCACGCCCGGGTGCTTGGCCTCGAACTCCTTGATGGCCTCGTTCCAGGCGGCGCCCATCGCGCTGTCCGGGCCCTCGTAGTGCCACAGTTTCAGCGTCTTGCCGTCGGAAGAGCCGCTGTCCGAGCCACCGCAGGAGGCCAGGAGCAGGGATCCGGAAAGGACCACCGCAGCCGTCGCCACCACACGCCGTCGTGCTGTCAACATCCAGTGCCTCCGGGGAGTCGGATGGGTATCGAAGCCATCACGCAGGGTTCATCGAAACGATTCGATGGCTGATGTCGAAGCGCTTCGACGGGGGAAGCTATGTGGACGTTGGGAGCGCGTCAATGGGGGGCGCACGAATCGGTGCGGATTCCTTCGACCGCCCTGTGCCCGAGGGCGATCGCCAGGGCGAGGCCCGAGGCCGTCGCGGGAAGGGCGAAACCGGCGGTCGGGGACAGGTGTTCCACGGCCCAGCCGCCGATGGCGGAACCGCAGGCCACGCCCCCGAGCAGAGCCGTCACGGCGAGGGTCATGCCCTCGTTCGAACGGCCCTCGGGGGTGCGCCGCTGGACCAGCACCATCGCCGTGACCATCGTCGGGGCGGTGGCCATGCCCGCGAGCAGCAGGGCGGGCGCGAGTGCGAGGAGGGAACCGGTGGTGCGCGCCGCGAGCAGGGGCAGGGTCATGAGGGCCGTCATCGCCGCGAGGCACCACGCGTAGCGGCGCTCGGCGGGACCGGCGGGCCGCAGCGCGCCGTAGAGCAGTCCGGCGGCGCACGAACCGGCGGCCTGCAGGGCGAGGACCGGGCCGGCAGCCGCCTTGTGCCCCTGTGCGTCCGCGAACGCCACCGTGACGACCTCCATCGCGCCGAAGACCGCGCCGGTGGCCAGCAGGCCGAGCAGGAGCGGGGGCATACCGGGGGCGCGCAGCGGGGGCCGGGTGCCCGGGCGGCGGCTCGGCGGCGGTTCCGTGGCGCGTCGACTGGTGAAGATCAACATGCCGGCGAGCAGCAGGAAGGCGCCGGCCAGAGTGCCGGCCTCCGGGAAGAGCCGGGTGCAGAGGAAGGCGGCGAGCACCGGGCCGAGCAGGTAGCACAGCTCGTCGGCGGCCTGCTCGAAGGAGTTCGCCGTGTGCAGGGCGTCCGGGGCGTTCCGGAACAGGTGGGCCCAGCGGGCGCGGGACAGGCCGCCGATGTTCGGGGTGGTGGCGGTGGCCGCCTGGGCGGCGAGCAGGGTCCAGTCGGGGGCGTCGTAGTGCACGCACAGGACCAGTGCGAGGCTCCCGAGCAGCGCGAACAGCGTGGCGGGCAGGGCGACCCGGGCCTGGCCGTGACGGTCGACGAGGCGTGCCACCCAGGGCGCGACCGCGGCCGTGGCCACGAGGCCGGTGGCGGTGACCGCACCGGCGAGGGCGTACGAGCCCCGCGAACCGGCGATCATGATGACCGAGCTCACGCTGAACATGCCGATGGGGAGCCGGGCGATGAGGTTCCCGATCGTGAAGGCGCGGGTGCCTGGGTGGGTGAACAACCGGCGGTAGGGGTTGCGCGGGGCGGGTGCCCTGCCGGCGGTGCGCGGGGTGAAGTCGACGGCGACGAGGGTGTCCTGGGTGACGGTGAGCAGGGGTGGTCTGCGGGAGGAGGGCTGCGGCATGCAGGGAAGCGTCGCCCGGCCGGTGACCTGCGGTCCAACACTTACTCCGTGGCGATTGACGCACCTGCGTTGTAAGTTCGCCGGATGCCCGCCGCCGTCGACCCCCGCCTGCTCCGCGCGTTCCTCGCCGTCGCGGAGGAACTGCACTTCACCCGCGCCGCGACCCGCCTGTACGTCGCCCAGCAGGCGTTGAGCCGGGACATCCGCAGGCTGGAGCGGGAGCTGGACACCGAGCTGTTCGTCCGTACGACTCGGCAGGTCACGCTGACCCCCGAGGGCGAGCGCCTGCTGCCGTACGCACGCAGGGTGCTGGACGCGCAGGACGAACTCCTCGCCGCCTTCGGGCAGGCACGGCCGCTGCTGGTGGACCTGAACTCCCCGGGGCTGGTCACCGGGCGCCGGGTGCTGCACAAGGCCCGTGCGCTCGCCCCCGACCTGGAGTTGATGGCCCGCTACGAGAGCGGTCTCACGCATGCCGCGGCCGAAGTGCTGGCGGGCCGGCTGGACGCGTCGTTCGGCCGGTTTGCGGGCCTTCCCCCGGCGCTGCGGGCCGGGCTCGACCAGCAGCCCGTGCGGTACGAGCCGATGGCGGTCCTCCTGCCCGAGCACCACCGTCTGGCGTCGCTGGAGGCGGTGCCGCTGGCCGCGCTTGCCGGGGAGACGGTGTACGCGGGCGCCGGGAACCCGCGCACGCCGGAGTGGACCGACCTCGCGCACCGCCTGTTCGCCGGGCGGGACATCCGGGTCGCGCCTCCGGTCCCGCTGGCCGTCGGGGACGAGGAGTTCCAGCGGATCATGGCGAGGACGGGCCATCCGATTCTCGCCGTGGTGGACTTCCCCGCGCTGCCCGGGACGGTGAGGCGTCCGCTCGTCGATCCCGTACCGCTCTCGCCCGTCTCGCTGGTGTGGCGACAAGGGCTGACGCATCCGGGACTCGATGCGCTTCGACGGGCCTCGGCCGAGGTCGCCGCCGCGGAGGGATGGCTGCGGCGGCCCGTGGATGGATGGATTCCGGCCGTTGACGCCGGGGTCATGGCCGCCTGGGGCTGATGACCCGGGGCATCCGCCCCGACGTCCGCGTGCACGCTCTCGCAGAACCAGGGCCGTCCGGTGAGCGGGGGCGCACCGGACGGCCCTGGTCTCTGCCGGACGGTTATACCGCCAGCCAGGCCGCCTGGTCGGGTGCCAGCAGGCCGTCCTCCACGGGGCCGCTCGCGAGCAGGACCGAGGTGTGGTCGGGCAGCCGGTACGCCTCGGACGAGAGGTTGACCACGCAGACGAAGCCGGGTTCGCGGCGGAGGGCGAGGACTCCGGCGGGAGTGTCCAGCCAGGCCAGAGTGCCGTCGCCGAGCGCCGGGTGCTCGCGGCGCGTGCGCAGGGCGCGGCGGTAGAGCTCCAGCATCGACGTCTCGTCGCCGGTCTGCGCCTCCACGCTGCGCTCGCCCCAGTCGGCGGGCTGCGGCAGCCAGGGCGCGGCGGAGGCCCCCTCGGGGCTGAAGCCGAACGGCGCGCTCTGCCCGGACCAGGGGATCGGCACCCGGCAGCCGTCACGGCCGCGGTCCGTGTGTCCGGAGCGCTCCCAGATCGGATCCTGGAGGACGGACTCGGGCAGGTCCTCGACCTCCGGCAGGCCGAGCTCCTCGCCCTGGTAGACGTAGGCGCCGCCGGGCAGGGCGAGCATCAGCAGGGCGGCCGCACGGGCGCGCCGGATACCCAGTTCGAGGTCCAGGGGGCCTTCGGGCTCGTAGCGTTCGTTGGCCAGCCACCGCTTGACGGTCCTGCGGCCGTAGCGGCTGACGTGGCGCATGACGTCGTGGTTGGACAGCACCCAGGTGGCCGGTGCGCCGACCGCGCCGAGCATGGCGAGTGAGTCGTCGATGACCGCGCGCAGGTCCTTCGCGTCCCAGCTCGCCATCAGGAAGTCGAAGTTGAACGCGGTGTGCAGGCCGTCCCGGCGCACGTAGGCGGCGAGCCGCTCGGGGGTGTCCGCCCATGCCTCGGCGACGAAGGACCGGTCGCCGGGGAACTCGTCGGCCACCTTGCGCCAGGCGCGGTAGATCTCGTGGACCTCGTCGCGGTCCCAGTGCGGATGGTCGACGTGCTGCCGGACCCGCTCCTCCGCGTCCTCGCGGCGGGAGAGCGGTCCGAGTACCGCCGGCTCGGTGCGGGGCGGCAGGTCGGGCAGCTCGGGGTGCTTGATCAGTCCGTGCGCCACATCGATGCGGAAGCCGTCCACGCCCCGGCTGAACCAGAACCGCAGGACGGACTCGAACTCGGCCCTCACCTCCGGGTGTTCCCAGTTGAGGTCCGGCTGCTCGGGGGCGAACAGGTGCAGGTACCACTCCCCGTCGGGCAGCCGTGTCCAGGCGGGGCCGCCGAAGCAGGAGACCCAGTCGTTGGGCGGCTCGGCGCCGTCGGGACCGCGGCCGGGCCGGAAGACGTAACGCTCGCGTTCGGGGCTGCCCGGCCCCGCCGCCAGGGCCGCCTGGAACCAGGCGTGCCGGTCGGAGGTGTGGTTGGGCACGATGTCGGGGATGACGCGGATCCCGTGCCGGTGCGCCTCCTCGATGAGCTCCTCCGCCTCGGCCACGGTGCCGAACAGCGGGTCGATCTCACGGAAGTCCGCCACGTCGTAACCGTGGTCCGCCATCGGCGACTTGTACCACGGGTTGATCCAGATGGCGTCGACCCCGAGCGACTTCAGATACGGCAGACGGGAGCGGATGCCGGCGATGTCGCCGACGCCGTCACCGTTTCCGTCGGCGAAACTGCGGATGTAGATCTGGTAGATGACGGCGCTGCGCCACCACGGTGCGGTACCGGACATACGAGTGCGTTGCTCCTTGGACGTCGGGAAGGGGTGGCGCGGCGCCGGTGCCTACTTGGCCGCGCCTGCGGTGAGTCCGGCGACGATACGGCGCTGGAAGAGCAGCACCATGATCACCAGCGGGATCGTGACGATGACGCCTGCCGCCATCTGGCTGCCGAACGGCGTCTGGTACGTCGTGGCTCCGGAGAACTTCGAGATGGCGACCGTCGCGGTCTGCATGCCGGGTTTGTTGGTCATCGACAGGGCGATGAGGAACTCGTTCCAGGCGGCGATGAACGTGATGATCGCGGTGGTGAAGATGCCGGGCGCGGCGAGCGGGATGATGATCCTGCGGAACGCCTGGCCGCGGGTGCAGCCGTCGACCATCGCGGCGTGCTCCAGCTCGTCCGGCATCTGGCGGAAGAACGTGGTCAGGTTCCAGACCGCGAGCGGCAGAGCGAAGGACATGCTCGGCACGATCATGGCCTGGTAGGTGTTGATCCAGCCGATGTCCGTGAACAGCTTCAGCAGCGGAACCACGATCGACACCACCGGGAACATCGAGGTTGCGATGATCAGCGTGAGGATCAGCCGCTTGAACCGGAAGTCCAGCCGGGCCATCGCGTACGCGGTGAACGTGGCCAGCAGCAGCGCCAGTGCCGTGGTGATGCCGGCCACGATCAGGCTGTTGAGCAGTGCCCGCGAGAACCCCTGGGAGGGGCTGAACACCGCCTGGTAGTTGTCGAACGACAGCGGCGAGGGGAACAACGAGGTGCTGAAGATGTCGTCGTTGCGCCGCAGGCTGGAGACCACCATCCAGTAGAACGGGGCCAGGCAGTAGGCGACCACCGCGGCGACACCCACGTAGGGCAGCCGCCGGCGCCAGGTGGCTGTGAGGGTCATGCCGTCACCTCCGCACGGCGCAGCGCCACGGCACCCCGGCGCCCGGTCCTGCGCTCGCGCCCGCTGCGGACGCCGCCGTCGCCGACGAGGTCGGCGCCCAGCAACCGGACGAAGGCGAGCGCGATGAGGAAGACATAGAGGAAGAGGAGCACCGCGTAGGCGGAGGCCGGTCCGAAGCGGACGTTGGACGCCTCGTTCTGCGCGAGCATCGACAGGGTTTCCACCGAGTTCTTCTGCGCGCCGATGAGGATGTAGGGCAGGTCGAACATCCGCAGCGCGTCCAGGCACCGGAACAGCACCGCCACCAGCAGCGCGGGCTTCACCAGGGGCAGGGTGATGTGCCAGAACTGCCTGAGGGCGCTCGCTCCGTCGATCCGGGCCGCTTCGTAGACCTCCTTCGGGATCACCTGTAGTCCGGCCAGGACCAGCAGTCCGATGAAGGGGGCGGTCTTCCACACGTCGGCGATGATGACCGCGATCTTGGCTGCGAAGCCGTCGGCGGTCCACAGGACCTGTTGTCCGACGAGCACGTTGGCGATTCCGTCGGCGTTGAAGATCCACCGCCACAGCAGGCCGGAGATGGCCGTGGGAATCGCCCAGGGCACGAGGATGCTCGCCCGCACCACGGCCCTGCCCCGGAACGCCTTGTGCATGATCAGTGCCATGGCCACACCGATCACCGTCTCCAGCAGCACCGTGACGACGGTGAAGAGGGTGGTGTTCCAGAAGGCGTTCCAGAACCGGTCACCGGCCTGGGTGAAGATGTCGGTGTAGTTCTTCAGGCCCACGAACGGCTCGGTGTTGCTGATGAAGCCGGTCTTGGGATCCAGCCCCTTCGGCCCGTACAGCGACTCGTTCAGCGCCATGAGCGTCGGATAGATCACGACGATCGTCAGCACCAGGAGCGTGGGGGAGACCAGCAGCGCCGCCAGCCGGCCGGTGCCCGTGGTCGCACCGGCCCGGGCGCGCGCGGTTCAGCGGCGCGGAGGGCCGCCCGGGGCGGTCGCCCGCCCCGGGCTCCCGTGCGGCGGTTCCGGACGGGATCTTGGTGTCGGCCATGACCCGGTCCTCACTGAGCCGTCAGCTTCTGCAGGTCCGCCTGCAGATCCTTCAGAGCCTGCGAGCTGCTCTTGCTGCCGGACAGCGCGGCGTAGGCCTCCTTCTCGATCGCCGAGGTCACGTCCCCGTACTGCACGACCCGCGGGCGCGGCACGGCATGCAGGATGGACTCCTTGAGGACGGGCAGGTACGGATACTGCTTGTCCAGCGACGCGTCGTCGTACAGGTTGGTGTACGGCGGGGCGAGGGAGGCGTTCTTCAGGAAGTAGCTCGCGCTCTCCTCACTGCTGAAGAACTTCATGAAGTCCAGGGCCGTCGCCTTGTTCTTGGCGAAGGACGACAGGGCCAGGTTGTGCCCGCCCAGGCTGGAGGAGCCGGTCCCGTTCAGGCCGGGCAGCGGAGCGACCGCGAACTTCCCCCCGATCGGGCTCTTCTGGGCCAGCGCGTACACGTACGGCCAGTTGCGCAGGAACACCAGCTTGCCGGACTGGAACGCCTGGCGGCCGTCCTCCTCCTGGTAGGTGATGGCCTCCTTGGGGATCGTCCCGTCCTTGAAGGAGTCGACGAGGAAGTCCAGGCCCTTCTTCGCCTGGGGCGTGTCGACGTCCGGCTTGCCGCTCGCGTCGGTGACGACGCCGCCCGCCGAGTTCACGGCCTCGGAGAAGTTCACCGTCAGGCCCTCGTACTTCTGGAACTGCCCGGCGTAGCAGGACATGTCCTTGGCCTCGGGCAGCTTCTTCACCTTGGCGCAGTCGGCCGTCATCTCGGACCAGGTGGCCGGAGGGCTGGTGATGCCGGCCTTCTTCAACAGGTCGCTGCGGTAGTACAGCAGGCCGCCGTCGGAGCTGCCCGGTACCGCGTACAGGCCTCCCCGGTACTTCGCGGTCTCCACCACCGGCTTCAGCATGTTCTGCAGCGGGAACGCGTTGTCGGGCAGGCGGTCGATCCACTGGTGGGCGGCGAACTCCGACGTCCACACGACGTCGAGGGAGAGCACCGTGTAGGCGTCGGACTTCGTCTCCGCGTTCTGGATCATCTGCTGCCGCTGCGAGTCCGCGTCCGTCGGCAGTTGGATGAAGGTGACCTTCTCCTTCGGGTGCAGCTTGTTCCAGCGGTCGATGATCGTCTGGATGGTGCCGGTGGTGTCCTTGCCGGCCACGTACGTGATGGGGCCACGGCCCGTGAACGACGTGCTCTGGGCGTTCTGCCCGGAACTGCCACCGCTGCCCCCGGACGAGCCGCAGGCGGTGAGGAGCAGCCCGGCGGCGACGAGCGTCGCCGAACACTGAAGGGCTCTGGTGGTCCTGGTCATCACTGTCTCTCCTGGTCGTGCGGAACCGAAGGCGCGGCTGACAGTGCTGTCACGGGGTGCGCTCCTTCAAAAGCGCAGGTCGCAGCCCTTGATGCCGACTGCGTGGAAGCGTCTTGCATGGCGCCGTGACAACGCTTGCACGCTAGGAGCGCCCCCAGGGGAAGTCAATCCATAAGCCGTCGATATTTCGGATAGATTTAGGTGTGCATCACAGCAACTTACGGGTGAAAACAGGCATATTCACCCCACAAGGGTCTTGTGGCAGCGCTTTCATCAGCCAGCTCTCGCATGCCCGTTTCTGTGCTAACTTCCGCTCATGTCACCAGCTCAGCGGCACTCCACGATGGCCGACGTGGCCGAACGGGCAGGGGTCTCCCTGTCGACCGTCTCCCGCACCCTGCGCGGCATGACGTCCGTCTCGCCGGAGGTCCGCGCCCGGGTCGAACAGGCCGCGCGTGAGCTGAACTTCGCGGCCTCACGGCAGGCCGCCAGCCTGGTCACGGGCAGAACCGGAGTCGTGGCGGTCCTTGTGCCCACGCTCAACTCGTGGTTCATGGGTTCGGCTCTGTCCACCCTCGGCCCGCTGTTGCGTGCGTCCGCAATGGAGCTGATGGTCTATGTGATCCCGAACCTGGCCGAGCGCACTTCGTTCTTCGAGCGTCTCCCGGCCCGGCGGAACGCCGACGCGCTGCTGGTGTTCGCCTTCGACCTCACCGACGAGGAGATGGCGCGACTGGACGACCTGGGGATGCCGGTCATCTACGTCAGCCAGCACGTCGAGGGCCGCCCGAGCGTGTACGTCGACGACGTGGCCGGAGCCCGCAAGGCCACGCGCCACCTGCTCAACCTCGGACACCGCCGGATCGCCTTCGCGCAGACCGCGACCATCAGCGGCTTCAGCTTCAGCTCGCGCGAACGGATGTACGGCTACCGGCAGGCGCTCTCCGAGGTCGGCATACCCCTGGACGACGAGTTGGTGGTCGCCATGTCGGTCCACGACAAGCGCGGCATCGTGGCGGGGGTCGGGCATCTTCTGAGCCTGCGGGAGCCGCCCACCGCGGTCTTCGTCGAGCAGGACGAGCTTGCCTCGGCCATCGTCTCCACCTTGCGCAGGGCGCGGATAGACGTGCCCGAGCGGATGTCCGTCATCGGCTTCGACGACCACCAGGTGGCGGAGTGGTTCGATCTGTCCACGGTCGCCCAGTCACCCTCGGACATGGGCCGGGTGGCCGGCGAACTCGCACTGAAGCTGATCGACGACCCCGACGCCGACCGCACGCGCCACGTCGTCCTGCCCACCCATCTGATCCCTCGTGCGACCACCGCGCCCCTCGTGCCCCAGGTCGAGCGGGAGGACTCCATCTGATCCGCGCCGGCTGATCCGCACGGACTGATCCACGCGGACTGATCCACACCGGGCAGCCGAACGACCGGTGTCCGGTGGTGAGGTCGTCCACGGGGTGTGCCCTGGCCCGGCGTGGCGCACCGGGAAGGCTTCGGTGGACCTACGCCCGTGCCAGTGCTGCCCGCCGGCGGTGGCGGGCGACCCGCTCACGGTTGCCGCACACCTCGCTCGAACACCAGCGGCGGCGTCGGCCCCGGGACGTGTCCAGGTAGACGATCGGGCAGTTGTCCCCCTCGCACCGGCGCAGGCTCGCCCTGGCCTTCGGATCGGTCAGCAGCTCGATGGTCTCGCGGGCCACCGCGGCCAGCAGGTCCTCGCAGGTGGGCAGTGCGCGCAGTCGTCGTACCAGCGCGCCGTCCTCCGTACGGACCGCGCACGGCGCGGGCGGTGCGCCCCGGGCCGCGGCGTTGACCCGGATCAGCGCCCCGTCCGCCGGACGCCCGTCCAGTTCGCCACCCACCAACTGGCCGACCTGCTCGCGCAGTTCACGGAACGCCCGCAGCCAGCCCGCGTCCACCCCGGTCAGCGGGGTACCCGGCGGCACCAGCCCGGACCCGGTGATCCACGCCCGCAACCGGTCCACCGAGTCGAGGCGTTCCTCGGGATGCGTCGTCGTCAGCAGGTCCAGGCAGATCCGCCCGGAATCGAACCGCAACGCGTACGAGGCCGTGGCCGTGCCGTATGCCATGTGCCTGTCACCGCCTTGGAGTCGCCGCGGTCGCCCCCTCTACAGTGCCCGCCCGCACACGCCTCGGGGAAGGCCCCGTACGTCCCCGAACTCCACGGTGCACGCCGCTCGATGCGCCCACGCGTCCCGGCGATGTCCCTCGCGCGCCTCAGTCGGCGGTACGGGCCCGCCGCCGACCCCCGCCTGGCCCGCCTCGCCCGGGCGCCCTCCAGGAGAAGGCTGCCTCGCCCGGGCGCTCTCCAGGGAGGCGTGTCCCGCCCGGGCGCCGCTCCAGTGGAGGCGGCTCACACGTCCGCGTACTTGGAGTCCGCCGCAGGGTCGAGCGCGAGCCGGTAGCCGCGCTTGACCACCGTCTGGATCAGCTTGGGCGCCCCGAGGGCCGTCCGCAGCCGGGCCATCGCCGTCTCCACGGCGTGCTCGTCGCGCCCGGCGCCCGGGAGCGCGCGCAGCAGGTCGGAGCGGGCGACCACCCAGCCCGGCCGCCGGGACAGGGCGCGCAGCAGGGACATCCCCGCCGGCGGTACGGGCCGCAGGTCGCCGTCCACCATCACCGCGTGCCCGCGGATCTCCACCCGGTGGCCGGCGATGGGCAGCGTACGGGCCCGGGCCGGCAGTTCCTGGCACAGGAGCTGGACGAGCGGGCCGAGCCGGAAGCGTTCGGGCTGGACCGTGTCGATGCCGAGGGCCTGGAGCGGCAGCGCGGTGACGGGGCCGACGCAGGCGGGCAGCACGTCGTGGTTCAGGGCGGCGAGCAGTTCCGGCAGCAGCCCGCGCTCCTCGGCCCGGGAGAGCAGGGACGCGGCAGCGGGCGCGCTGGTGAAGGTGAGGGCGTCCAGGCCCCGGCTGACGGTCGCGTCGAGGAGCCGGTCCATCGGCCCGATGTCCTCCGGCGGCATCCACCGGTACACCGGCACCCCCACCACCTCGGCGCCCCCCTCCCGCAGCGCCTCCACGAAGCCCGGCAGCGGCTCGCCGTGCAGTTGGACGGCGACACGGAGGCCGTCGACGCCTTCCTCGAGCAGCCGGTCGAGCACCTCGGCCATGGACTCCGAGCTGGGCGACCACTCCTCGGTCAGCCCGGCCGCCCGTATGGCGCCCTTGACCTTCGGACCGCGCGCGAGCAGCCGCACCCCGCGCAGCCGGGCGAGCAGGTCCTCGCCGAGCCCCCAGCCGTCGGCGGCCTCGACCCAGCCGCGGAAGCCGATCGCGGTGGTGGCGACCGCGATGTCCGGCGCCCGGTCGATCAACTCCTTGGTGGCGGCGAGCAGTTCCCCGTCGTCGGCGAGCGGCACGATGCGCAGGGCCGGTGCGTGCAGCACGGACGCGCCGCGCCGCTGGAGCAGGGCCCCCAGCTCGTCGGCCCGTCGCGCGGCCGTCACGCCCACGGTGAACCCCTCGAGAGGCCCGTGTTCTGGTCGCTGCTGGTTGTCGTACATGGCTCTCGTCCCGCACTCGAGTCGGCATACCGGTGGTCACGCGGTCGTGAACACCGGTCGTACGCGTCCTACCTACATGCCGACCGAGCCTGTCAACGGCTCGTGACAGGCTCGGTTCCGCTTCATGTCGCTGGTGTTACGTCACACCTCGGCGTAGCTGAGCTGCTGCTTCGCCTCGGAGGTGGAAGCGTTTGCCCGAGGTTGCGCGGCCGGGCGGCGAAGGTATACGGCCCAGGTGACCACGAAGGCCGCGGCGTAGAAGGCGAGGAAGGCGACGAAGGCGCCGGTGCCGGAGCCGTAGGAGAGGAAGGACTGCCGGAAGGCGAGGTTGATGCCGACGCCGCCGAGCGCGCCCACGGCGCCGATGAGACCCATGGAGGCGCCGGACAGCCGCCGGCCGTAGGCGGCGGCCTCCTCACCCTCGAGCCCCTTCGCGACGGCCTTGGCCTGGAAGATGCCGGGGATCATCTTGTACGTCGACCCGTTGCCGAGCCCGCTGAGCACGAACAGGACGACGAACGCGGCGGTGAACAGCGGCAGCGACTTCTGCATGCTCGCGAAGACCAGGACGGCGGTGGCCGCGCCCATGGCGACGAAGTTCCACAGCGTGATCTTCGAGCCGCCGTAGCGGTCGGCGAGCCAGCCGCCCACGGGCCGGATCAGCGAACCGAGCAGCGGGCCGATGAAGGTGACGTACGCCGCCTGCAGCGGGGTGCGCCCGAACTGGTTCTGCAGCACCTGACCGAAGGCGAAGCTGTAGCCGATGAACGAGCCGAAGGTGCCGATGTAGAGGAAGGACATGATCCAGGTGTGGGCGTCCTTCGCGGCGTCCTTGGCGGCGCCGGTGTCGTTCTTCACGGAGGCGAGGTTGTCCATGTAGAGGGCGGCGAGCACGGCGGCGACGACGATCAGCGGGATGTAGATCCCGAGCAGCACGCGCGGCCCGCCGCTCGCGCCGATGATCGCGAGGGCGACGAGCTGGATGACGGGCACGCCGATGTTGCCGCCGCCCGCGTTGAGGCCGAGGGCCCATCCCTTCTTCCGCAGCGGGAAGAAGGCGTTGATGTTGGTCATCGAGGACGCGAAGTTGCCGCCGCCGATGCCCGCGAGCAGCCCGACGATCAGGAAGGTGGAGAAGGAGGTCCCCGGCTTCATCACGACGAAGGCGGCGATCGTCGGGATGAGCAGCAGGCTCGCGGAGATGATCGTCCAGTTGCGCCCGCCGAAGACGGCGACCGCGAAGGTGTAGGGGACGCGGACGACGGCACCGACGAGCGTGACCATGGACGTGAGCATGAACTTGTCGGCGGGGGTCAGCCCGTACTTCGGCCCCATGAAGAGCACGAGGACCGACCACATGGTCCAGATCGAGAACCCGATGTGCTCGGAGAAGACGGAGAACAGCAGGTTGCGCCGGGCGATCTTCTCCCCGGTCTCGTTCCAGAACGTCTCGTCCTCGGGATCCCACTGCTGGATCCAGCGGCCTCCCCTGCCGGCGGCGGGGGCTGTGCTCGGGGCTGTCATGACGCCTCCACGGTTCTGCGGTGCCCGGGTGTCGGTACGCGGTGATGAGTCCCGAAGGTAGGGAGGACGCGTTTCCGCCCTGTGGCACCCGGTGACCGGAAGGGAACGTTGCTCTCACCTGGCGGGCAGGGGCGCGGTGAGGCGGCGGCCGGGCGTTGTCAGTCCCGTCTGCCATGGTGGGCGTACCGGGGGGTCCGGGTGCCGCTCTCTGTGGGGCGAGCTCCCGAGCGTGACTACTGGACGTTGTCAACTACCCGCCGCTGATGCGACAGGGCTTGCACAGCGGGCGTCGCTGGCGGTGACGTGCCGTTTGCGTCCGGCCCCACCCGTGGCTGCGACGGGTGAGGCGGGGGCCGTTGACTGGGCCCCGCGTCGCCACAACTCCCACGCGCGTGCGCGGATGTTGCGGGAGCCGTTCCGGTCCGCATGATCAACGAATCCGCAGGACCGGCACGCGAACCAGGCCTGCGAGACCCGGTTCGCCTTGTCGATGTGGCCGCACTCGGCGCAGGTGCGGGAGGTGTACGCCGGATCGACGTACACCACCGGCACCCCCTCCCGGCGGGCCTTGTACGCGATGAACGACCCCAGCTGGGCGAAGGCCCAGCTGGAGTGGGTGGCCCGTTGGGGCTTGCGAAGCCGTACCCGCTCGCGGATGCCCCTCAGATCCTCCAGGGCGATCCCACGACCGGTGCGTTCCGCCTCGGCCACCACATGCTTCGCGATCTTGTGGTTGATGTCTCTGGCCCGCCGCGCCTCCTTACGCCTTCGCTTCTTCAGGCGGCGTTTCGCGGAGGGGGTGTTCTTCTTCTGCAGCTTCGTGCGCAGCGTGCGTTCCCGGCGCCGGATGCGGTTCAGCTGACGCCCGGCCATGATCTCGCCGTCCGAGGTGGTGGCGATGTTCACGATGCCCAGGTCGACGCCGAGGAAGTCCACCGGATCGGTGTTCTGTGCGGCTTCGGGCACCTCGCAGGTGGCCAGCAGGAACCACATGCCGTCCCGGCACACCAGGTCGGACTCGCCCCTGCGGTACAGGGCGAGGGTGGCCAGCTGCTGCGGGGAGGCGGTGAACGCCACGTCCTTGACCCGCCCGGCCACCGTCCAGATGGACACCTTCCGCTGGTCGATCCGCCAGGACAGCATCCGGTCGTCGTAGGGCTGCGCGCTCTGCGACCGGAAGGCGATGGGCTTGCCGGTGGCCTTCCGGTACCGCCGGGAACCGGGCCTGCCCAGATTCCCGGAACTGAGGTTCGCCTTCAAAGCGGCATACGCGTCGCACGTCTTCTTGATCACGTGCTGGGCCGCCTGAGCTCCTAGCCCCCACCGGGTCTTGAGCTCGCCGTAGGTGTGCTCGCGCAGCGCGAAGTTCCGCTTCACGTCCTTGTCGAACGCCACGCCGCTGGCCCAGGTGGCCGCCTCGTTGCAGGCATGCAGGGTCGCCTCAAGCGCCGCCGCCTGCACGGGCGTCGGCAGCAGCCTGACCTGGACCACCAGCTTCATGATCAACAAACCTACACACGCGTACGACCGCCCACCGCACGTTCCCCACCTGTCACCCCACCGAGTGAACCCGGCGCCTGAGGCCCGGCTCTCACCGGCACCGCCGGACACGGCCCCCCAGCCGCTACGCGGCCAAACGGACGCAGCGAACCCGCGGCGCTGCCCGCCGCGAGCCCCAGGACGCGATTCCCCCAGGGCTGAAGCCCCGGGGTTCCTAGCAACAGGCTGAACGCCCTGAACACCGTGAACCCGTTGAACGCCCTGAACGCCATGAACACCCTGAAAGGAAAGGAAGCCGAGGGAAACAACGGCAAGGGAGGCCATTCGTCTAGCTCACGGAAAAAGCAGAGTTACCGAAGAATTTGGCTGAAATCGGGCAGTGCGCACCTCGATCTCGACAATTCCTCCACCGAAGTCCAGCCAAATTTTCACACGGCGATCTTGGTGAGTCCGGGAGTGAAGCGCCTGCCGGTGTGACCTGGGTCTCTCCGCTCCGGCGGCCGTATGTCCCGTTGGGGGAGAAATGGGTGCCCGGGAACAAGGGCTTCCACACCTTCTCCAAGAAATTTCTGGTGTCGCTTTGAACACGCGGACCTACTCGCGCGTACCCGGATGTGAGCGACCGACTGGGGGAACCCCCGGACACCGGAGGTAGGCGTGCGCAAGGATTCCGCCGTGGCTGATGAACGAAAGCGGCCCAGGGCCCGACATCGCATGACCTCGTCCTCGGCGTCCTCGACCGAGCCGGACGAGGAGCTGATGCGTGCCCTGTATCGAGAACATGCGGGACCCCTGCTCGCCTACGTGCTGCGCCTGGTCGCGGGCGACCGGCAGCGCGCCGAGGACGTCGTGCAGGAGACGCTCATCCGTGCCTGGAAGAACGCCGGCCAGCTCAACCGAGCGACCGGTTCGGTACGCCCCTGGCTGGTGACGGTCGCCCGGCGCATCGTCATCGACGGCCACCGCAGCCGGCAGGCCCGGCCGCAGGAGGTCGACCCGTCGCCGCTGGAGGTCATCCCCGCGGAGGACGAGATCGACAAGGCGTTGTGGCTGATGACACTGTCGGACGCGCTGGAAGACCTGACCCCTGCCCACAGGGAGGTCCTGGTCGAAACGTACTTCAAAGGGCGTACGGTCAATGAGGCGGCCGAAACGCTCGGCATCCCCAGCGGAACGGTGCGCTCCAGGGTGTTCTACGCCCTGCGGTCGATGAAGCTGGCACTGGAGGAGCGGGGGGTGACGGCATGAGCAACCTGTACGGGGGATTCGGCACTGGTGGCCCCGGGGCCGTGAGAGGCGGTCCCCAGGGGCAGGGCGACATCCATGAAACCGTCGGCGCCTACGCCCTCGGCATCCTGGACGACGCGGAGGCGACCGCCTTCGAGGCGCACCTCGCCACCTGCGACTGGTGTGCCCAGCAGCTCGACGACCTGGCCGGCATGGAACCGATGCTGGCCGCGCTCGCCGACATGCCGGGCAGCCACGGCACCCCCGCCATCGGCGAATCCCTGTCCGCCAAACCCAGCCCACGGCTCGTCGAGCGGCTGGTCGACGAGGTCTCCGAGCGGCGCGCCCAGAAGCGGCGGCGCAGCTTCTACCTTGTCGCGGCCGCCGCCGCGCTGATCATCGGCGGCCCGGTCGCCGTGATGGCGGTGAACGGCGGCGACGACGGCAACACCGGACACACGGTGGCGGCGGTCTCGCCCGCCAAGGCCGCCTTCCAGTCCATGACCGACAAGGTCTCGGCGACCGACCCGACCACCGGGGTCAGCGCCACGATCGCGATGCAGGCCAAGGACTGGGGCACCAGCGGCGCCATCGAGGTGAAGGGCGTCAAGGGCCCGCTCAAGTGCTCGTGGGTCGCCGTCGGCAAGAACGGCGAGCGCGAGACACTGGCCTCCTGGTCCGTCCCGCAGTGGGGCTACGGCATCCCCGACGGCAAGACGGAGGAGTCGAAGAACCCGCTCTACGTGAGCGGCGCCGCCGCCTTCACACCGAACCAGATCGACCACTTCGAGCTCATGACGTTCGACGGGAAGAAGCTGGTGGAGGTGAAGGCGTAGCCGCCCCCCACCGGCCTGAGCGCTTCCCGCGGCGTGCGTCCGAGTCACGCCGCGGGTCGACGTGTGCGGTCCTGTCGTCAAATTCCCGTCGTCCGCCCGCAGGGCGGTCGGGAGTCCGGCGACAGGGCCGCGTCGGTTCGGAGCGGGCCGTAGCCTCCCCGGTCCCCCTTCGCGTACGGTGGACGGCTGCTCAGCACGTCAGAAGGGGGCCCGGTGGCCGCTCAGGTTCAACAGGAAACCGCGCTCGGCCCGGTCGGCAAGTCCGCGCACGACTCGCTCCGTGACCGGGAGATCAGCGTCGAACAGGAACACCTGGACCGGGTCTACCGGCGTCTCGAGGAGAAGATCCACGAGGCGGAGTTCCTGATGAACGACGCCGCCCAGCGCGGCCAGGTCGGCACGCCCGGCGCGCTCGCCGAGCGTGACGCCCAGGTGTTCCGGGCCGGCATCCACCTCAACCGGCTCAACAACGAGTTCGAGGACTTCCTCTTCGGCCGGATCGACCTGCTGCTCGGCAAGGACGGCAAGAAGGGACCCGACGGCGCGTACACGGCTGTCGAGCCCGCCGAGGGCGCGGTGCGCTCCGACAACACGGCCGACATCGCCGAGACCCTGCACATCGGCCGTATCGGCGTCCTCGACCAGGACTACGCGCCGCTGGTCATCGACTGGCGGGCACCCGCCGCCGCCCCCTTCTACCGCTCCACCCCGGTCGACCCCGGGCGGGTCGTGCGCCGCCGGGTCATCCGCTCCAAGGGGCGCAGGGTGCTCGGCGTCGAGGACGACCTGATGCGCCCCGAGCTGACGGCCTTCCTCGACGGCCACGAGCTGCCCGTCATCGGCGACGGCGCCCTGATGGCCGCCCTCGGCCAGGCCCGCACCCACACCATGCGGGACATCGTGGCCTCCATCCAGGCGGAGCAGGACCTGGTCATCCGCGCCCCCGCCGCCTCCGTGACCTACGTCGAGGGCGGCCCCGGCACCGGCAAGACCGCCGTCGCCCTGCACCGGGCCGCGTACCTGCTGTACCAGGACCGGCGCCGCTACGCGGGCGGCATCCTGATCGTCTCGCCCACCCCGCTGCTCGTCGCCTACACCGAGGGCGTCCTGCCGTCGCTCGGCGAGGAGGGCCAGGTCGCGATCCGCGCCATCGGCTCACTCGTCGACGGCGTCGAGGCCACGCTCTACGACTCCCCGTCCGTGGCCCGCGCGAAGGGCTCCTCCCGCATGCTCAAGGTGCTGCGCAAGGCGGCCCGCGGCGCGCTGGAGCGCAGCGGCGCACCGGAGCGGCTGCGGGTCGTCGCCTTCGGCCGCCGCCTGGAGCTGGAGGCGGAGCAGCTGGAGCGGATCCGGCGCACCGCCCTCACCGGTACGGCGCCCGTCAACCTGCTGCGTCCGCGCGCCCGCAAGCTGCTCCTGGACGCCCTGTGGGCGCAGTCCGGCGCGGCGAACCGGCACGCCGACCCCGAGCTGGCCGCCGAGCTGCGGTCCTCCTTCGACGAGGACATCACCACCGAGGACTCCTTCATCGCGTTCCTGGACGCCTGGTGGCCCGAGCTGACCCCCCGGTCGGTCGTCGCGGCGATGGCCGACGAGAGGCGGCTCGGCCGCTGGGCGCGGCGCGTCCTCACCCCCGGCGAGGTGCGCAGGGTCGCGCGCTCGCTGAAGCGGGACGGGTACTCCGTGCACGACATCGCCCTGCTCGACGAGCTCCAGGCCGTCCTCGGCCTGCCGGCCCGCCCGAAGAAGAGGCGCGAGCTGGACCCGCTCGACCAGCTGACCGGGCTCGAGGAGCTGATGCCCGTCCGCGAGGAGTCGCAGCGTGAGCGCGCCGAGCGGCTGGCGCAGGAGCGCACCGAGTACGCGCACGTGATCGTCGACGAGGCGCAGGACCTCACGCCGATGCAGTGGCGGATGGTCGGGCGCCGCGGCCGGCACGCGACCTGGACCGTCGTCGGCGACCCGGCCCAGTCGTCCTGGTCCGACCCGGACGAGGCGGCCGAGGCCCGCGACGAGGCCCTGGGCACCCGCCCGCGCCGCCGCTTCACGCTCACGGTCAACTACCGCAACCCCGCCGAGATCGCCGACCTGGCGTCGAAGGTCCTCGCGCTCGCCATGCCGGGCTCCACCGCCCCCACGGCCGTCCGCTCCACCGGCGTCCAGCCGCGCTTCACGGTGATACGGGACTCGATGGCGCCGACCGTCCGCGAGGAGGCCGCCCGGCTCCTCGACCGCGTCGACGGCACGGTCGGCGTCGTCGTCGCCATGAACCGGCGCGAGGAGGCGGCCCGCTGGCTGGACGGCCTCGGCGACCGGGTGGTGGCCCTCGGCAGCCTGGAGGCCAAGGGCCTGGAGTACGACGCGACGGTCGTCGTCTCGCCCGCGGAGATCGCCGACGAGAGCCCCGCAGGACTGCGCGTGCTGTACGTGGCGCTCACCCGGGCGACGCAGCAGCTGACGGTGGTCTCTGGAGAGCGGGACGAGCCGGACGCGGCCGGGGTGCCGGACCTGCTGCGGGACTGAGGCACGGGCGGAGCAGCCCTGTACGCGAGATGAACTCCGGGTACGGGAATGGCCTTATCGGATCCGTTTGTTAGCCTGGGTGTGGCACCGGCCCGATCCAAGCCCCCGGGCCCAACCTTAGTCGCTACGAGCGACCACTTGCCGCGAGGCGAGCATGGCGGGTCGGTGTCACTGACTTGTGGAGAGGTCCGCGTCCTGCGACGCGGACCTCTCTCGTTGTACGGCGTGCCTCTCCAACCGCCCCCTGGTCTCTCGTATCGTGGAAGTCGCTTTCCGAAGCCAAGCCGTGCCGACGAACAAAACGTTCGCAAATACGGGGCGGCTACCACGTACTCTCCGGTAGGTGCGACGATCGGACGGCATATCCGCGACACGGTGAAAGCAGAGGAAGTCGGCCATGGCAACGGCGCCCAGCGTCTCCTACTCGATGACGGTCCGGTTGGAGGTGCCCGCGAGCGGAACCGCCGTCTCGCAGCTCACCACCGCCGTGGAGTCCTCCGGAGGCTCGGTGACCGGCCTCGACGTCACCGCGTCCGGCCACGAGAAGCTCCGTATCGACGTCACCATCGCCGCCACCTCCACCGCGCACGCGCAGGAGATCGTCGAGAAGCTGCGCGGCATCGAGGGCGTCACGCTGGGCAAGGTCTCGGACCGTACGTTCCTCATGCACCTCGGCGGCAAGATCGAGATGGCGTCGAAGCACCCCATCCGCAACCGTGACGACCTGTCCATGGTCTACACGCCGGGTGTGGCGCGCGTGTGCATGGCGATCGCCGAGAACCCCGAGGACGCCCGCCGCCTCACCATCAAGCGCAACTCCGTTGCGGTCGTGACGGACGGCTCCGCCGTGCTGGGCCTCGGCAACATCGGCCCGAAGGCCGCGCTGCCCGTCATGGAGGGCAAGGCGGCCCTCTTCAAGCGGTTCGCCGGCATCGACGCCTGGCCGATCTGCCTGGACACCCAGGACACCGACGCGATCGTCGAGATCGTCAAGGCGATCGCCCCCGGGTTCGCCGGCATCAACCTCGAGGACATCTCCGCGCCGCGCTGCTTCGAGATCGAGGCCCGGCTGCGCGAAGCGCTCGACATCCCCGTCTTCCACGACGACCAGCACGGCACGGCCATCGTGGTGCTGGCCGCCCTCACCAACGCACTTCGCGTGGTGGGCAAGGAGATCGAGAACGTCCGCGTCGTGATGTCGGGCGCCGGCGCGGCCGGTACGGCGATCCTGAAGCTGCTGCTCGCGGCGGGCGTGAAGAACGCGGTGGTGGCCGACATCCACGGTGTCGTGCACGCCGGCCGCGGGGACCTCGTGGACGCCGCGCCGGACTCGGCGCTGCGCTGGATCGCCGACAACACCAACCAGGAGGGCCTGACCGGCACGCTGAAGGAAGCGGTGCGGGGCGCCGACGTCTTCATCGGTGTCTCGGCGCCGAACGTGCTCGACGGCAACGACGTGGCGGCCATGGCGGAGGGCGCGATCGTGTTCGCGCTCGCGAACCCGGACCCCGAGGTCGACCCCGCAATCGCCCGTCAGACGGCGGCTGTTGTGGCCACCGGGCGCTCCGACTTCCCGAACCAGATCAACAACGTGCTGGTGTTCCCGGGCGTCTTCCGCGGTCTGCTGGACGCGCAGTCCCGCACGGTCAACACTGAGATGATGCTGGCGGCCGCGCAGGCCCTCGCGGACGTGGTGACCGAAGGCGAGCTGAACCCGAACTACATCATTCCGAGCGTCTTCAACGACAAGGTCGCGGGCGCGGTCGCCGGAGCCGTGCGGGAGGCCGCGAAGGCGGCGGGCGCGTCGGCGACGGCGGACGAGTAGGGATTCCGTGCCGCTGCTGTGACCATCGCCACGGTGGCGGCCGACCGGCGCGTCGTGGAACCCCAGGCGCCCGGCCGACCTCTATGGTGGCGGCCGGGCTCGGACCCCCCAGAACCTGCGATCTGTCGCGGAAAGCGGACGGAACGTCACCGTCGCATGGCGGTGGCGCCCTTCGTGTGACTCCCAAGGGTGTTCTCACGACTCCTACGGGTGCCGGATTGGCTTTCCCGCCGCAGGTGGGGGCAGGATGCGTCTTCGGGCGCGAGGGTCTGACGACGGACCCGGGTCCGGGGACTCACCGAGGACCCTGGCAGCATCGGCTTCGCCGTGCCCAACATGCGGCTCCGCCGCGTGGCACGCCTCAACGGCAAGAAGAACACGGGAGTAACAACATGAACCGCAGTGAGCTGGTGGCCGCGCTGGCCGACCGCGCCGAGGTGACCCGCAAGGACGCCGACGCCGTGCTGGCCGCGTTCGCCGAGACCGTCGGCGAGGTCGTCGCCAAGGGCGACGAGAAGGTCACCATCCCTGGCTTCCTCACCTTCGAGCGCACCCACCGTGCCGCTCGCACCGCGCGCAACCCGCAGACCGG
This sequence comes from Streptomyces cynarae, assembly GCF_025642135.1. Classification (NCBI taxonomy): domain Bacteria; kingdom Bacillati; phylum Actinomycetota; class Actinomycetes; order Kitasatosporales; family Streptomycetaceae; genus Streptomyces; species Streptomyces cynarae. The sequence goes on along the minus strand of NZ_CP106793.1, from coordinate 3,485,366 downwards.
CGACCCCATCCAGATCCCGGCCGGCTACAGCGTGAAGGTCTCCGCGGGCTCCAAGCTCAAGGAAGCCGCCAAGGGCAAGTGATCTTGCCGTTCGTGCGCCACGGGACGGCGTGCGACGCCGTGACGCCACGGACGGCGCAGCAAGGCCGCCGCACCGCCACAGGGCGGTGCGACGAAGCCCGACCGCCGCAGGGCGGTGCGACGAAGCCCGACCGCCGCAGGGCGGCGTGACGAGGCCCTACCTGCCGTAGGACGGCGTGACGAGGCCGCGCCCGTCGCAGGGACGGCGCGACGAGGCCGTACCGCCACGGGACGGCGAGTGACGAGCCCGGCAAGCTCCTCGCGACGGCGTACGGGCCCAGCAAGGCCAAAGGGGCGGTCACCCGGATCAGGGTGACCGCCCCTTCGCATGGGCGACGCTCCGCAGGACCTCAGCCGAGTGCGTTGCCGGGCAGTTCGACCTTCGCGCCCGGCTCCATCAGCTTCTCCATGCCGTGCCGGTCCGGGGGATGACCCCCGGGCCCCCAGCCGTCGGTGGACCTCAGCCGAGTGCGTTGCCGGGCAGTTCGACCTTCGCGCCCAGCTCCATCAGCTTCTCCATGCCGTGCCGGTCCGGGGGATGACCCCCGGGCCCCCAGCCGTCGGTGGACCTCAGCCGAGTGCGTTGCCCGGCAGTTCGACCTTCGCGCCCAGCTCCATCAGCTTCTCCATGAAGTTCTCGTAGCCGCGGTTGATCAGGTCGATGCCGTGGACGCGGGACGTGCCCTCGGCCGCCAGGGCCGCGATCAGGTAGGAGAAGCCGCCGCGCAGGTCGGGGATGACCAGGTCCGCGCCCTGCAGCTTCGTCGGGCCCGAAACGACCGCGGAGTGCAGGAAGTTGCGCTGCCCGAAGCGGCAGTCGGAGCCGCCGAGGCACTCGCGGTAGAGCTGGATGTGCGCGCCCATCTGGTTCAGCGCGGAGGTGAAGCCGAGGCGGGACTCGTACACCGTCTCGTGGATGATCGACAGGCCAGTCGCCTGGGTCAGGGCCACGACCAGCGGCTGCTGCCAGTCCGTCTGGAAGCCGGGGTGCACGTCCGTCTCCAGCGCGATCGACTTCAGCTGCCCGCCCGGGTGCCAGAACCGGATGCCCTCGTCGTCGATCTCGAACGCGCCGCCCACCTTGCGGTAGGTGTTCAGGAACGTCATCATCGACCGCTGCTGCGCGCCACGGACGTAGATGTTGCCGTTGGTCGCCAGCGCCGCCGACGCCCAGGACGCGGCCTCCAGCCGGTCCGGGAGGGCGCGGTGGGTGTAGCCGCCGAGCTTCTCCACGCCGGTGATGCGGATCGTGCGGTCGGTGTCCATCGCGATGATCGCGCCCATCTTCTGCAGCACGCAGATGAGGTCCTCGATCTCGGGCTCCACGGCCGCGTTGGACAACTCGGTCACGCCATCGGCCATGACGGCCGTCAGAAGTACCTGCTCCGTCGCGCCGACGGACGGGTACGGCAGCCGGATCTTCGTGCCGCGCAGCCCCTTCGGCGCCTCCAGGTACTGGCCGTCCGCCCGCTTCTCGATGACCGCGCCGAACTGCCGCAGCACGTCGAAGTGGAAGTCGATCGGCCGGCCGCCGATGTCGCAGCCGCCGAGACCCGGGATGAACGCGTGGCCCAGCCGGTGCAGCAGCGGACCGCAGAACAGGATCGGGATGCGCGACGAGCCCGCGTGGGCATCGATGTCCGCGACGTTCGCGCTCTCGACGTGCGTCGGGTCGAGCACCAGCTCACCCGGCTCCTCGCCCGGACGCACCGTCACGCCGTGCAGCTGCAGCAGCCCCCGGACGACGCGCACGTCGCGGATGTCGGGCACGTTGCGCAGTCTGCTCGGGGCACTGCCCAGGAGGGCGGCGACCATGGCCTTCGGTACGAGGTTCTTCGCACCGCGGACACGGATCTCGCCCTCGAGCGGGGTGCCGCCGTGGACAAGGAGGACATCGTCGTTGACGGTCATGAATCTCGCGTTCCGTGGAGTGGGGCAGGGGCCGAAGACGTAAGCGTAATGGCCGCGTACCCCCCTTCAGTAAGCCCAAGTGGCCCCAACGAAGGTCATAGCTTTGCCACAACACGAACGGTGCGGAGGCGGACGCGAGGGGTTACCGGGGCGTACGTGCGCCCGCGACGCACCCATGAGCCCTGAGCTGCATTCACCCACGTACACCCGTTGCCTCCCCATCCGAAGGCAAGATGCGGGATCATGTCTGCCATGACCGAGGTGTCCTCGCTCACAGGGCGGCTGCTCGTGGCCACCCCCGCCCTGGCGGACCCGAACTTCGACCGCGCTGTGGTGCTGCTCCTCGACCACGACGAGGAGGGCTCGCTCGGCGTGGTCCTCAACCGCCCCACGCCCGTTGACGTGGGGGACATCCTGGAGGGCTGGGCGGACCTCGCGGGCGAACCCGGTGTCGTCTTCCAGGGCGGACCCGTCTCGCTGGACTCGGCGCTCGGTGTCGCGGTGATCCCCGGCGGCGCGTCCCCGGAACACGCCCCGCTCGGTTGGCGGCGGGTGCACGGCGCGATCGGCCTGGTCGACCTGGAGGCCCCTCCGGAACTGCTCGCCAAGGCGCTCGGCTCCCTGCGCATCTTCGCCGGATACGCCGGCTGGGGGCCGGGCCAGCTGGAGGACGAGCTGGTCGACGGGGCGTGGTACGTCGTCGAGTCGGAACCCGGCGACGTCTCGTCCCCGGCCCCGGAGAAACTCTGGCGCGACGTGCTGCGACGCCAGCGCAGCGAGCTGGCGATGGTGGCGACGTACCCGGACGACCCTACGCTCAACTGATACGTGCGGGCTTCAGTACGCTTGGCCCTATGAGCACTCTTGAGCCCGAGCGCGGCACCGGTACGGGGACCCTCGTAGAGCCGACGCCGCAGGTGTCGCACGGCGACGGCGACCACGAGCGCTTCGCCCACTACGTCCAGAAGGACAAGATCATGGCGAGCGCCCTGGACGGCACTCCCGTCGTGGCGCTGTGCGGCAAGGTGTGGGTCCCGGGACGCGACCCGAAGAAGTACCCCGTCTGCCCCATGTGCAAGGAGATCTACGACTCCATGGGCAGCGGCGGCGACGAAGGCAAGGGCGGCGACAAGTAGCCGCCCGCTCGGCTGCGTGACGACCGCCGGGTTCCCGGGACGCGTGTCCGGAGCGTCCCGGGAGCCTGTGTGCCTGCTGCCGGTGGATCGGGAGTGCGTCTCCGAAGTGCGGTGAATCCACCCTCGGGGCCGGGCCGGGCGGTGAAGACTGGCGGCATGCCTGAGCTTGCGTACTCCCTCCCCCCGGGGCTCGACGTGCACCTGGTCCCCGCCCCCACCCGCGTGTCCCCCTCGATCGGCGGCGGGGGATGCGTCGTCGACGAGGACACCCGGATCGAGACGACGGGCCCCGGCGCCGAGCGCGTCGCTCGGTGGCTGCGGGCGGCCGTCGGCGCCGCGACCGGGCTTCCGCTGCCGTCGGCCGACGACCACGGCAACCGGGTCCTGCTGCGCATCGTCCCCGGGCTCGAGGAGGAGCTGGGCAGCCCTGAGGCGTACCGCTTCACCGCCGACGGCCACGACGTCGTCATCGACGGCGCGAGCGAGGCCGGCCTGTTCCGGGGCGCCCAGACCTTCCGCCAGCTGCTCGGGCCGGAGGCCTTCCGCCGTGCCCCGGTGACCGGGAAACGTCAGTGGGAGGTGCCCGCGGTGACGATCCAGGACGCCCCCCGCTTCCGCTGGCGCGGCCTCCTGCTCGACGTGGCCCGGCACTTCATGCCCAAGGACGGCGTCCTGCGCTACCTGGACCTGATGGCCGCCCACAAGCTCAACGTCCTCCACCTCCACCTCACCGACGACCAGGGCTGGCGGCTGGAGATCAAGCGCTACCCGAGGCTCACCGAGGTCGGTGCCTGGCGGGCGCGCACCAGATTCGGCCACCGGGCCTCGCCGCTGTGGGAGGAGAAGCCGCACGGCGGTTTCTACACGCAGGACGACATCCGCGAGATCGTCGCGTACGCGGCCGAGCGGCATATCACCGTCGTCCCCGAGATCGACGTCCCCGGGCACAGCCAGGCGGCCATCGCCGCGTACCCGGAACTGGGCAACTCCGACGTCATCGACACGACCTCCCTCACGGTCTGGGACGACTGGGGCGTCAACCCCAACGTACTCGCCCCCACCGACACCACCCTGCGGTTCTACGAGGGGGTGTTCGAGGAGGTCCTGGAACTCTTCCCGTCACCCTTCGTCCACATCGGCGGCGACGAGTGCCCCAAGGACCAGTGGCGGCGCTCGCCGGCCGCGCAGGCGCGCATCAAGGAGCTGGGACTCGCGGACGAGGACGAGCTCCAGGCGTGGTTCGTGCGCCACTTCGACACCTGGCTCACCGCACGCGGACGCCGGCTCGTCGGCTGGGACGAGATCCTCGAGGGCGGCCTCGCGGACGGTGCGACCGTCTCGTCATGGCGCGGGTACGCCGGCGGGATCACGGCGGCGCGCGCCGGCCACGACGTCGTCATGTGCCCGGAGCAGCAGGTGTACCTGGACCACCGTCAGGACGGCGGCGCAGACGAGCCGGTGCCCATCGGGTACGTCCGCACCCTGGAGGACGTCTACCGATTCGAGCCGGTCCCACCGCAGCTGACGCCGGAGGAGGCGCGGCACGTTCTGGGCACCCAGGCCAACGCCTGGACCGAGGTGACGGAGGATCAGGGACGCGTCGACTACCAGGTGTTTCCCCGGCTCGCGGCGTTCGCCGAGGTCGCCTGGAGTGCCCTTCCCGCCCCGGCCGAGCGCGACTTCTCGGACTTCGAGCGGCGCATGGTCGCCCACTACCGCCGTCTGGACGCACTGGGGGTCGCCTACCGGCCGCCCACGGGCCCGCTGCCGTGGCAGCGGCGACCCGGGGTGCTCGGACGCCCGATCGAGGGTGCGCCCCCGAACGTGTGAGGTGGCGGACGGAGGGCAGGCGAGGCGCCGGGTCGGCTGGAAACGTACCCCCGCATGGGAAAAGCAGTGCAAGGAGCGCCGAAGAGCCGCAATGCACCCCCATCGGGGATGTCGTGGCAAAACGGTCCATCTCCCTGGTCAGAGGGGCGAATGCCTCCTAGCGGACCCCCGCGTCGGAGGCCGTGAAAGATGTGCCAGAGTTGCCACGTCCGCCCTGTCAGCACGTACCGTACGGCAACACAGGTGGGACCACGGGGCAGCGGGAAGGGGCAGCCGGTTTTGACCACGCAGGCACCGCAGGCGGCGCAGGCCGTGACGCTGCCCGCCTCGCTGGACGAGGCCGTGGCGGCCCTCGCCGCCCATCCGGCCGCCGTCCCCGTGGCGGGCGGTACCGACCTCATGGCCGCCGTGAACTCGGGACAGCTGCGGCCCGCCGCACTCGTCGGCCTCGGCCGCATCAGCGAGATCCGCGGCTGGCAGTACCTGGACGGCCACGCGCTGCTCGGCGCCGGCCTCACCCACGCGCGCATGGGTCGCCCCGACTTCGCGGCGCTCATCCCCGCCCTCGCGGCGGCGGCGCGCGCGGCAGGCCCGCCGCACATCCGCAACGCCGGCACCCTCGGCGGCAACATCGCGTCGGCGGCCCCCACCGGGGACGCGCTTCCGGTGCTCGCCGCCCTGGAGGCCACGCTGATCATCGCCGGCCCGGGCGGGGCACGCCGGGAGATCCCGGTGTCGCACCTGCTGGCGGGCGTGGAGATGCTGCGCGCCGGTGAACTCATCGGCTACGTGCGCGTGCCGCTGCTGCACGCCCCCCAGGTCTTCCTGAAGGCGACCGGCCGCACCGGGCCCGGGCGGGCGATGGCGTCGGTGGCACTGGTGCTGGACCCGGCCCGGCGCGGGGTGCGCTGCGCCGTCGGTGCCATAGCGCCGATGCCGCTGCGCCCGCTGGAGGCCGAGCAGTGGGTCGCACAACTCATCGACTGGGACAACAACCGCGCGATCGTCCCGGAGGCCCTGAACGCCTTCGGGGAGTACGTCGCCGCGGCCTGCATCCCCGATCCGGCGCCCGCGGAGGACGGCACCGTGCAGCAGCTTCCGCCCGCCGTACTGCACCTGCGGCGCACCGTCGCCGCGCTGGCCCGACGAGCACTGGGGAGGGCACTGTCGTGACGGACGACCAGCACCCGGAGGAAGCCCGCCGGCAGGGCACCAACGGCTCCTGGGAGCGGCTGCCGCAAGGGGACTACGACGACGGCGCCACCGCCTTCGTCCAGCTCCCGGAGGGTGGGATCGACGCCCTCCTCGCCTCCGACAGCCCGCTGGCCGCGCCGGGCCACGGCTATGTTCCGCCGACCTTCACCCCGCAGGAGGGCACGGGCGCCGAGGAGCACGGCGGGAACTGGGGCGCGCCCGCCGAGGGCGCCCACTGGCCGGGCGCGACGCAGGACGGCACGGGGGACCGGTTCACGTACAACCCCGGCGCGACCGGGCAGTGGAACTTCGAGGAGGCCCAGGCCGCGCGGGAGCCCGCGCCCGGGCACGACGTCACCGGGCAGTGGTCGATCCCGGTGGCGGGCGGTGATCTGCCGGACGAGTCGGGGGAGTTCACCACGTCCTCGCTCGTCGAGCAGTGGGGCGGCACCCCGCCCGCGACCCTGCCGGGCGGCGCGCCCGCCCCCTGGGCGACGGAAGCGGCCGTACCGTCGTGGCACGGGCAGGAGACCGCCGCGCAGACGCCCGAGGAGGCCCCTGGGGAGCTGTCCGACGGGTCGTACGAGGCATACGAGGCATACGAGGCCTACGAGGACTTCAGGGCCGATGGTGCTGCCGAGGCGCCAGAGGCAGCCCAGGAGCGGTCCGAGGCCGCCGATGCCTCCGACGGCGCCTCTGACGCCTCCGACGGCACTTCCGACGGCACCTCGGGCGCCGAGGAGGCAGCCGCTCCCGAAGGCGCCCGGCACCCCGCGCCCGACCCGGCCCCCGGGGCCGCCGACGCCCAGGCCCCGCCCCAAGATCGGGCCGCCGAGCCCGCAGCCCCGCACGACGAGCACCCCCTGGCCTCGTACGTCCTGCGGGTGAACGGCGCCGACCGGCCCGTCACCGACGCCTGGATCGGCGAGTCGCTGCTGTACGTGCTGCGCGAGCGGCTCGGCCTCGCCGGCGCCAAGGACGGCTGCTCGCAGGGCGAGTGCGGCGCGTGCAACGTGCAGGTCGACGGACGGCTCGTCGCCTCCTGCCTGGTGCCCGCCGTCACCGCCGCGGGCAGTGAGGTCCGTACCGTCGAGGGACTCGCCGTCGACGGACAGCCCTCCGACGTGCAGCGGGCGCTCGCCCGGTGCGGCGCCGTGCAGTGCGGCTTCTGCGTGCCCGGCATGGCGATGACCGTGCACGACCTGCTGGAGGGCAACCCGGCGCCGACCGACCTCGAGGCCCGCCAGGCGCTGTGCGGCAACCTGTGCCGCTGCTCCGGCTACCGTGGCGTCCTTCAGGCCGTCCAGGAGGTCGTCGCCGAGCGGGAGGCGCACCGCGCCGAGGCCGATCCGGCAGCGGACGGCGACGAACCGCGCATCCCGCACCAGGCGGGCCCCGGAGAGGGCGGCGTCCACCTCGACGCGTTCGGCAACGTGACCCCGAACGACCACCCGTACGGCCAGGACGGAGGCCAGGCGTGAGCAACGAAGCCGCCACCGCGACCACCGCGGCGGCCGCACCCGCCCCCGAACCGCTGCCGCACGGCATCGGAGCCTCGCTGCCGTCCGCCGACGCCCGCGCCAAGACCGAGGGCACCTTCCCGTACGCGGCCGACCTGTGGGCCGAGGGCCTGCTGTGGGCGGCCGTCCTGCGCTCGCCGCACCCGCACGCGCGCATCCTGTCCATCGACACCGGCCACGCGCGCGAGATGCCCGGCGTGCGGGCCGTCCTCACCCATGAGGACGTGCCCGTGGGCGCGCTGCACGGACGCGGTACGGCCGACCGCCCCGTCTTCGCCTCCGACGTCGTACGCCACCACGGGGAGCCCATCGCGGCCGTCGCCGCCGACCACCCCGACACCGCGCGCATGGCCGCCGCGGCCGTCATCGTCGAGTACGAGGTGCTCGACCCGGTCACCGACCCCGAGCAGGCGTTCGAGGCCGAGCCGCTGCACCCCGACGGCAACCTGATCCGTCACATCCCGCTGCGCCACGGCGACCCCGACGCGGTCGGCGAGGTCGTCGTCGAGGGCCTGTACCGCATCGGCCGCCAGGACCCCGCCCCCATCGGCGCGGAGGCCGGCCTCGCCGTGCCCCGGCCCGACGGCGGCGTCGAGCTGTACCTCGCCTCCACCGACCCGCACACCGACCGGGACCGGGCCGCCGCCGTCTACGGCCTGGAACCGGACCGGGTGAAGGTCGTCGTCACCGGCGTGCCCGGCGCCACCGCGGACCGCGAGGACCAGGGCTTCCAGCTGCCGCTCGGGCTGCTGGCGCTGAAGACCGGCTGCCCGGTGAAACTGACCGCCAACCGCGAGGAGTCCTTCCTCGGCCACGTCCACCGCCACCCCACACTGCTGCGCTACCGTCACCACGCGGACGCCGAGGGCAGGCTGGTGAAGGTCGAGGCGCAGATCCTGCTGGACGCGGGCGCCTACGCGGACACCTCCTCGGACGCGCTCGCCGCCGCGGTCTCCTTCGCCTGCGGCCCGTACGTCGTCCCGAACGCCTTCATCGAGGGCTGGGCCGTGCGCACCAACAACCCGCCGTCGGGCCATGTGCGCGGCGAGGGCGCGATGCAGGTGTGCGCCGCGTACGAGGCGCAGATGGACAAGCTCGCCAAGAAGCTCGGCCTCGATCCGGCGGAGCTGCGGATGCGCAACGTCATGGCGACCGGCGACGTCCTGCCGACCGGCCAGACGGTGACGTGCCCGGCGCCGGTGGCCGAACTGCTCGAGGCCGTACGCGACCACCCGCTGCCCCTGCTCCCCAAGGACACCCCCGAGGAGGAGTGGCTGCTGCCCGGCGGCCCCGAGGGCGCGGGCGAACCGGGCGCGGTCCGGCGCGGTGTGGGCTACGGCCTCGGCATGGTCCACATGCTCGGTGCGGAGGGCGCCGACGAGGTCTCCACGGCGACGGTGAAGGTCCAGGACGGCGTGGCCACGGTGCTGTGCGCGGCGGTGGAGACCGGCCAGGGCTTCGCGACCCTCGCCCGGCAGATCGTCCAGGAGACCCTCGGCATCGACGAGGTGCACGTGGCCGCCGTCGACACCGACCAGCCGCCGGCGGGCGCGGGCTGCCGGGGCCGCCACACCTGGGTGTCGGGCGGCGCGGTCGAACGGGCCGCGAAGATGGTCCGCACCCAGCTGTTGCAGCCCCTGGCGCACAAGTTCGGCATGTCCACGGAGCTGCTCCAGATCACGGACGGCAAGATCACGTCGTACGACGGGGTCCTGTCCACCACCGTGACGGAGGCGATGGACGGCAAGGAACTGTGGGCCACCGCGCAGTGCCGGCCGCACCCGACCGAACCGCTGAACGAGACGGGCCAGGGCGACGCCTTCGTGGGGATCGCGTTCTGCGCGATCCGCGCCGTGGTGGACGTGGACATCGAGATCGGCTCGGTACGGGTCGTGGAGCTGGCGCTGGCCCAGGACGTGGGCCGGGTGCTGAACCCGGCGCAGCTGGCGGCGCGCCTCGAGGCCGGGGTCACGCAGGGCGTGGGCATCGCGCTCACGGAGAACCTGCGCACGGCCCGCGGCGTGGTCCGCCACCCCGACCTGACGGGCTACTCCCTGCCGACGGCCCTGGACGCCCCCGACATCCAGATCGTCAAACTCGTCGAGGAACGGGACGTGGTCGCCCCCTTCGGCGCGAAGGCGGTCAGCGCGGTACCGGTGGTGACCTCCCCGGCGGCGATCGCATCGGCGGTCCGCGCGGCAACGGGCCGCCCGGTCAACCGCCTGCCGATCCGGCCGCAGGCGGCGGTGGTGACGACGCAGTGAGCTCGCCGCGGACCTGACCGTGGACGAGACGGTGGGGGCGTGCGATCCCGGCCGGGCGGGAGCGGGCGCGGATCGGGTGAGGCGCGCACGGACGGGTTATTGCTGCGGTGTTGTCAGTGGTGCCGCGTAAGGTTCTTGGCGTTGGGGGAGAGCTGCCGGGCAGGACGATGTGTCCTGCCCTGCGGTCGCTCTGGGCCAGGCACGAAACACCCGGGGGAAGACGATGGGCACGACTGACGCCTGTGGCGTGATCACGCCGACTGGGACGGATCCGTACGCACAGGCGTCGGGGACACCGTGCGGACAGTCGGTGCTGCGGAGGGCGGCCCAGCTGGTCGACGACGCGGAGAGGCTCGCCGAGGAACTGCGCGACCAGATGGTCATCGGGACGCTGCGCACCGTCGACCGTGATCTGGAGTCGCTCCTGCTGGGCGGCGCCACGGGGCGGGTGCCCACGGCGTACGTCTCCCCGCGCAGCCCTGGCCCGATGGACCTCTCGCCGCTCGCGCCCTCCCTGGAGGCGCTGCTGCGGCTCGCGGCGGTGACGGACGAACTGACCGCCCCTGCGGGCGGGTTCGCCTCGCACGCCCTGATCCGTCCCCTGGCCCGGATCACCCGCCCCGGCACAGGCCTCGCCCTGGACCTGCCGCCGCGGCTGCTGGACGAGGAGTTCGGCTCCGCCGCGATCGTGCGCTTCGAGGACGTCGACTTCCCCCGCACACTCACGCACGAACCGACCCGCCGTTTCCTGCGCGAGGTGGGCCTGCCGGAGACCGGCTACTGGTTCGAACTGGACACGGACCTGCCGCTGCCGACGCTGGCCGAGTACTACGCGGACGACGAGGGCGTCCCGGAGGACGACCCCCCTGGGGACTGGGCGGACCGTGTGATACGCCTCGGCTGCCTGCTGGAGGACACGAGCCTGCTCCTCGACGGGGCCACCGGAGCGGTCCTGTGCTGGAGTGAGCCGGACGCGACCCTGCGCCCGCTCGACGCGGACATCTCCACGCTGGCCTTCACGGTGTGGCTGGCCCACCGCGACAGGAGAGCGGCGGAAGCGACGTCGACGGTCTGATCCGGAAGACCGAGACGGACCGGCCGGGCGATGACGAGGATGGGGCGGCCTGCGTGCTCGCACCGGTCAGGTGAGACGAGAACTGAACAGGACGAACAGCAGGGCGGCACCCCCGGAAGGGTGCCGCCCTGCTGTTGTGGCCATGCGGGAGATCCGGTTGCTCTAGTTCCCTTCGCGCAGGGTGGCGTAAGCCGCCGCCACCGACGCGCAGTTGACCCGCGGGTTCCCGGCGGGCACCGAGTGCTCCAGGTGCTGCAGGACGCTGAACCCGTCCTCGTCGTTGACGCCCTTCTTCTTCAGGTCTTTCAGCGTGGCGTGGACGACGGCCGCCAGGCGGGGGCGGTCCTCCGTACAGCGCGGCGCCAGTGCGTCGAGAACCTGCTGGTACTCGGTGGCGGGCCGACCGTTCCCGTCGAGGTCGGCCAGCTTCTGCGCCGGCGTAGGTCCCGACGCGTGAGTGGCCGGGGTCCGCTTGGTCTTCGCCGGTGGCTTCGCTGCCGGACTGCTGTGGCTCGCTGCAGGCGTCGCGGCTGCCACCGGGGTGTTGTGCGTGGCGGCGTCCTTGACTCCAGAGACCATGCCGGCGATGAACGGCGGAGCTGCGATCAGCACCCCGATGCCGATAGCGATCTTCTTTCCCCTGCTCAGCGGCTTCTTCGACGCCGGAACGGGCTGCTGACCCACGATCCCCCCTGTACAGGCCGGGCGCCCCTCATCTCGGACGCGGCATCCGGACCGTACACCTGACCAAAGGGGACGGGCATGTCCGAGGTCGGAGGCCTGGCCCATGAGTGGGGCGCGCCCGTGCGGGCCAACTGAGACGAGGAATGAGACGGATCACTGATGGGGCGGCCCCCACACAGGGTGCCGCCCTCTCGCTTTTCCTGTTCAGACAGGTGGAGGCCGTGGCGGGAATCGAACCCGCGTAACTCGCTTTGCAGGCGAGTCCCTGAACCACTCGGGCACACGGCCGGGACCAGGTCCGGTACGGCTTGTGCGTGCCGACCTGATGCACTGACCGTAGGAGTGGGCAGGTCACCGGCTCAAGAGCATCGGCGGCCCTGCAACGGGACTGCCATACGCCGTTCATGAAACCGGGCTCGGTCCTAAGACCAAGGTCCCGGCCGGTCCCCGGCTCCCGACAGGAGCCAATCCCCGTCGAGCCCCTTACTCTGACCTGTATGACCGCCCTGGACCCCCGCGACACCGAGGTCGCCGCCGCCACTCCCTCCCTTTCCGACGCCACCGGCGGCGTGCTGAGCCGGCCCTACCGGGCCCTCAGCATCGGGATCGTCTCCGTCGTGCTGCTCATCGCCTTCGAGGCCACGGCCGTCGGTACGGCGATGCCGGTCGCCGCGCGGGAACTGGACGGACTGTCCCTGTACGCCTTCGCGTTCTCGGGGTACTTCACGACCAGCCTGTTCGGCATGGTGTTCGCCGGCCAGTGGTCGGATCGCAGCGGCCCTCTCTCCTCGCTGACCTGCGGCATCGCCGCCTTCGCGGCCGGGCTGCTGGTGTCCGGGACGGCGAGCACGATGTGGCTGTTCATCCTGGGCCGGGCCGTGCAGGGTCTCGGCGGCGGACTGGTGATCGTCGCGCTGTACGTCCTCGTCGGCCGGGCATACCCGGAGCGGTTGCGTCCGGCGATCATGGCGGCGTTCGCGGCGAGCTGGGTGATCCCCTCGGTGGTCGGCCCGCTGGCGTCGGGCGCGGTGACCGAACAGCTCGGCTGGCGCTGGGTGTTCATCGGTATCCCCGTGCTCGTGGTGTTCCCGCTGGCGCTCGCCCTGCCGCAGATACGGCGACGGGCCGCCGGCCCCGCCTCGGAGACCGCCGCCCCCTTCGACGCGCGCCGCATCCGCCTGGCGTTCGGCATCTCCCTGGGCGCCGGACTCCTCCAGTACGCCGCCCAGGACCTGCACTGGGTCTCCCTCGTCCCCGGTGTCGCGGGCGCCGCCCTGCTCGTTCCGGCGGTGCTCGGCCTGCTGCCCCGCGGCACCTACCGGGCGGCGCGCGGCCTGCCGTCCGTGGTGCTGTTGCGCGGTGTGTCGGCGGGCGCGTTCGTCGCGGCGGAGAGTTTCATCCCGCTCATGCTCGTCACCGAGCGCGGGCTGTCGCCGACCCTCGCCGGGTTCTCGCTGGCCCCGGCCGGCGCGACCTGGGCGCTGGGCTCGTACATCCAGTCCAGGCCGCACCTGGAGCCGTACCGGGAGCGGCTGATGACGCTCGGCATGGTGGTCGTCGCGGCCGCGATCGCCACCGCGCCCAGCGTACTGATCCACGCCGTGCCCCCGTGGATCGTCGCGGTCGCCTGGGGTTTCGGCTGCTTCGGCATGGGCCTGGTCATCTCCTCGACCAGCGTCCTGCTCCTGAAGCTGTCCGCTCCCGAGGAGGCGGGCGCCAACTCGGCCGCCCTGCAGATCTCCGACGGCCTGTCCAACGTGGTGCTCCTGTCCGCGGGCGGCGCCGCGTTCGCCGCGCTCGGCGGCGGGACCGTCGCCCACACCGCCACCGAAGCGACCGCCCAAGGCTCCCATCCGGCCGCGTTCGCCGTGGTGTTCCTGCCGATGGCGGCGGTGGCGCTGGTGGGGGCGTGGGTGGCGACCCGGACGCGGACCGAATCCCGCTGACACCGAGTGGTACCAGTGGCGTGATGTGAGCTGAATCCCATCGCCTGCCGGCCCGGCGCTGTCCGAGCGTCGACGCCACCGGGGCGCCGGTAGGGTGGCCCGGTTGTCGTACGCATCCCAGCCGCCCGACCCACACGGAGACCGTGAGTACCACCGCCGCCGCCAGCTCCAGTTCCTCGCACTCCCACCACCTCTCACCCGCCTTCCCCGGCCGTGCGCCCTGGGGCACCGCCAGCAAGCTGCGTGCCTGGCAGCAGGGGGCGATGGAGAAGTACGTCCAGGAGCAGCCGCGTGACTTCCTCGCCGTCGCCACCCCCGGCGCCGGTAAGACGACGTTCGCCCTGACGCTCGCGTCCTGGTTGCTGCACCATCACGTGGTGCAGCAGGTGACCGTGGTCGCGCCGACCGAGCACCTGAAGAAGCAGTGGGCGGAGGCCGCCGCGCGGATAGGGATCAGACTGGACCCCGAGTACAGCGCAGGCCCCCTCGGCCGGGAGTACCACGGCGTCGCCGTCACCTACGCCGGCGTCGGCGTGCGGCCCATGCTGCACCGCAACCGCGTCGAGCAGCGCAAGACCCTCGTCATCCTCGACGAGATCCACCACGCGGGCGACTCCAAGTCCTGGGGCGAGGCGTGCCTGGAGGCGTTCGAGCCGGCGACCCGCCGACTCGCCCTGACGGGCACGCCGTTCCGGTCCGACACCAACCCCATCCCGTTCGTGACGTACGAGGAGGGGGCGGACGGTATCCGGCGCTCGGCCGCCGACTACACCTACGGCTACGGGTCCGCGCTCGCCGACGGCGTCGTGCGGCCGGTCATCTTCCTCTCCTACAGCGGCAACATGCGCTGGCGCACCAAGGCGGGCGACGAGATCGCCGCCCGGCTGGGCGAGCCCATGACCAAGGACGCCGTCAGCCAGGCCTGGCGCACCGCGCTCGACCCGCGCGGCGAGTGGATGCCGAGCGTGCTGCGCGCCGCCGACCAGCGGCTCACCGAGGTCCGCAAGTCCATCCCGGACGCAGGCGCCCTCGTCATCGCCTCCGACCAGGACTCGGCCCGCGCCTACGCCAAGCTGATCCGCGAGATCACCGGGCACAGGGCGACCCTCGTGCTGTCCGACGACGCCGGTGCCTCCGACCGGATCGACGAGTTCAGCAACAACGAAGACCGGTGGATGGTCGCGGTCAGGATGGTGTCCGAGGGCGTCGACGTGCCCCGGCTCGCGGTCGGGGTGTACGCGACCACGATCTCGACACCTCTCTTCTTCGCCCAGGCCGTCGGCCGTTTCGTACGGTCCCGGCGGCGCGGCGAGACCGCGTCCGTGTTCCTGCCGACCGTACCCGACCTGCTCTCCTTCGCAGGCGAGATGGAGCGGGAACGCGACCACGTCCTCGACAAGCCGAAGAAGGACGGCGAGGCCGAAGACCCGTACGCCGAGTCCGAGAAGGAGATGGAGGAGGCGAACCGGGAGAACGACGAGGACACCGGCGAGCAGGACATGCTGCCGTTCGAGGCGCTTGAGTCCGACGCCGTCTTCGACCGGGTCATGTACAACGGCGCCGAGTTCGGCATGCAGGCCCACCCGGGCAGCGAGGAGGAGCAGGACTACCTCGGCATCCCGGGGCTTCTCGAGCCGGAACAGGTGCAGTTGCTGCTGCAGAAGCGGCAGGCCCGGCAGATCGCGCACAGCCGCAAGAAGCCGGACGCGGAGGCCGACCTGCTGGAGTTGCCCGCGGAACGGCGGCCCGTGGTCACGCACAAGGAACTGATGGAACTGCGCCGGCAGTTGAACACGATGGTCGGGGCGTACGTCCATCAGAGCGGGAAGCCGCACGGCGTGATCCACAACGAGCTGAGGCGGGTGTGCGGGGGCCCGCCGAGCGCGGAGTGCACGGCCGGGCAGTTGCGGCAGCGCATCGCGAAGGTCCAGGAGTGGGCCACGCGGATGAAGTGACCCCGACGCTCGCCGACGTCAGCAGAGGGGACCGGGAGAACCGGGGACCAGCTGACGAGGGGACGTATCTCCGCAAAACAAACCACTCCCCACCGGCCACTGACCGGATTCTGGACGGAGCCTTCCGCTGAGCGAACCGGCTCGCTACTGTCCCGCTACGCACACGCCCCGTGGCAGCGCCGCCGCGGAGCGCAGCCGTGAAGCGACAGAGTCCGGGAGCCGCCCGGGCCGCCAGCCGATCGGCGGCCTCTGAAGCGCGTCGCCGACGGGACTCGGTGTCGCATCCGCCGCGAAGGGGGCCGTCGACCTCACCACTAAGGAGTGGGCGTCGTGACCGCGGAGACTTCCCAGACGCTCGACCGGGGCCTCAAGGTCCTCAAGCTGCTCGCCGACACCGACCACGGGCTGACCGTCACCGAGCTCTCCCACAGACTGGGCGTGAACCGGACCGTGGTGTACCGGTTGTTGGCCACGCTGGAGCAGCACTCCCTCGTACGCCGCGACCTGGGTGGCCGCGCCCGGGTCGGGCTGGGCGTACTGCGCCTGGGCCGCCAGGTGCATCCGCTGGTGCGGGAGGCCGCGCTGCCCGCGCTGCGGTCCCTGGCCGAGGACATAGGGGCGACCGCGCACCTCACGCTCGTCGACGGCGCGGAGGCGCTGGCCGTCGCGGTGGTCGAGCCGTCGTGGACCGACTACCACGTGGCCTACCGCGCCGGGTTCCGGCACCCCCTCGACCGGGGAGCCGCGGGCCGGGCGATCCTCGCCGCCCGCCGACAGCCCATCGCCGAGCCCGGGTACACGCTCACGCACGGCGAGCTGGAGGCAGGGGCCTGCGGGGCCGCGGCACCCCTGATAGGGGTGACCGGGGTCGAGGGCAGCGTGGGCGTCGTGATGCTGGCGGACTCGGTACCGGAGCGGGTGGGTCCCCGGGTGGTGGACGCGGCGCGGGAGGTGGCGGAGGCACTGCGCTGAGCGCCGGCCGTCCAGGAACGTCAGCGTTCAGGACCCTCGGCTGTTCAGGTTTCTCAGCGTTCAGGACCCTCGGCTGCCCAGGACAAGTGCAACACCCTCAGCTGTTCAGAACCCTCAACTGCACCCACAGCGTCAGCCGTTCATCCGCGTCGTCCAGGTCCACCCCGAGCTGCCGCCGCACCTGACGCAGCCGGTACCGGCACGTGTTCGGGTGCACGGCGAGCCGTTCCGCCGCACCCCCCACATCGCACCCCGCCTCCAGCCACGCGAGCAGGGTGGCCGCGTACTCCGTGCCGTGCCCGACGTCGTACGCTACGACCTCCTCCCATGCGCCCGCGGCCAACTCCCGTCTGTCCCGCATCACTTCGGCGAGCCGTAGCAGCGTGATCCGGGCCCGCACCTGCCGCACGGACGCCACCGGCTGCTCCGGCCCGAGCACCCGCAGCACCAGGTCCGCGTCCTGCCGCGAGGCGGCCGCCTCGGCGAGGGAGGGCACCACCTCCCCGAGCCCCGCCAGCACCGGCACCCGCAGCGCCCGCACCGCCCGACGCACGATGTCCTCCGCCAACCGCACGTGCCGCTCACCACCACGCTCCCCGGAAGCGGGCAGCAGCGCGTACACCACCCCGTCGACCAGCACGCACGTGTGCCGCCCGTACCGCGCCTCACATTGGAGCCGCACGAGGTCCAGCAGCCGGAGCGTGGTCTGCTCGTCATCAGGTGCGGACGGTGCCGACGGTGCGGACAGGGCGGACGGAGCGGACACCGTGGAGTCGGAGTCCAGGACGAACGCCGCGACCCGTACGGCCTGGAGCCCCAGCCGGTGGGCGGCGGCGGCCGGGTCGGCGGCGCCGTCGAGGACGCGGCGCAGCAGGGCGCCGTCCTGGTGCCGGGCCAGTTCCCGCGCGGCACGCGCCCGCAGCAGCAGCAGGGCCGCCGTGGACGCTCCCCGCGCCAGCGCCTCCTCGGCGTCGGGTGCGAGCCGGCCGTCGTCCACCACCCACAGGGACCCGAGGGTCTCGCCGCCGGCGCGTACGGCCACGGCGAGCCGTGGCAGCGCTCCCGCGAGAGCCGGCAGCCGTACCGGGCCGGAGACCGAGAGCACGGTCCGGTACTGCTCGGCGTTGTCCGGGATCTCCGGCACCTTCAGGCCGAGGATGCCCTGGCGGCGGTCCTCGTCCGTGGTCTGCCCGGGAACCGTCGAGTAGGCAAGGATCCGCTGCCCCGGGTCCTCGATCGCGGTGGCCCCGCCGACGGCCGCCGCCACCGCGTCGGCCAGCGCGAACAGTTCCCCGCGCGTGTCCCCGCCGCCCCCGGCCGCCGGGCGCGCGGCCAGCGCCGACGCCAGCAGCAGGTGCACCTGGTGCCAGGCCGCGTCCTCGTCCACGCCCAGCAGGGCGACCCCGGCCGCCTCCGCCTCGGCGACCGGCCCGTCCTCACCCCGTACCACGACGCCGGTCATCCCGGCCTCCGCCGCCGCCCGCACCAGCGGACCGGCGGCCCGGGGGCGGCACGCCCACCGCGAGCAGCAGGGCGCCCGGGGCGCGGGGAGCGGGGCGTGGGCGTCGTGGAGCAGCGCCTCGGTGACGGGCGCGGTCAGCCCGGCGGGCGCGGTGCGCAGGCGCAGCGAGGGTTCACCGACGACGTCCAGCAAGTCGCCGAGCGTGCGGACGTCCATGGCAGTGTCCCCGAGTGCTTGTCCGATCCCCTCAGCAACGTACGCGCACGTTGTCCTTCTCCACAACGCCGACGCCCGCCGCTCCTTCGACACTCGTGTCATGACTGCAGAGACGGACCGACCACCCGTACACCCCCACGCGGTCGACGCCGACCATGCCGCCCGCGCGGCCGGGGTCACCGTGCGCACCGTGCACGACGTGACCGGTATCGCCGCCGTGGCCGGCTTCTTCAGCGACGTCTGGCGGACCCCGCGGCAGGCCCCGCCGCTGCCCGCCGAGGTGATGCACAGCCTGGTGCACGCGGGCGGCGCCGTGCACGCCGCGTACACCCTGGACGGGGGCCGGCTCGCCGGGGCCTGCGTCGCCGTCTTCGGCCCGCCGGCGTCCGCGGAGGCGTACTCCCTGGTGGCGGCGGCCGACCGGGGCGTCGGGTACGCCGTGAAGCAGGCGCAGCGCGGCTGGCTCCTGGAGCGGGGCGCGCGCACCCTGCGCTGGACGTTCGACCCGCTGGTGGGCCGCAACGCCCGCTTCAACCTGGTCAAGCTGGGCGCGACGGGCACCGAGTACCTGGTCGACTTCTACGGCCGGATGGCCGACGGCGTGAACGAGGGCGACGAGAGCGACCGGCTCACGGTGACCTGGGACCTGACGGCGCCCCGCGAGGGGCGCGAGACCGGCGACCGCGCCGCCGCACCCGTGACCCACCTCGCCCCCGACGGCGCCCCGCTCGCCCGCCGCTCCCGCGACGACCGGCAGGTGTGGTGCCGCGTACCGGACGACGTCGTCGCCCTGCGCGCCGCCGACCCCGCTCTCGCCCTGCGCTGGCGGCACGCCGTCCGCGACGTCTTCACCGGGGCCTTCGCCGAGGGGTTCACGGCGACGGGCATGTCCCGGGACGGCTGGTACACGCTCAGCCGAACGCTCACCCGCGAGGAGGAATCCCCGGCATGAAGCTCGAACGCGTCGAGATCGTCCATGTGGCGATCCCGCTCGTGACCCCTTTCCGCACCTCCTTCGGGACGATGACCACGAAGGACACCTTCCTGCTGCACGTCGTCACGGACGCCGCCGAGGGCTGGTCGGAGTTCGCGGGCGACCCGGAGCCGCGCTACTGCTCCGAGTTCGTCGCCGGGGCCGAGATCCTCCTGCGGGACTTCCTGCTGCCGCGCGCCGCCGCCCTGCCGCGGCTGACGACGGCCGCGCTCGCCCCGGCCCTGGCGAAGGTCAAGGGGCACGAGCTGGCGAAGGCGGCGCTGGAGACGGCGGTCCTGGACGCCGAGCTGCGCACGCACGGCATGCCGCTCGCGACCTACCTCGGGGCGGTACGGGACCGGGTGCCGGCCGGGGTGTCGGTCGGCATCAAGGACTCCGTGCCCGAACTGCTGGACGACGTCGAGCACTACCTGGCCGAGGGGTACGTCCGCATCAAGCTGAAGATCGAGCCGGGCTGGGACCTCGAGCCCGTACGGGCCGTGCGCGAGCGGTTCGGGGACGCGCTGCCGCTCCAGGTCGACGCGAACACGGCGTACACGCTCGCCGACGCCGAGCACCTGCGGCGGCTGGACGAGTTCGGGCTGCTGCTGATCGAGGAGCCGCTGGACGAGAACAACCTGCACGCCCACGCCCGGCTCCAGCAGCGCCTGGCCACGCCCGTCTGTCTGGACGAGTCCCTGCACAACGCCCGCGACACCGCCTCCGCGATCGCCATGGACGCCTGCCGCGTGGTGAACGTCAAGCCCGCGCGGGTGGGGGGCTACCTGGAGGCCCGGCGCGTGCACGACGTGGCGCACGCGCACGGGGTGCCGGTGTGGTGCGGCGGCATGCTGGAGACGGGCATCGGCCGGGCGCCGAACCTCGCCCTGGCCGCCCTGCCCGGCTTCACGCTCCCGGGCGACACCTCGGCGTCGACCCGCTACTTCGCGGAGGACATCACCGAGCCGTTCGTCCTGGAGGACGGCCATCTGCCGGTCCCGTCCGCGCCCGGGATCGGTGTGGAACCGCTGCCGGACGCACTACGGCGCTTCTCGGCGGGAAGGAGGGACCTCTACGCGGCCTGACGCGGCTCGATGCGGCTTGACGCGGCCTGTGCGAGGACCCGGGGGCCCGACCGGCGCCTGGCCAAAAGTGGCCGTCGCGTTAGATTGATCCCGTGCTCTCTCGCCTCTCCCGCCCCAAGGCCGCCACCGTCTGCGCCCTGCCCGTCGTGGCTCTGCTCGCCACGGCGGTGTTCGCGCCGCTGCCGTTCGCCGTGGCGCAGCCCGGCATGACGGCGAACGTGCTGGGCGAGAACAAGGGCACCGCGGTGATCACGATCAACGGGGCGCCCACCCGCACGACGACCGGCCAGCTGCGGATGACGACGATCGAGGCGACGGGCCCCGACGCGCAGGTCTCACTCGGCGACGTGATCGACGGCTGGTTCCGCACGGACCGCGCGGTGCTGCCGCGCGACGCGGTCTACCCGAGCGGCGACACGGTCAAGGAGATCGAGCAGCACAACACCGAGCAGATGAAGCAGTCCCAGGACGCGGCGACCCGCGCGGCCCTGTCGTATCTGCACCTCGGTGGCGAGAAGGTGAAGGTCACGCTGAAGCTCGCGGACGTCGGCGGCCCCAGCGCGGGGCTGCTGTTCACCCTCGGCATCATCGACAAGCTGAACGGCAACGGCACGGGCGGCGACCTCACGGGCGGCCGCACGATCGCCGGTACGGGCACGATCGACCCCTCGGGCCAGGTCGGCCCGGTGGGTGGCGTGGCCCTCAAGACGCAGGCCGCCAAGCGCGACGGCGCGACCGTCTTCCTGGTCCCGAGGGCGGAGTGCGCCGACGCGAAGGCGGAACTGCCCAAGGGCCTGCGGCTGGTACCGGTGACCACCCTCAAGAGCGCGATCGACGCCCTGGCGTCCCTCGAGAAGGCGAACGGCTCGGTCCCGAGCTGCTAGGCGACGGACCTCCGGCGACCGGTCGACGGCCGACCGGTCGACGACCCCGGGGGGAGCGGTCGACGACCCCGGGGGGACCGGTCGACGACCCCGGTAACCTCGACGGCCCCGGGGGGACCGGTCGACGGCCCCGGTAACCTCGACGGCCCCGGGGGACCGGTCGACGACCCCGGTAACCTCGACGGCCCCGGCGGGCCGGGACGCGAAACGCCGGGAGCCAATCGGCGCAACCCGGGGGCTCTGCGGGAGCGATCTCTTCCGCTATCTTGTTACCGCGCCGTAGTTAATGCCTCAACAAGGCCTGCCGGCGCGGTCTTTGCCTGTCTTCGGCTCCCGTTTCCGAGCGGAGTTCCCCGTGACCCAGCGTTGTGTCATGCCCATGGCCGAAATGGCTGAAGCGCCCTCGTCCGCTTGACCGGCGGGGAACGCTCCGGCCGTCCGTCCGTGCACCCGCTCACCGAAAGTCCCCTCACTTCGTGACCGTCTCCCTGTACGAGATCCAGCCGGCCGGCCGGCACGCCGCGGTGCCCACCGGCAGCCTGTTCCGGCGGGTCTACGCGCCGCGCGCCTGCGACGCGCTCGCCTACTCCATGGCGACCTACGCCATGCCGCTCGTCGTGCTGGCGACCACCGGCTCCGCGTCCCTGACCGGCCTGGCCTTCGCACTGGAGTGGATCCCCCGGGTGGCCGCCTTCGGCTTCGCCGGTGACCTGGTGGACCGCAGCGGCGCGGCGATCGTGTGCTTTCTCGCCTCGCTCACCCGCGCCCTGCTGGTGGCGGGCGCCGCTGTCGTGCTGGTGATGCTGCCGCGGGGGACGGCCGAGACCGCCACGGTCATGGCACTTGCCGCCGTGACCGGTGCCCTCACCCAGTTCAGCTTCATCGCCAACGAGGCGGTGGGCGCCATCGTCGGCCGCCGCGTCGAGGGACGGTCCCACAAGGTGCAGCCGGTGCTGATCGGCATCGACCAGACGGCCACCCTCGTCGGCCCCGCCCTGGGCGGCGTCCTGCTCCTGACCGGGCCGACCCGCATGCTCGCGTGCCTGAGCGTGCTGTCCTTCCTGTCCGCCGGCCTCGCCCTGCAGACCCCGCCCACACCCCTGCGTGCGGCACGCCAGGGCGGACAGGGACGCCGCGGAGGCATGCGGGAAGGGTGGCGGACGCTGCGTTCCCTGCCCTCCCTGCGACGACTCGTGGCCGGACTCGCCTGCTCGAACCTGGCGCTCGGCCTGCTGCAGTCGGCCGGCCCCGTTCTCGTGGAGGACCACTTCGGCCGTTCCCCGGCCGCCGTCGGCACGCTCTGGTCGGTCGCCGCCGCCGCCACGCTGGTCGCGGTCACCTGCTGCCGGTTCGCCCTCGACCGGCTGGGCCTGTGGGGCGTCGGCGTGATCAGTGCGACCGTAGCGTCCGCCGCCTGCCTCGCCGTGCCGCAGGCCCCCTCCTACCTCAGCTACACGGCCCTCGTGGCCCTCTTCATGGCCGCCGACGGCGGGCTCACCGTAGTGCTGCGCACACTGCGTTCGTTGATCATCCCGCCCGCGGCCTTCGGCACGACGCTCTCCCTGACGATCCTGCTCCTGCTGCTGCCCTTCCCGGTGGCGGGCATCCTGCTCGCCGTCACCCCACCGCCGTATCTGACCGACGTCATCGGGGCGTGCGCCGCACTGCAGGCGGTGACCCTGCTCGTCACCTTCGTCAGGCTGCGCAACGACCCGGTGCTCCGCGCCACCGCGGACCCGGCCCACGCCGGCAGGTGACTGCACCGGTCAGCCCCCTCAGGTCTCCTCGCGGTCCCGCGCCGCCTGTTCCACCAACGGGATGACCCGCAGCGGTACCGGGTTCTCCATCACGATCGCCGTGGAGGCGCGGACGATGCCCTCGAAGCCGACCACGCGGTCGATCACCCCTTGCAGGTCCGCGTTCGAGCGGGCCACCAGGCGGCACAGCATGTCGCCGCTGCCCGTCGTCGTGTGCAGCTCCAGGACCTCCGG
The DNA here is from genome assembly GCF_025642135.1 of Streptomyces cynarae. Lineage (NCBI taxonomy): Bacteria > Bacillati > Actinomycetota > Actinomycetes > Kitasatosporales > Streptomycetaceae > Streptomyces > Streptomyces cynarae. The sequence goes on along the minus strand of NZ_CP106793.1, from coordinate 3,462,187 downwards.
CACCGTCGCCAGGTGGGCCCGTACGTCCGCGCCCTGGCCCTGGCGGATCTGGAGGGTCGCGAACGCCGTGACCGGGTAGCCGAGCGCCGCCGGGTCCACCTCCGGGCCGAAGCCGCGGATCACTCCGTTCGCCTGCAACCGGTCGAGGCGCGCCTGGACCGTGCCGCGCGCCACCCCGAGCCGCCGGGACATCTCCAGCACCCCGATGCGCGGTTCCCGGGCCAGCAGCACGATGAGCCGGGCGTCCAGATGATCGATCGCCATGCCGTGCTCCTCGATGGTCATCCTGTACAGAACGCCCGGCGACACGGGCGGTTCACTGGGCAGACTGCCCAGCCGGAAAGCAAACTATTGCGCACCTTGCGGAGCCGGGCGAGGCTGCCGCTATGACGCAGACCACACACCACGCCCCTGACACCGCGCGCGAGGCCGACCCCTTCCCGGTGAAGGGAATGGACGCGGTCGTCTTCGCCGTCGGCAACGCCAAGCAGGCCGCGCACTACTACTCCACCGCCTTCGGCATGCGGCTCGTGGCGTACTCCGGACCGGAGAACGGCAGCCGTGAGACCGCGAGCTACGTCCTGGAGAACGGCTCCGCCCGTTTCGTCCTCACCTCCGTCGTCAAGCCCACCACCACCTGGGGCCACTTCCTCGCCCAGCACGTGGCCGAGCACGGCGACGGCGTCGTCGACCTCGCCATCGAGGTCCCCGACGCCCGCGCCGCGTACGCGTACGCCCTCGAGCACGGCGCCCGCTCCGTCGCCGAGCCGTACGAGCTGAAGGACGAGCACGGCACCGTCGTCCTCGCCGCGATCGCCACCTACGGCGAGACCCGCCACACCCTGGTCGAGCGCTCCGGCTACGACGGCCCCTACCTGCCCGGCTACGTCGCCGCCGATCCGATCGTCGAGCCGCCCGCCCACCGCACCTTCCAGGCCATCGACCACTGTGTCGGCAACGTGGAACTCGGCCGCATGAACGAATGGGTGGAGTTCTACAACAAGGTCATGGGCTTCACGAACATGAAGGAGTTCGTGGGCGACGACATCGCCACCGAGTACAGCGCCCTGATGTCCAAGGTGGTCGCCGACGGCACGCTCAAGGTCAAGTTCCCGATCAACGAGCCCGCCGTCGCCAAGAAGAAGTCCCAGATCGACGAGTACCTGGAGTTCTACGGCGGTCCCGGCGTCCAGCACATCGCGCTCAACACCAACGACATCGTGCGGACGGTCCGCACCATGCGGGCGGCCGGCGTGGAGTTCCTCGACACCCCGGACTCGTACTACGACACCCTCGGCGAGTGGGTCGGCGACACCCGGGTCCCCGTCGAGACCCTGCGCGAGCTGAAGATCCTCGCCGACCGCGACGAGGACGGCTACCTGCTGCAGATCTTCACCAAGCCGGTCCAGGACCGCCCGACGGTCTTCTTCGAGATCATCGAGCGCCACGGCTCCATGGGCTTCGGCAAGGGCAACTTCAAGGCCCTGTTCGAGGCGATCGAGCGCGAGCAGGCCAAGCGCGGCAACCTGTAGGCCGCCCGGAGGACGTCCCCGGGGCCGTCCTGGAAACCGTCCCCGGAGGGAGCGCCTGTCCCTGGCGCTCCCTCCGGGCACTCCTGGCGCGCTCCGGGCTTCCCACCGCCGCCCCCCGGTGCGACGCTGTGATCATGAGCCGTATCGAAGCCCCGCGCGACGAAGTCACCGGCAACCTCCTCGACCGCCTCAAGACCGGCCTGCCGGCCGAGGCCGTCCTGACCGACCCCGACGTCACGGCCTCGTACGCGAACGACATGGCGAGCTTCTGCACGGCCGGCACCCCGGCCGTGGTCGTGCTGCCGCGCACCGTCGAAGAGGTCCAGCACGTCATGCGGACGGCCACCGAACTGCGCGTCCCGGTCGTCCCGCAGGGCGCCCGCACCGGCCTGTCGGGCGCGGCCAACGCCTCGGACGGCTGCATCGTGCTCTCCCTGACCAAGATGGACCGGATCCTGGAGATCAACCCGGTCGACCGCATCGCCGTCGTCGAACCCGGCGTCGTCAACGCCGCGCTCTCCCGCGCGGTGCACGAACACGGCCTGTACTACCCGCCGGACCCCTCCAGCTGGGAGATGTGCACCATCGGCGGCAACATCGGCACCGCCTCCGGCGGTCTGTGCTGCGTGAAGTACGGGGTGACGGCCGAGTACGTCCTCGGCCTCGACGTCGTCCTCGCCGACGGACGCCTGATGTCCACCGGCCGCCGTACGGCCAAGGGGGTCGCCGGGTACGACCTCACCCGGCTCTTCGTGGGTTCCGAGGGCTCCCTCGGCATCGTCGTACGGGCGATCCTCGCACTGAAGCCGCAGCCGCCCCAGCAGCTCGTCCTGGCAGCCGAGTTCGCCTCCGCGGCGGCCGCCTGCGACGCCGTGTGCCGGATCATGGCGGGAGGGCACGTACCGTCGCTCCTCGAACTCATGGACCGTACGACCGTCAAGGCCGTCAACGCCCTTGCCCACATGGGCCTCCCGGAGAGCACCGAAGCGCTGCTCCTCGCCGCCTTCGACACCCCGGACCCGGCCGCGGACCTCGCCGCCGTCGGCGCCCTGTGCGAGGCCGCGGGCGCCACCCAGGTCGTACCGGCCGACGACGCGGCCGAGTCGGAACTTCTGCTGCAGGCGCGGCGGTTGTCGCTCACCGCGCTCGAGGCCGTCAAGGGCACCACGATGATCGACGACGTGTGCGTGCCCCGCTCCAAGCTCGGCGAGATGCTCGACGGGGTCGAGCGGATCGCCGAGAAGTACCAGCTCACCATCGGCGTCTGCGCCCACGCCGGGGACGGCAACACCCACCCGACCGTCTGCTTCGACGCGCAGGACCCCGACGAGTCCCGGCGCGCCCGCGAGTCCTTCGACGAGATCATGGCCCTGGGCCTGCGACTCGGCGGCACGATCACCGGCGAGCACGGCGTCGGCGTCCTGAAGAAGGAGTGGCTGGCGCGCGAGATCGGCCCGGTGGGCGTGGAGATGCAACGGGCCGTCAAACAGGTCTTCGACCCGCTGGGGATCCTCAACCCCGGCAAACTGTTCTGACCCGTTCGGCCCACGCCGCCTCACCCTCGTCGGCAGGGGCCGGGGTGAGCGGTGCGGCCGGGCCGCCGTCGAGGCCGAGCCGCCCGGACCCGGAGCCCGGCGGAACGAGCCGCAGGGCAGACGGCGCGGGACCACCACGCGGGTTTCGGAGAATTCCCTTCGGCGTGTGTCCCGGGCGTGTGAAGGGCGTGCACGGTGTCGCCCGGAAAGGGGTGGGTACCGGCGGACCGGCAATGCCGCCTGCACACTTCTGATAGATGTGGAGCCTCACACGACCCCCCGAGCAGATACGGGACGACGGACATGAGCGCCCCAACCCCGGCACCCGGCGACGACAGGCCCCGCGAAGGCTACTACCCGGACCCCTCCATTCCCGGATATGTCCGGTACTGGAACGGTGTCTCCTGGGTCCCGGGCACCAGCCGGCCGGCTCCCACCGACGGCGAGCCGCTCTCCCCGCCGGCGGGCGCGCGCCCCGCGCAGCCCTCGGTGGAGGAGACCGGGCCGCACTTCTTCGACGAGGACCCGGTCGGCGAACCCGATCGCGGTGGCCAGGCCGACGGCCACCCGGGGCCCGCCCCGGCCTGGGGCGCCGACCGCTCCCAGCAGTCCGGCTTCGGTGGCGAGCAGGACCGCCGGGTGTCCTGGGGCGCCGCCCGGGCCGTGGACCCGAGGCTGCCGGCTGCCGACCCCGGGCCCGAGGAGTCCCCGGAGTCGCCCGGCACGACGGCGCTCCGGCGGCCTGCGCGCCCGGAGGGCACCGCCGGTACCGACGAACCCGCCCCCTCCGAGGGCACCATGAAGTTCCGCGCGGTCTCCCCGCGCACGGGGGAGCAGGGCACAGGCACGGCGGCTGCCGGTCCCGGCACCGGCCCCGGTGCGGCGCAGCCCGGCGCCGCGCGCCCGGCGAGCGCCCAGGCCGCGGCCCGTCAGGCGCTGGGCCTGAACCCGGAGGCCCCGAGCCCCGTCCCGGCACCGCAGCAGCCGTCCGTCCCGGCGCCTGCGGCGCCCGCGGCGGGGCTGCCCCCGCAACAGGCGGCGGCGCCGGTCGCCACGCCCCTGACCAGCGGCCCCGGCGGCGGCCAGCCCTCGTGGGCGCAGCAGGTGCACCAGCTGGCGAGCCCGGGTCCCGAGGGCGACCGGCCCGTCGCACCCTGGAAGCCGCCGGTGGAGGACCCGTTCCAGGCCGCCGCCCGGGCACAGGCGGCGGCCCGGCCCGCGGGACTCGGCAAGAGGCTCGCGGCGCGGCTGCTCGACACCCTGGTCCTGGCGGCGGTAACGGGCGTGGCCGCGGTACCGCTGGGTACGAAGGCGATCGACCACATCAACGGCAAGATCGACGCGGCGAAGCTGTCCGGGCAGACCGTCACGGTCTGGCTGCTCGACGGCACGACGTCGGTCTACCTCGCGATCGTGCTCGCCGTGCTGCTGGGCTTCGGGGTCCTCTACGAGGCGCTGCCGACCGCCAAGTGGGGGCGCACGCTGGGCAAGAAGGTCTGCGGTCTGGAGGTACGGGACATCGAGGCCCACCAGCCCCCGACCTTCGGCCAGGCCCTGCGCCGCTGGCTGGTCTACAGCGTCCCCGGTGTGCTCGTCGTGGGGGTGGTCGGCGTCCTGTGGTGCGTGTTCGACCGCCCGTGGCGCCAGTGCTGGCACGACAAGGCCGCCCACACGTTCGTGGCGGGCTGACCCGGACGGACCTGTAGGGATGCGGAGCCGGAGGGTTCGCGGTCGACTCGGGCCATGAGCACCGAACCGCCACCCCCCGGCCGAGGAGACGCCCCGGACCCCGACCGGCGGCCGTCTGCCGGCGACCCGACACCGCCCGGGCCCGGCAGCGGCTCGGCGCCCGGTGGGGCACCACCGCCCGGCCGCGGGGCCGCGTCCCTCAAGCCCGCCGGCGTACGGCTCGGCGGCAGGTCTGCGCAGGCTGGTGCATCCGCGCACGGCGGTGAGCCGCCCTACGGCGAGCCCCTCCCGGCGGCCGACCGCCCCACGGCGAGCCCCCGGCGGCGAGCCCCGCCCCGCGGGTGAACCACCCGGCGGGGAACCACCGGGCGGCCGACCGTCCGACGGCAGCCCCCCGTACGGCACACCCCCTCCCACCCCGGCGGTCCTTACGAGGGCGGTGGCCCGTACGGGGGAGGTGGCCCCGAGGGCGGTGGCCCGTACGGGGGAGGTGGCCCCGAGGGCGGCGGCTCGTACGGCGGCGGGGGCCCCGAGGGCGGTGGCCCGTACGGCGGTGGTGGCCCCGAGGGCGGCGGCCCGTACGGCGGCGGGGGCCCGCAGGGCCCCTACGACGGCACCGACCCCCTCGCCGGTATGCCCCCGCTCGCCGACAGCGGCAAGCGCGTCCTCGCGCGGATCATCGACATGATCCTCGTCGGCGTGGTCGTCTGGCTGCTGTCCTGGGCGTTCCACACGGTCGAGTACAACGTGGAGGCCACCAAGGTCGACACCGGCAAGTCCCTCGGCCAGTCCGTGATCGCGGCCGTGCTCTACACGGCCTACGACACGATCCTGATCAGCAGAACCGGGCAGACGCTCGGCAAGAGGCTGCTGAACATGCGCGTGGCCAACCTCGACGACGGCTCGAACCCGTCCCTCCAGGCGTCCCTGATCCGCGCCTCGGTGCTGTGGCTGCCGTTCGCGTTCTGCTGCGCCTGCGTGTGGACCGCGATCTGCGGCGGCTGGAGCTTCTTCGACCGGCCCTACAAACAGGGGCTGCACGACAAGGCGGCCAGGACGGTGGAGGTCAGCACGGCGGTCTGAGAGAGAGCGGTGGCGTAACGCATGAACCGGCGGACCCGTGCATCACGGGCCCGCCGGTTCGAGTGCTCGGTGTGAACTTGTGCGTACGCGCGCACGGTTCAGGGGTTCGCCGTCTCCCGTACGGGCTCGGTGGCCGCGGTGGATCCGACCGACGCCGTCGGGCGCCCCGCCGGTGCGTACTGTCGCGAGGCGGGCCGCTCCGCGGCGGCCGGCGCGGACTTCGGCAGCGGTACCGTCACGGCGACGAGCAGCCCGAGTGCGAGCGCCGACAGGGCGATCACGGCGATCCCCAGGCCCGAACTCGTCTGTGACAGCAACAGCATGGCGAGGGTGGAGAAGATCACGGTGCAGGAACCGTAGGCGAGCTGTGCGGCGTTCGGACGAGGCATGGCCATTCCTCGGGGTGGGGACTCCCCCCGTGCCTCTCGTGATGGGGGAGAATGCGGACAACTGCGGACAGGAGTGGGGCACGTGGACGTGCAGCCACGGAATCGCGGGAATGACAACGGTGTCGACAGGGCAAACCGCCGTCATTCCGGCGCTCCACCCGCCGACTCTATTCGCCACCATGCCCGAGTGGAACGGCTGGTAAGCGTGACCTAACCCACGGTTCCGAAGCACAAGGGGCGCACGGAGTCATGCGTTCCAGCAACTGGACACGTGCGCGCGCCGGTTGACGGGGGATTATGCCGACCGTGCTCGTTCGTATAGCGGACACCCCGTCCTGTTAATGCACTTGACCTGTCCAAGTCAAGGTCTGTTTTTTCTTGTAAACCTCCGGTCAAATGTCGTCACTTGACTACACGCGTTGATCGGCGCGCACGGGCCCCTCCATGACCAGGACCCCCTTCCGTGCGCCCTGGCGCGGGGGAGGAACTCAAGTGACCAGCAGACCCTGGACGTTCAGAGCGGCCGCGATAGGCGTCGCGCTCGCGGCGGCCTCCGCCACGTTCTCCACCTTCGCCGTCGCGGAGGCGAGCACCGCCGCCGAGGCCGCTGCCGCCATCCGGCACGACCCGGCGCCGGTGAAGCAGCAGGAGCACGACCTCGACGGCCCGCTGAGCAAGACCCAGGAGGCCCAGCGCCAGGAGGCCCTCAACCAGGTCATATCCGGCAAGGCCCAGGCCAAGGAGCGCAACGGCTCGAAGGTCGTCGAGCTCAAGAGCAAGAAGGGCGACCCCAAGTACGTCGAGCTGAGCCGGGAGAAGACCGACAAGATCTTCACCATCCTGGTCGAGTTCGGCGACAAGACCGACCCCAACTTCGGCGGCACGGCGGGCCCCCTGCACAACCGGATAGCCGCGCCGGACCGTACGAAGGACAACTCGACGGCCTGGCAGAAGGACTACAACCAGAAGCACTTCCAGGACCTGTACTTCGGCACCGGCAGCAACGTCGAGTCGGTGAAGAAGTACTACGAGAAGCAGTCCTCGGGCCGCTACTCGGTGGACGGCGAGGTCGCCGACTGGGTGAAGGTCCCGTACAACGAGGCCCGTTACGGCAACAACGCCTGCGGTTCCACCAACTGCCCGAGCGTGTGGAACGTCGTCAGTGACGGCGTGAGCGCCTGGGTCGCCCAGCAGAAGGCGGCCGGCAAGTCCGACGCGGACATCAAGGCGGACCTGGCGCGCTTCGACCAGTGGGACCGCTACGACTACGACGGCGACGGCAACTTCAACGAGCCCGACGGCTACATCGACCACTTCCAGATCGTGCACGCCGGCGAGGACGAGTCCGCGGGCGGCGGCGTCCAGGGCACCGACGCGATCTGGGCCCACCGCTGGTACGCGTTCGGCACCGACGCCGGCTCCACCGGCCCGGCGGGCAACAAGCTGGGCGGCACGCAGATCGGCGACAGCGGCATCTGGGTCGGCGACTACACCATCCAGCCGGAGAACGGCGGCCTGGGCGTCTACGCCCACGAGTACGGCCACGACCTCGGCCTGCCGGACGAGTACGACACCAACGGCGGCGAGAACTCCACCGGCTTCTGGACGCTGATGTCATCCGGCTCCTGGCTGGGCACCGGCAAGGAGGCCATCGGCGACCTCCCCGGCGACATGAACGCCTGGGACAAGCTCCAGCTGGGCTGGCTCAACTACGACACCGCGAAGGCCGGCATCAAGTCCTGGCACAAGCTGGGCGTCGCCGAGTACAACACCAAGTACCGGCAGGCGCTGGTGGTCAACCTGCCCGACAAGGCGGTCACCACCCAGGTCGTCACCCCCGCGCAGGGCTCGACCCAGTGGTGGAGCGGCAGCGGCAACGACCTGAAGAACACGCTGACCCGTTCCGTGGACCTCACCGGCAAGTCCTCGGCCATGCTGACCCTCGACGGCTACTACGACATCGAGGCCAACTACGACTACCTCTACACCGAGGTGTCGACCGACGGCGGCGCCAACTGGACCGCGCTGGACGGCACGGTGGACGGCCAGGCCATCCCGCGTGACGCCAGCAACACCCCGGCCCTGACCGGCACGGTCGACGGCTACAAGAAGCTGTCGTACCCCCTCGACGCCTACGCGGGCAAGAAGATCCAGCTCCGCTTCCGCTACCAGACGGACGGCGGTGTGGCCCTGAAGGGCTTCGCGGCCGACGAGATCGCGCTGACCGCCGACGGTTCGGCGCTGTTCTCGGACAACGCCGAGAGCGCGGACGCCGCTTGGACCGCGAACGGCTTCTCCCGCATCGGCGCGTCCTTCACCAAGGACTACAAGCAGTACTACATCGCCGAGAACCGCCAGTACGTGTCGTACGACAAGACCCTCAAGGTCGGCCCGTACAACTTCGGCTTCGCGCCGGCCCGTCCGGACTGGGTGGAGCACTACCCGTACCAGAACGGCCTGCTGATCTGGAAGTGGGACACCTCCCAGGCGGACGACAACACCAAGGACCACGCCGGCACCGGCCTGATCCTGCCGATCGACTCGCACCCCACCCCGCTGAAGTGGTCCGACGGCACGCTGATGCGCAACCGCATCCAGGCCTACGACTCACCCTTCAGCCTGGAGCGCACCGACGGCATCACCCTGCACAAGGAGGGCGTCGCGACGAAGATCAAGTCGTCGAAGGGCGTGTCGGTCTTCAACGACCACACCAGCACCTACTACGACGCCTCGAACCCGGCGGCCGGGGTCAAGATCACTGACACCAACACCAAAATCAAGATCGTCAAGCAGGGCGTGAACGGCTCGACGATCGAGCTGGAAGTCGGACCCGCGGTGAAGTAGTCGACATTTCCGCAGGTCAGAGGCGTATCGGCGGCAGCCCCTTGGCGGGCGGCCGCCGATCGTGCTTAGGTGCCTGCTGTGGCTCTCTTATTGACACCAGGTCTCACGGGGATGTGACGCGCATGGCCGCAGGAGGATTCTGCAAGCTGCCGCACGGCAGTGTGGTGGTGGCTCTGAACCTGCCCAGCCCGGGTTCGGGCGCCGGTTCGGTCCGCGTCCTGGTTCACGCCCAGAACCGTGCCCGCGCCCTGACGCGTCTGCGCAACCTGGGCCTGCGCGCGGTCTACCTGCGCGGTAACGCGGCCCCGCCGTCCCCGGACGAGGTCACGGCGGTCCTGCACCACCCGGACGGCCTGATATGGCGCACGGCCCCGGACACCGCGGCACAGGACCTGTCGGTCGAGCTGTGGCACCCGATCCGGTCCCTGCTGAGACGGACGGCCCAGTCGTGACCCGCTGAGGCGCACGGGAGCCGCGGGACGCGGGTGCGGGGGCGCGGCGGGGGTCAGGACACCACCGGCTTGCCGGACAGCTCCACGCCCGCCTCCCGGAGCTCCTCCAGCGCGCGCTCCGTGGTCTCCTCGGCCACCCCGGCGGTCAGGTCCAGCAGGACCTGCGTACGGAAGCCGCGGCGCACCGCGTCCAGCGCGGTGGCGCGCACGCAGTGGTCCGTGGCGATCCCCACCACGTCCACCTCGTCGATCTCCCGCTCCCGCAGCCAGTCCCCGAGGGCGCCCCCGTTCTCGTCGACTCCCTCGAACCCGCTGTACGCCGCCGAGTACGCCCCCTTGTCGAACACGGCGTCGACCGCGCCGGAGGCGACCGCCGGGGCGAAGTTCGGGTGGAAGCCCACACCCTCCGTGCCCGCCACGCAGTGTGCGGGCCACGAGTGGACGTAGTCGGGGTTGTCGGCGAAGTGGCCCCCGGGGGCGATGTGGTGGTCCCGGGTGGCCACCACATGGCGGTACCCGGCCGGGGCCTGCCCGATCAGCTCGGTGATCGCGGCAGCCACATCGGCACCCCCGGCCACCGCGAGGCTGCCACCCTCACAGAAGTCGTTCTGCACGTCTACGACGATCAAGGCGCGGCGCATGGTCGGTGTCCTTCGGCTTGGCAGCGGTTCGGGTGTGGAGGGTGCGGGCCCGGCCGTCCGTGAACTACATGACCTACCGAGCCTAGAGACTTCGGGGGCCGGGCGGGAGAGGGCATCGGGCGGTCGGCCCGGTGCGCGGGGTGCGTTGCCGTCGCATTCCCGCCCGCCGTCCGCTCATGCGCCCTCAGGCGAGCAGCGGCCGAAGCCGCGGCCCGCCCCTTCCTCCATGGTCCTCCCGGAGCGTCAACAGCGAGGCGTCAGACGTACTCGGTCGGGATCACCGGCTCACCGCGCGACAGCTGCGTCGCCGACAACGGCAGGTTGGCGCGGGCGGCCGCGTGCCGGTCCCGGACGACGTCCAGCGGCTCCCGCGAGATCACCTCGCCCTCCTTGACCAGCTGCACCAGCAGCTGCCGGTCCGCCAGCTCGTCCGGCACCGGCCCGACGCCGACCACCTCGGCCTCGGCCACCCCGTGCTCGTCCAGCCGCCGCGCCGCCCACTTGCGCCCGCCGACGGACGTCTTGCCGCCGGTCGACTTCTTCGCCACCGGCACCAGCGGCGCCTTCGGGTCCGCCGACTCGGCGCGGGCGACCAGCTTGTAGACCATCGAGCAGGTCGGGTGCCCGGAGCCCGTCACCAGCCGGGTGCCCACGCCGTACGCGTCCACGGGCGCCGCCGCCAGCGAGGCGATGGCGTACTCGTCCAGGTCCGAGGTCACGATGATCTTCGCGTGGGAGGCGCCCAGCGCGTCCAGCTGCTGCCGCACCCGGTGCGCGACCAGCAGCAGGTCGCCCGAGTCGATGCGCACGGCACCCAACTCGGGCCCGGCCACCTCGACGGCCAGCCGGACGGCCTCCGTGACGTCGTAGGTGTCCACGAGCAGCGTGGTGCCCCGGCCCAGCGACTCCACCTGGGCCCGGAAGGCGTCCCGCTCGCTGTCGTGCAGCAGCGTGAAGGCGTGCGCGGAGGTCCCGACCGTCGGAATGCCGTACCGGAAGCCGGCCGCCAGGTCCGAGGTGGTGGTGAAGCCGCCGACGTACGCGGCGCGGGAGGCGGCCACGGCCGCCAGCTCGTGGGTGCGCCGGGCGCCCATCTCGATCAGCGGCCGGCCCCCGGCGGCGGAGGCCATGCGCGAGGCGGCGGCCGCGACGGCCGAGTCGTGGTTGAGGATCGACAGGACGACGGTCTCCAGCAGCACGCACTCGGCGAAGGAGCCCTCGACCCGCATGATCGGCGAGCCGGGGAAGTACACCTCGCCCTCCGGGTAGCCCCAGATGTCGCCGCTGAAGCGATAGCCGGCGAGCCAGTCCAGCGTCTCGTCGTCGACGACCCGGCGCTCGCGCAGGAAGCCGAGGACGCCCGCGTCGAAGCGGAAGTTCTCCACCGCGTCCAGGACGCGCCCGGTACCGGCCACCACGCCGTAGCGGCGGCCGTCGGGCAGCCGCCGGGTGAAGACCTCGAAGACCGAGCGCCGCTCGGCGGTGCCGGCCCTGAGGGCGGCCTGCAGCATCGTCAGCTCGTAGTGGTCGGTGAAGAGCGCCGTCGAGGGAACGTCCACCGGCAACCCAAGGTCCGCTACGCCCACCAAAGCTCTCCTCACACACGACTGTTCGGGTGCACCCAACGGTGCTTCAAGTGCCTGGGACAGCCGATCGTACTCCTCATCTCGTCAGTCTGACGATTTGCGGGCCGGGTGGAGGTGCCCGTTTGTGCGACGCCCCCCCTCGGGTGGCAGCATGGGGCTTGTGACGTCACCCGCTCCCGTAGAGATCGAACGAACGCAGTCGGCGGAGGAAGAGTTCGCCGTACCCGAGCCCGACGTCCCCTGGGTCACGATCGTCCACAACGACCCGGTCAACCTCATGAGCTACGTGACGTACGTCTTCCAGACGTACTTCGGCTATTCCAAGGACAAGGCCACCAAGCTCATGCTCGACGTCCACCACAAGGGCCGGGCGGTCGTCTCCAGCGGCACGCGCGAGGAGATGGAACGCGACGTGCAGGCGATGCACGGCTACGGCTTGTGGGCCACCCTCCAGCAGGACCGGAAGTAGCGACCTCCCTTCATGTCAGGACACTTCGAACCGCTCCCCGGCGGCGGCGCGGCCGTCGCCCTCGACGACGTCGAGATCTCGATCATCCGCTCGCTGGCCGTACAGCTGCTGGAACTCATCGGGCCGGGCCCCGCCGAGAACGCCCCCGAGGATCCGCTCGCCGAGCTGTTCGCCGAGGGCCCGAGCGAACCGCCCGCCGACCCGGTGCTGCGCCGGCTGTTCCCGGACGCGTACGGCGACCCGGGCAGCGAGCCCGTCACGCCCGGTGAGGCCGACGAGTCGCGCGCCCACTCCGCCGAGTTCCGCCGCTTCACCGAGAACGACCTGCGCGCCCGCAAACGCGAGAACGCTCTGGCGGTGATCCGCACCCTGGACGCGCTGACCTCGGTGAGCCGGGAGGGCGGCGTGCTCAAGCTGTCGCGCGGGGAGTGCGAGCAGTGGCTCGGCGCCCTGAACGACCTGCGCCTCGCGATCGGCTCCCGGCTCGAGGTCGCCGACGAGGACGACACCGACGAGCTGTACCGGCTGCCGGACGAGGATCCGCGCAAGCCGATGGTGATGGCGTATCTGTGGCTCGGCGGTCTCCAGGAGACACTCGTCACCACCCTTATGCCCTGACCTGTGTGGATTGTGTGTTCGCTCAGCGGACGCTCAAATCCGGATAACGATCGCGTCACCATTGCGGCCATGTATGGGCCGTTCGTGCGTACTTTGTCCGCTTCTTGCTGTGTGCTGTGCCACATCGCGTCCAGGTGATCAGTGTTGCGGTCGTGATAAATCTTCACGACCGCCCGGCGAACACCACCCATGTTGCGCCGGGTGCGCCACCGAGCCGACGACCGTCGGCCAGGCATGAGCGGACCCGGGAGAGCCCGTGCCCGCTCGCTCCATCAATCCGGGGGGATCGAGACGATCCGCGGCCGACGAGAGGCCCGGGTCGGCATGGAGAAAGGCGCACCACACATGACCTCAGCGCAGGTCGAGAAGGAGAACACCCCTGAGGAGGGGTACGAGCGCGGGCTCGGCAGCCGTCAGGTCCAGATGATCGCGATCGGCGGCGCGATCGGCGTCGGCCTGTTCCTGGGCGCGGGGGCGAACATCGCCAAGGCCGGGCCCAGCCTGATCCTCATGTACGCCCTCGCCGGCGTGATCATCTTCTTCATCATGCGGGCGCTCGGCGAGCTGCTTCTGTACCGCCCGGTGTCGGGCTCCTTCGCGGAGTACTCCCGCGAGTTCCTCGGCCCGTTCTTCGGCTACTTCACCGGCTGGACGTACTGGCTGATGTGGGTGGTGACCGGCATGGCCGAGCTGACGGCCGCCGCGATCTACGTCCACTACTGGTTCCCGTCGATCCCGCAGTGGGTGACGGCGCTGGTCTTCCTGGTGGTCCTGTTCGTGGCCAACCTGATCTCGGTGAAGCTGTTCGGCGAGATCGAGTTCTGGTTCTCGATGGTCAAGGTCACCGCGCTGATCGGCATGATCGTCATCGGTCTCGGCGTGCTGACCTTCGGCTTCAGCGCGGCCGGTGACACCGCCACGGTCTCCAACCTCTGGCAGTTCGACGGCTTCTTCCCCAAGGGCATCGGCTCTTCCCTGATGACCCTGCAGGGCGTCATGTTCGCCTACCTCGCCGTCGAGCTGGTCGGTGTCACCGCGGGCGAGTCCGAGGACCCGGAGAAGACCCTCCCCAAGGCGATCAACACCCTGCCCTGGCGCATCGCCCTGTTCTACGTCGGCGCCCTCACCGTGATCCTGTGCGTGGTGAAGTGGACCGAGTTCGCGGCGGGCGTCAGCCCCTTCGTGAAGGCGTTCGCGGTCATCGGCATCCCGGCCGGGGCGGGCATCGTCAACTTCGTGGTGCTCACCGCGGCCCTGTCGTCCTGCAACTCGGGCATGTACTCCACGGGCCGCATGCTGCGCACCCTCGCGGACAACGGCGAGGCGCCCCGCGTCTTCAGCAGGCTGTCCGCCTCGAAGACCCCGGCCCTCGGCATCACCGTCTCGGTCGCCTTCATGGGCATCGGCGTGGTCCTCAACTACGTCGTCCCGGAGAAGGCGTTCGGCTACGTCACCTCGGTGGCCACCGCGGCCGGCATCTGGACCTGGCTGATGATCCTGGTCAGCCACGTCCTGTACCGCCGCGCGGTGGACGCGGGCCGGCTGCCCGCCTCCTCCTTCCCGGCGCCGGGCGGCGCGGTGTGCAGCTGGATCGCCATCGCGTTCCTGCTCTTCGTCACCTGCCTGATCGCCTACGACGCCGACTCCCGCGTCTGCCTGTATGTGATGGCGGTTTGGGCGGCCGCCCTGGCCGTCGGCTGGGCGGTGCTGAAGGCCCGCAACCCGCAGGTCACCCAGCGCCGCGAGCAGGAGCTGGAGAAGGTCCGCTGAGTCTCCCCTGAGTCTCCCGGCTCACGCGTAGCTCACGATGTGGGCCGTCCCGTACCACCCTTCGGTACGGGACGGCCCACCGTCACCCACCACCGCCCTACCTGACGCGCTGCGCGCGGCCCCCTCTGATTTCCTGCTTATCCTGACCGTCATGCTGACCATCACCCAGGCCCTCGTCGACCAGATCGTCGCCCACGCGCGCCAGGACCACCCCGACGAGGCGTGCGGCGTCGTCGCCGGCCCGGCCGGCTCCGACCGCCCCGAGCGCTTCATCCCCATGCTGAACGCGGCCCGCTCGCCCACGTTCTACGAGTTCGACTCCGGCGATCTGCTCAAGCTCTACCGGGAGCTGGACGACCGCGACGAGGACCCGGTGGTCATCTACCACTCCCACACCGCGACCGAGGCCTACCCGTCCCGCACGGACATCTCCTACGCCAACGAGCCCGGCGCCCACTACGTCCTGGTCTCCACCGCCGACACCGACGGCGCGGGCCCCTTCCAGTTCCGCTCGTTCCGGATCGTGGAGGGCGAGGTCACGGAGGAAGAGGTCGAGATCGTGGAGTCGTACTGACCCCGCAGTCGTCCGCCCCTGATCCCGGTGGCCGACCTCCCGTCTCGCGCCTCGGATGAAATCTGTCCGAACAGCGAGATCACACTCCGGGGGGCGGGTGGGGAATCGTTACGATGAGCGCATGGTTCTGAACGACGTGAGCGACAAGACGCCGGGCGCACTGCTCGTGGCGCGGCTGCACGTCGACCTGTGCAGGCTCGCCAGCGCCATCTGTTGACGCTGTCCCTGCCGCCGTACGGCCGTGAGCCGCGGCGCCCGACCCGCGTACCACCACGCACGTTCTCGCGCCGCCGCGCGCTCTCCGACCCGCCATCCTTCCGACAGGAGCCCGCAACCATGGCCATCGAGGTCCGCATCCCGACCATCCTCCGCCAGTACACCGACGGCCAGAAGGCGGTGGAAGGCACCGGGGAGACCCTCGCCGACCTGTTCGCCGACCTCGAGACCCGTCACCCGGGCATCCAGGCCCGCATCGTGGACGGCGGCGAGCTGCGCCGCTTCGTGAACGTCTACCTGAACGACGAGGACGTCCGCTTCCTCGACGGCATCAACACCAAGGTCGCCGACGGCGACAACGTGACGATCCTGCCGGCCGTCGCCGGCGGCATGGCCTGAGCCCGACGGTCGCTGATCCCGATGCGCTACGACTCCCCGCTGGCCGCGGTGGGCAACACCCCCCTGGTGCGCCTGCCGCGGCTGTCGCCGTCCCCCGACGTCCGTATCTGGGCCAAGCTGGAGGACCGCAACCCGACCGGCTCGGTCAAGGACCGCCCCGCGCTGCACATGATCGAGCAGGCGGAGAAGGACGGCCGCCTCACCCCCGGCTGCACGATCCTCGAGCCCACCTCGGGCAACACCGGCATCTCCCTGGCCATGGCGGCCAAGCTCAAGGGCTACCGCATGGTGTGCGTGATGCCCGAGAACACCTCGCAGGAGCGCCGGGAACTGCTCGCCATGTGGGGCGCCGAGATCATCTCCAGCCCGGCGGCGGGCGGCTCGAACACGGCCGTGCGCGTCGCCAAGGAGCTGGCGGCCGAGCACCCGGACTGGGTGATGCTCTACCAGTACGGCAACCCGGACAACGCGGGCGCGCACTACGCGACGACCGGCCCCGAGATCCTCGCCGACCTGCCGTCCATCACGCACTTCGTGGCCGGGCTCGGCACCACCGGCACCCTCATGGGCGTGGGCCGCTACCTGCGCGAGAACAAGCCGGACGTGCAGATCGTCGCCGCCGAACCGCGCTACGACGACCTGGTGTACGGCCTGCGGAACCTCGACGAGGGCTTCGTGCCGGAGCTGTACGACGCCTCCGTCCTCACCAGCCGCTTCTCCGTCGGCTCGGCGGACGCGGTGACCCGGACCCGTGAACTGCTCGAGCAGGAGGGCATCTTCGCGGGCATCTCCACCGGCGCCGCGCTGCACGCGGCGATCGGCGTCGGCAAGAAGGCCGTCAAGGCGGGCGAGAGCGCCGACATCGTCTTCGTCGTGGCCGACGGCGGCTGGAAGTACCTCTCGACCGGCGTCTACACGGCCGCCACCACGGAAGAGGCCATCGGGACGCTCCAGGGCCAGCTCTGGGCCTGAGCCCTCGGCAGGGCCCGCCTCTCATCGAAGCGCCAACCCCCTCCTATGAGGGGGCTAAGCGTTGCCTACGGTGCGGCAAAGATCTTCTCCCGGGGGAGCCTTTCGGGGGCGTGCGGGGCTACGTTCTGCCCGTCCTGTCATGTCGCGCTCATTGACATCGCAGGGTGTTCTAAGTGTCATGCCCATGACTCGCGTCCCACCGCCGCTACGCGCGTCACGGCCTGCACTCGGCTCGCGAATCCCCACTTCCGGCTGTGGTTCCGCGTACGGCCCCACCCAGGCCCGCGCGGTGCCGGCCTCGACCGATGGAGGCAACACCCCCATGCGTGAGTCACGCCTCAACAAGCGGCGCCGGAGTCTTCGAAGACTCCTGACCGCCGCCGTCCCGGCCCTCACCCTCACCGTCGCCGGGTTCCTGGCGGCCCCGCCCGCGGGCGCGCAGACGGCGCCCACCGCCACCGCGCACACCACGCGCACGTCCCAGAACGCCAAGGCGCTCACCGACCCCCAGCGGCAGACCGTCCACTCGACCGGCAAGGCCGGCCAGAAGGTCCCGACCCAGCACCTGTGCGCCACCGCGAAGCCCGGCCAGGCGTCCTGCTTCGCCCAGCGCCGCACCGACATCGAGCAGCGGCTGGCCTCGGCCCTCGCCGCCGCCGCGCCTTCCGGACTGAGTCCCGCCAACCTGCACAGCGCCTACAACCTGCCCTCGACCGGCGGCTCCGGCCTGACCGTCGCGGTGGTCGACGCCTACAACGACCCCAACGCCGAGTCCGACCTGGCCACCTACCGCTCGACGTACGGCCTGTCGGCGTGCACCAAGGCCAACGGCTGCTTCAAGCAGGTCAGCCAGACCGGTTCGACCACCTCGCTGCCCACGAACGACTCCGGGTGGGCCGGTGAGGAGGCGCTCGACGTCGACATGGTCAGCGCCGTCTGCCCCAACTGCAGCATCATCCTCGTCGAGGCCAACTCCGCCAACGACACCGACCTCGGCATCGCCGAGAACGAGGCCGTCTCGCTGGGCGCCAAGTTCGTCTCCAACAGCTGGGGCGGCTCCGAGTCCTCCTCCCAGACCAGCGAGGACACCTCCTACTTCAAGCACCCGGGCGTCGCGATCACGGTCTCCGCGGGCGACTCCGCCTACGGCGCCGAGTACCCGGCGACCTCCCAGTACGTCACCGCCGTCGGCGGCACCGCGCTGACCACCGCCTCCAACTCCCGCGGCTGGAGCGAGAGCGTCTGGCACACCAGCTCCACCGAGGGCACCGGCTCCGGCTGCTCCGCCTACGACCCGAAGCCGAGCTGGCAGACCGACACCGGCTGCTCCAAGCGCATGGAGGCCGACGTCTCCGCGGTCGCCGACCCGGCCACCGGCGTCGCGGTCTACGACACCTACGGCGGCTCCGGCTGGGCGGTCTACGGCGGCACCAGCGCCTCCGCCCCGATCATCGCCGGCGTCTACGCCCTCGCGGGCACCCCGGGCTCCAGCGACTACCCGGCGAAGTACCCCTACTCGCACACGAGCAACCTGTACGACGTCACCAGCGGCAGCAACGGCTCCTGCTCGACCTCGTACTTCTGCACCGCGGGCACCGGCTACGACGGCCCGACCGGCTGGGGCACCCCCAACGGCACGACCGCCTTCTCCTCCGGCAGCAGCACCGGCAACACGGTGACCGTCACCAACCCGGGCAACCAGTCCACCACGACCGGCAGCTCGGTCAGCCTGCAGATCAAGGCGACGGACAGCGCGGGCGCCGCGCTCACCTACAGCGCCACCGGACTGCCCACCGGCCTGTCGATCAACAGCTCGACCGGCCTGATCTCCGGCACCGCCTCCACCGCGGGCACCTACAGCGTGACCGTCACCGCCAAGGACGCGACCGGCGCCTCCGGTTCCACCTCCTTCACCTGGACGGTCGGCTCCTCCGGCGGCGGCACCTGCTCCTCGGCGCAGCTGCTCGGGAACCCGGGCTTCGAGTCGGGCAACACCACCTGGAGCGCCTCCAGCGGCGTCATCACCAACGGCAGCGGTGAGGCGGCGCACAGCGGCTCCTACTACGCCTGGCTCGACGGATACGGCTCCTCGCACACCGACACGCTGTCCCAGTCGGTGACCATCCCGTCCGGCTGCAAGGCCACCCTCACCTTCTACCTGCACATCGACACCGCGGAGACCGGCAGCACCGCGTACGACAAGCTGACGGTGACCGCCGGGTCGACCACGCTGGCGACGTACTCCAACGTCAACGCGGCCTCCGGTTACACCCAGAAGTCCTTCGACCTGTCCTCGTTCGCGGGGTCCACGGTCACCCTGAAGTTCAGCGGCGTGGAGGACTCCTCGCTGCAGACCAGCTTCGTCGTCGACGACACCGCCCTGACGACCAGCTGACGCACCTGTGCGCGAAGGGGCCCCGGCCGGGCGTGTGGGCCGGGGCCCGTTTGCGAGCGCGTGGGGATCCTGATGCGCTGGAGAAACGTCACACCGGCACACACGGGCACGAGTAACGAGAGGCGGCCCTCATGCGCCGTACCACCGCTCAGCGGACCACTGTCATCGCCGTCGCGGCAGCGGCGCTCCTGCTCGCGGGCTGCGGCACGCACAGTGGGCCAGGAGCGGCCGGCAGCGGCGCGGTGTCGCCGTCCCCGTCGGTGTCCGGGTCGGCCTCGGGGCCGGCGTCCCCGTCGGCGCCCGAGTCCGGATCGGCGTCCCCGACCTCACCCTCGGCGCCCTCCTCCGGGGCAGCGGCCCCCACGGCCACTCCCACCGGCTGCACCCCTCACGTGCAGCTCACCGCCGCCGACAGCGGCCGCACCGTGTGCCTGAGCACCGGCGGACAGATCCGCCTCACCCTGGACGGCACCAAGGACCGCCCCTGGACGCCCGTCACCGCCACCGGCGCGGCGCTGAAGGCCACCAACGCCGGTTTCGTCGTACAGCCGGGCGACGCCGTGGCCGCCTTCGACGCCGCCGCGCCCGGCACCGCACAGCTGAGCGCCACCCGCCCGCTGTGCGCCAAACGCCCCGGCCAGACGTCGTGCCTCGGCATCCAGCGGTGGACCGTCACGGTCACGGTGACCAAGCCATGAGGTTGACCATGAACACGCTCACCCGGCCAGGTACCGCACCTGGTCCCACAGCGCGGGGTCCACCACCCCCACCCGGCGCCGGAAGTCCCACAGCGGCACGTCCCGCAGCTCGTCCGTCTCCAGGAAGCTGGGCCGCCCCTGGGTGTCGCCGACCGACCCCGGCGGGAGCGGGATCACGCCCGTCCGCCCGTCGTGGTACCGGCTGGTGATCCGCGCGACCGTCGCGCTGTCCCCGCGCACCGTCAGCACCAGGCACGGCCGCTCCTTGCCGCCCGGCCGGTCCCCGTAGGGCACGCTCGCCCACCAGATCTCGGCCGGCCGCGGATGCACCCGGGCACGCCCCGGCGGACGCGCGGCCGCGGCACGGTGGCGCCGCCCGCGCCCCCATCCGTCCACCAGCGTCGCGACCAGCGCGAGCAGCACCACTGCCGCAAGCGCGAGCCACCACGACGTGTCCATATGGATGACGGTACCGGCGCGTTGGCCTCACTGCCCGCCTTCCGCAACTCAAGTGCGCCGTATCGTGCGCCGCGCGCGCCCTTGTTCCAGCCGAACCGGTGACACCACAGGTGAGTTCCCCCACAACGGCCCCTGGCGGAGGAGCTACCCGCCCTTTTGCGCCTTACGCTCGACGGACCGCACGACCCCCGTCACCGTTCCCCGTCCCTGCCTTGCGCACGTCCCGCCACGGAGGTTCCAGCTCTATGAAGCTCACCGTCGTCGGCTGCTCGGGGTCGTTTCCGTCCGCGGAATCGGCCTGCTCGAGCTACCTCGTCGAGGCCGACGGCTTCCGGCTGCTGCTCGACATGGGCAACGGCGCCCTGGGCGAGTTGCAGCGCCACTGCGGTCTCTACGACCTTGACGCCATCTTCCTGAGCCACCTGCATGCCGACCACTTCATCGACATGCTCGGGTACTTCGTCGCGCGCTACTACCGCCACGACGGCGGCCGCTGCGCCCCCATCCCGGTCTACGGCCCGGAGGGCACCGAACAGCGCCTGACCACCGCCTACGGCGACACGCCCTCGGCCTCCTCGATGAGCGAGGTCTTCGACTTCCACACGGTCAAACCGGGCACGTTCGAGATCGGCCCGTTCACCGTGCACACGGAGCGCGTACGCCACCCGGTGGAGGCGTACGGCATCCGGATCGAGCACGGCGGCAGCTCGCTCACCTACTCGGGCGACACCGGTGTGAGCGAGGCGCTGGACGAACTCGCGCGCGACGCGGACCTGTTCCTGTGCGAGGCCGCGTTCACCCACGGCAAGGAGGACATTCCGAACCTCCACCTGAACGGCCGTGAGGCGGGCGAGACCGCCGCCCGCGCCCGGGCCCGCCGCCTCGTCCTCACCCACATCCCGCCGTGGACGGATCCCCAGGTCAACCTGGCGGACGCCCGCGCGGTCTACCCGGGGCCGGTCGAACTGGCGGTGCCACGGGCGACGTACGAGCTCTAGCCGCCCCCATGCATACGAAGGCCCCGGAACCACGCTGGTTCCGGGGCCCTCCTGTGCCCGGGGGTCAGGCCTTGGTCAGGTCCTCGACCTCCTCCTCGGGCTCGCGGCCCGGGGTGGTGAGGTTGAACTTGACGATGGCGAACCGGAAGACGAAGTAGTAGATCGCTCCGAACACCAGGCCGATCGGGATGATCAGCCAGGGCTTGGTGGCGAGGTTCCAGTTCAGGAGGTAGTCGATCGCACCGGCCGAGAACGTGAAGCCGGCGTGGACGCCGAGCGCCCAGGTGATCGCCATGGACAGCGCGGTGAGGACCGCGTGGATCCCGTACAGCACCGGGGCGATGAACATGAACGAGAACTCGATCGGCTCGGTGACACCGGTGACGAAGGACGTCAGCGCGACCGAGAGCATCAGACCCATGACGGCCTTGCGGCGCTCGGGGCGGGCGGTGTGCGCGATGGCGAGCGCGGCGGCCGGCAGACCGAACATCATGATCGGGAAGAAGCCCGACATGAACTGTCCGGCGGTCGGGTCACCGGCGAAGAAGCGGTTCAGGTCGCCGTGCACGATGACGCCCGCGGAGTTCTTGTAGTCGCCGATCTGGAACCAGGAGACGGCGTTCACGAACTGGTGCATGCCGACCGGGATCAGCGCGCGGTTGATCAGACCGAACAGACCCGCGCCCACGGCGCCGAGACCGGTGATCCACTTGCCGACGTCGGAGATGCCGTTACCGATCGGCTCCCAGACCAGGCCGAAGAAGACGCCGAAGACCGTGCCGACGAACGCCATGATGATCGGGACGAGCCGGCGGCCGTTGAAGAAGCCGAGCCAGTCCACCAGCTTGGTGCGGTGGAACCGCTGCCACAGCACGGCGGACAGCAGACCCAGCAGGATGCCGCCGAGGACGCCCGGGTTGTTGTACGTCGCCTCGACTATCTTGCCGTTCTCGATGTGCTGCTCGGACAGCGGGAACGCCTTGAGGACGTTGCTGTAGACGAGGAAGCCGACCAGGGCCGCGAGCGCGGTGGAGCCGTCCGACTTCTTGGCGAAGCCGATCGCGACGCCGACGCAGAAGAGCAGGGGCAGGTTGTCGAACACGGCTCCGCCCGCGGTCGCGAAGACGGAGGCGACCTTGTGCCAGCCGAGTCCGTCGTCACCGAACACGTCGGGCTGCCCCAGCCGGAGCAGGATGCCCGCCGCCGGCAGCACGGCGATCGGGAGCTGAAGGCTGCGGCCGACCTTCTGCAGGCCCTGGAACAGACCGGAACCCCGCTTCTTCGCGGGGGCCGCCGTTGTCTCGGTGGCGGTGCTCATACTTCCTCCATGTGCCGGGGCTGCCCGGGGGACGGGAAGGGGGGAGTGAACGGGGTGAAACAGCCCCGTGTGGTCTACACCACCTGTGGTGTAGACCTGTTGTAGCACGGTGAAGGCGGGATAAGGAACCCATGAATTCTGTGGCCTCGGACAGACGGGGTGCAAATGCCGCACTCGTGATAAAGGCCACGTAGACGGGCGCGGTGTTCTGGCCCGGCGCTTTGCGGGCGTTCCCGGGGTGGTGTAGACCAGTTTTCGACACAGCGGTTCGGCTCAGGGAGTAAGGACATGGCCAGCAAGGCTGAGAAGATCGTTGCCGGGCTCGGCGGCATCGACAACATCGACGAGATCGAGGGCTGCATCACCCGGCTCCGCACCGAGGTGCACGACGCCTCGCTGGTCGACGAGGCCGCCCTGAAGGCCGCCGGCGCCCACGGCGTCGTCAAGATGGGCACCGCCATCCAGGTCGTCATCGGCACCGACGCCGACCCGATCGCCGCGGAGATCGAAGACATGATGTGAGCCCGCCCGCTCACACACCCGTACGCGGACGCAGGTGCCCAGGGGCCTCTCCCACCGCGGGAGAGGCCCCTGACGCAGTTACGGATAGGCTCGGCGCCATGTCTCGAATCGACGGCCGCACCCCCGAACAGCTCCGCCCGGTCACCATCGAGCGCGGCTGGAGCAAGCACGCCGAGGGCTCCGTCCTCGTCTCCTTCGGCGACACGAAGGTCCTCTGCACCGCCTCCCTCACCGAAGGCGTGCCGCGCTGGCGCAAGGGCAGCGGAGAGGGCTGGGTCACCGCGGAGTACGCCATGCTGCCCCGCTCCACCAACACCCGCGGCGACCGCGAGTCGGTCAAGGGCAGGATCGGCGGCCGTACGCACGAGATCAGCCGCCTCATCGGCCGCTCCCTGCGCGCCGTCGTCGACACCAAGTCACTCGGCGAGAACACCGTCGTCCTCGACTGCGACGTCCTCCAGGCCGACGGCGGCACCCGCACCGCCGCGATCACCGGCGCGTACGTGGCACTCGCCGACGCCGTCGCCTGGGCGCAGCGCAGGAAGCTCATCAAGGCCACCCGGCAGCCGCTGACCGGCACCGTCTCGGCCGTCTCCGTGGGCATCGTGGCCGGCGTGCCGCTCCTCGACCTCTGCTACGAGGAGGACGTCCGCGCGGAGACCGACATGAACGTCGTCTGCACCGGCGACGGCCGCTTCGTCGAGGTCCAGGGCACGGCGGAGGCGACACCCTTCGACCGCGGGGAACTGAACGCCCTCCTCGACCTCGCGACGGCGGGCTGCGAACAGCTCACGGCGATCCAGCGGGCGGCCCTGGAGGCAACCGCGTAGCGCGATACGGCGTTTTCAGGAGTGACCTCGGTGGGGCGCACGGACGACACCGCGCGCCCCACCGTCACCACCCACGGAGAGGGAACCGCTCCATGGCCGCGCGCCACCGCCGACGCATCGCCACCGCCGCTCTCGCGGCCGTCGCCGTCCTCGCCGCCGTCGGCGCGAGCGCGGGCTGCGACGCCGTGAACAAGGCCATCGACTGCGTCCAGACCGCCGACGCCATAGCCGACAGCGTCACCGGCCTCCAGCAGGCCGTCGAGAACGCGGCGAACGACCCGACGCAGACGGACGAGGCCCTCGACTCCATCGAGAAGAACCTCGACAAGATCGGCGACAAGACCGATGACGTCGACGTCAACAAGGCGGTCGACGACCTGCGCAAGGCGGTCACCGGCATCCGGGACGCGATGAAGAACGGCGACAAGACCCCCGACGTGGCCCCGGTGACCAACGCGGCGGGCGAACTGACGAAGGTCTGCACGTCGTCCTAGCCCGCAGGCGGGCGCGGCGGCCACGGGTCGCCCACGGATACTGGTCCCATGACCCGCCTGATCCTCGCCACACGCAACGCCGGAAAGATCACCGAACTCAGGGCGATCCTCGCCGAAGCGGGCCTCCCGCACGACCTGGTCGGCGCGGACGCCTACCCCGACATCCCCGACGTCAGGGAAACCGGCGTCACCTTCGCCGAGAACGCCCTCCTCAAGGCCCACGCCCTGGCCAAGGCCACGGGACTGCCCGCGGTGGCGGACGACTCCGGCCTGTGCGTCGACGTCCTGGGCGGCGCGCCCGGCATCTTCTCCGCGCGCTGGGCGGGCCGGCACGGCGACGACAAGGCGAATCTGGACCTGCTGCTGGCCCAGCTCGCGGACATCGACGACGCCCACCGCGGCGCCCACTTCGCCTGCGCGGCGGCCCTGGCCCTCCCCGACGGCACGGAACGTGTGGTCGAGGGCCAACTCCGCGGCACCCTCCGCCACGAGCCCACCGGCACGAACGGCTTCGGCTACGACCCGATCCTCCAGCCGGAGGGCGAGACCCGCACCTGCGCCGAACTGACCCCCGAGGAGAAGAACGCGATCAGCCACCGCGGCAAGGCATTCCGCGCGCTGACACCGGTGGTGCACGAACTGCTGGGCTGACACAGGCTGCGCGAAAGGCCCGGTCCCTTGCTCGGACCGGGCCTTTCGTCATGCCGTGTCTGTGTGCGGTCGGTGGGACTCGAACCCACACGGGATTTCTCCCACGGGCACCTAAAACCCGCGCGTATGCCTATTTCGCCACGACCGCGATAAAACGGACACTTCATCTTCCTGTGTCGTTTCGCGTGCTCAGTGTACGGGTGGGTCCGGATGCTCTGTGCGGCGCCCGACTTTCTGGCGGCACCATGTGACTGTCAGAGCATGGCAGTTCGGGCACAGATACCTCAGGTTCTCGACGCGATTGTCCAGCCAGTCACCGTTGATGTGGTCGATCTGGAGTGTGATCGGCTGCCCCAGCCACTGGCCCGGGTTTCCGCAGGTGGCGCACTGACAGGGAATCCCTGAATCTTGCAAGGCCGCATGCAGCCGTGCCCGGTTCGGACGCGCGGATCCGGGCGGGAGGACCACCAGTACCTTCTCCCTCATGGCCGTGCGCGGGCTTGTCTGCACTGAGCCCCAGGGGCGTCGAGTGAAGTGGCTTGTGTCCAGGCCGAGCTCGGCGACCTTACGGCGGATGCGCCTGTGATTCGTGTCGTTCACGTGGAGTCTCAGGGCGCGCATGAGATCGGCGTAGCTCGTGGCTGCGGGTACGGCCGAGCGAAGCTCCTGCTCAGGGATCGCCAAGCGGGTGTTCCTGAAGTGCGACGTGTCAATGTCCCGCTCTCGGAACATGCGCCCTAGTACGCTGCGTGACCGGCTGTCGTCGGGGACTCCCAGAACCGCGGCCGCTCCCCGCAGGCTGTGGGCGGATGCGGCCGCGGCCCGCAGTTCCTCGTCGGTGAACGGCAGGTCCAGGTGCACGCGGTCGATGCCCGGGAAGTGGCTGATGTCGATCCCCGCAGCGGCGATACGGCGTCGGATGTGCGCGAGGGTTCCGGTCGCTGGTGTGGCCCCAAGTTTCAATGCGACCTCACGCAGCGTTGTGGACGATGCCGCCGCTGCGGCGATCGCGGCGTCCGGATATCTGCGCCAGGGACTGCGCTGCTTGAAGTGGGCGGTGTCGATCCCGTGGGCGGCGACTTGCCGCTGCAGTACGCGCCGCTGTCCACCGCTCGGCTTGAGCCCCAGACGGCGCATGAGGTCATTCCAGGTATGGGACTCGGCGACTGCCTCCGCGAGCGTGTTCCGTTGGTACTTGTCCGCCGTGGCCATGCCCCCTCCGTTCTCGACCGTGTGTTCGTGATCTCGTACGGAGTAACGAACCGCTCATCGGAAAGGCACGGCGAAAGGGGCTGGTGACGATGGTCACCAGCCCCTTTTCGGGTGAACGCCGTTGTTCTACAGGTACAGCCCCGTGGAGTCCTCCGCCCCCTCGAAGCGGTCCGCCGCCACGGCGTGCAGGTCGCGTTCGCGCATCAGGACGTACGCGGTGCCGCGCACCTCCACCTCGGCCCGGTCCTCCGGGTCGAACAGGACCCGGTCGCCCGGCTCCACGGTCCGTACGTTCTGCCCGACCGCGACGACCTCGGCCCAGGCGAGGCGCCGGCCCACGGCCGCGGTCGCGGGGATGAGGATGCCGCCGCCGGAGCGGCGCTCGCCCTCGCCGGTCTCCTGCCGCACGAGTACGCGGTCGTGCAGCATCCGGATGGGCAACTTGTCGTGGTGGGTCTTCTCGCTCACGTCCTGAACCTACCTGCCTTCGACGGCTTCGCGCGCGGCCGGGTCAGGCCCTGCGCCGCCGGGAGCCCAGCGCGAGCAGTCCCACGACGCCGACCACGACCAGCGCCACGGGCACGATGCGCTCCAGCCGCGGCGCGCCCTCCTCGGTGACCAGCTGGCCCTTGACCTCGCTGACGGCCCGGTTGACGCCCACATAGGCCCGCCCGAGCGTGTGGTCGATGTTGGAGACGACCTTGGCCTTGGCGTCCCCGACGATCGTCTTCGGGTGCACCCGGACGCCGATCTCGTCGAGCGTCTCGGCCAGCGTCTCGCGGCGGCGCTTGATGTCCGCCTCGATCTCGGCCGGAGTCCTGGTGTCCGGTGTGCTCGACGTGTCCGTCACCGCGCTTCCTCCGTGGTCGTGTGCGACGTGTTCCGCGCAATTTCCTGATTCTGTGCTGGACAGTCTGTCAGCTTCGTGCCGAAGGCACCCATCGGCACCCCCATGCAGGGTCCGAAGGAGATTAGGCTCGTCCGGTAAACCGCTGACCGCGTGATCGGCGTGATCCGCCCCTTGCCCCGTGAGGTACCGATGAGCGAGCGACTCCAGCCCGGCGACACCGCCCCCGCCTTCACCCTGCCGGACGCCGACGGCGACGAGGTCTCCCTGGCCGACCACAAGGGCCGCAAGGTCATCGTGTACTTCTACCCGGCGGCGCTCACCCCCGGCTGCACCAAGCAGGCGTGCGACTTCACGGACAACCTCCAGCTGCTCGCGGGCGCCGGGTACGACGTCATCGGCATCTCCCCGGACAAGCCGGAGAAGCTCGCGAAGTTCCGCGAGAAGGAGTCCCTGAAGGTCACCCTCCTCGCCGACCCCGACAAGAAGGTGCTGGAGGCGTACGGCGCCTTCGGCGAGAAGAAGCTGTACGGCAAGACGGTCGTCGGCGTCATCCGCTCCACGGTGATCGTGGACGAGGACGGCAAGGTCGAGCGCGCCCTGTACAACGTGAAGGCGACGGGCCACGTGGCGAAGATCATCAAGGATCTGGGCATCTGAGCGTCCCGCCTGCCACGCATGCGAGCGGCCCGCACCGGTGTGATCCGGTGCCGGCCGTCGCACACGGCGAGGACCCTGCCGCTACAGCCTCCGGCCTTGCGCGCTGAGCGTCCCTGCCCCCGTCGTCGTCCCGCCGCTCCCCGTCGTGCCGCCGTCACCGGTGCCCCCGGTGCCGCCCGTGCCGCCTGTGCCCGTCGTGCCTCCGGTGCCGGTCGTACCGCCGTCGCCGGTGGTGCCTCCGGTGCCGGTCGTTCCGCCGTCGCTCGTGGTGCCGCCCGTGCCCGCCGTGCCGCCGCCGGTCGTCGTACCGCCGGTGCCGGGTGTGCCGCCCGTCGTCGTACCGCCCGTGCCCGGGGTGCCACCCGTCGTCTGGCCCTGGGTCTGGCCCTGGTCCTGGCCCGGGGTGGTGGACTGGCCGCCCGTCGTGCCGCCGTTCGACTGGTCGCCCGTGGTGCCGGGCTGCTGGTCCGTCGGCCCGGTGCTCGGGGGCTCCAGCGTCTGGTCCGCGCCCGCCTGGAGTTGCAGGTCGAAGTCCTTCACCGGCTGTCCCTGCAGCGCGTCCTTGGTGAACTGCGCCCAGATCTGCGCGGGCGCGCCGCCGCCGTTGATCCGGGGCAGGCCCATCGCGCCGTAGAGCGACTTGTGCTTGCCGGTGTCCGGGTCCTGGCCCATCACCGCGATCACGGTGGCCAGGTCGGGGGTGTAGCCCGCGAACCAGGCCGCCTGGTCCTCCTCCGCGGTGCCGGTCTTGCCGGCGGCGGGCCGGCCGGCGCCCTGTGCGGCGGTCGCGGTGCCGTTGTCGACCACGCTCTGCAGGACCGATGTGGTGGTGTCCGCCGCCTCCCGGCTGACCGCCTGCTTCGTGGACTGCTGCGGCAGCGCGATGTTCTCCGTGCCGTTGGCGACCTTTTCGACCAGCGTGTACGAGCCGTGCTTGCCGTGGTTGGCGAGCGTCGCGTACGCCTGCGTCATGTCGAGGACGCTCGCGGTGGCCGTGCCGAGCGCGATCGAGGGGTACGGCTGCAGGTCGGGGGTGTTGGCGGGCACGCCCAGGTCGATCGCGGTCTGCTCGACCTTGGACGGGCCGACGTCCACGGCCATCTGCGCGTACACGGCGTTCACGGACTTGTCCGTGGCCTTGCGCACGGTGATCGGGCCGTAGGAGACGTTGTCCTCGTTCTCGGGTGCGTAGGCCCCGCCGGACCAGCCCTGCACGGGCCGCTTGTCGGTGCCGTCGTACACCGTGTTCGGGGTGATGGTGACGCCGTCCTGGGTGCGGGAGCCGTTCTCCACCGCCGAGGTGAACACGAACGGCTTGAACGTGGAGCCGACCTGGTAGTCGCGGCGGGTCGCGTTGTTGACGTACTGCTTGGTGTAGTCGATGCCGCCGTACATCGCGAGGACCTTGCCGGTGGCCGGGTCGATGGCGGCGCCGCCGGCGCGGACGTACCGGTCGACCTTGTTGTTCTTCTTGTCGAGCTTGCTCATCACCTGGTCGTTGACGGCCTTGACGAACGCGTCCTGCTTGGACTTCTCCAGCGTGGTGGTGATGCGGTAGCCGCCGCGGCCCAGGGTGTCCTCGTCGATGATCTTGTTGCTGGTGAGGTAGTCCTTGATCGCCTCGACCAGGTAGCCGCGCTGCCCGGACATGCCGGAGGCGTGGACCTGCTGGCGGGGCGCGGGGAAGGTCACCTTCTGGCGCTCGGCGGCGCTCAGCCAGTTCTTCTTGACCATGCCGTCGAGGACGTAGTTCCAGCGGGCCAGCGCCGCGCCCTTGTTCTCGGGGTGCGCGATCACGTCGTACTCGCTGGGCGCGTTGAGCAGGGCGGCGAGGTAGGCGGACTGGCCGACCGTGAGGTCCTTGGCGTCCACGCCGTAGTAGGCCTGGGCGGCGGCCTGGATGCCGTAGGCGTTGCGGCCGAAGTAGCTCGTGTTGAGGTAGCCCTCGAGGATGCTGTCCTTGCTCTTCTCGCGGTCCAGTTTGATCGCGATGAAGAACTCCTTCACCTTGCGGGTGACGGTCTGCTGCTGCTCCAGGTAGTAGTTCTTCACGTACTGCTGGGTGATCGTCGAGCCGGACTGCTTGCCCTTGCCGGTGGCGGTGTTCCAGGCCGCGCGGACCATCGCCTTGGGGTCGACGGCGGACTCGGTGTAGAAGTCGCGGTCCTCGGCGGCGAGCGCGGCGTGCTGGGCGGCCTTGGAGATCTGCGCGAGCTTGACGTTCTCACGGTTGACGGTGCCGTCGCGGGCCAGCTCGCTGCCGTCCGCGTACAGGTAGACGTTGCTCTGCTTGGTGGCCGCCGCGTTCGCCGCCGGGATCTTGACCGTGTAGTAGCCGAGGGCGAACAGTCCGACCAGGAGCAGCAGGCCCACCACGAGGGTGCCGAGCACCGTCTTCCAGGTGGGGACCAGTCGGCGCCATCCCGTGCGCTTCGGCCGCTTCGGGCCGTCGCCGGGGAGCGCGGCGACAGGTGTCGTCCGCGGTTCTGCGGACGCCACGACCTGGCTGCTCTTCTGCGGCTGTGGCTCGTCGCTCATCGTGGTGCCGGACTCCCGTTTCGCGTCGTACGTTCCCGTACGTCCTCGTACGCCATCTGCATCCCCTGATGAAGACTGTCGCACCTTGCGTTCCAGTTCCCGGCACGAGGGACGTTCCGCGCGGGAAAACGTGTGGTACCCCACTTCGTCCGCGCGCTAGGCTCCTGCGCTTCGCCCGGAACACGTCGAAGGGAGGACTCCCGTGGGGGCAGGGCGGTTGTACGCCGCTGTGGCCGCCGGTGGTTTCCGGAGGTACGCGACCTACCGGACCGCGACAGCGGCGGGGGTGTTCACCAACACAGTCTTCGGATTGATCTTGGCATACACCTATCTGGCCCTGTGGCACGAACGGCCGCACCTGGGGGGTTACGACGAGGGCCAGGCGCTGACGTACGTGTGGACGGGGCAGGCGCTGCTGATGACGGTCTCGGCGATGGGCGGCGGCTTCGAGGACGAGCTGATCGAACGCATCCGCACCGGTGACATCGCCATCGACCTGTACCGGCCCGCCGACCTCCAGCTGTGGTGGCTGTCCGCGGACGCCGGGCGGGCACTGTTCCACCTGCTCGGCCGGGGCGTGGTGCCGCTGGTGGTGGGCGCGCTGCTGTTCCCGCTCGCGCTGCCCACGAGCCCGCTGACCTGGCTGGCCTTCCTGATCGCGGTCGGGTTCGGGGTGGTGGTGAGCTTCGCGATCCGGTTCGTCGTGGCGCTCTGCGCGTTCTGGCTGCTGGACGGGGCGGGGGTGGCCCAGCTGTCCTGGCTGCTGGCGGTCTTCTGCTCGGGCATGCTGCTGCCGCTGAACGTCTTCCCCGGCGCGCTCGGCGAGATCGTCCGCGTGCTGCCCTGGTCGGCGCTGCTCCAGGCCCCCCTGGACGTGCTGCTCGGCACGGCGGACCCCCTGTCGACGTACGCCTTCCAGGGCGCGTGGGCGGTGGTGCTGCTGGCCGCGGGGCGGCTGGTGCAGTCGGCGGCGACCCGGCGGGTGGTGGTCCAAGGTGGCTGAGTCCGGGGTGGCTGAGTCCGGGGTGGCCGACACCGAGTCCAGGGGCACGGAGCCGTACGGCCCGGCGCGCGCGGAGGCCTACGGCCGGGTGCGCGAGGGGCTGCGCGCCTACCGACTGATCACCGCCATGTGGATCCGCTCCACCATGGCCTACCGCGCCTCCTTCGCGATGACCACGTTCGGCAACTTCGCCGGCACCGCGCTGGACTTCGTCGCGATCATGCTGATGTTCTCGCGGATCGACACGCTCGGCGGCTACAGCCTGCCGGAGGTCGCGTTCCTGTACGGCCTGTCCGCGACCGCCTTCGGCCTCGCCGACCTCGCGCTCGGCTCGATGGACCGGCTGGGGCGGCGGGTGCGCGACGGCACGCTGGACACGCTGCTGGTGCGCCCGGTGCCGGTGCTGGCGCAGGTCGCCGCGGACCGCTTCGGGCTGCGCCGCCTCGGCCGGGTCACCCAGGGCGTGCTGGTCCTCGGGTACGCCGTCGCCGCCCTGGACGTCTCCTGGACTCCGCTGAAGGTGCTGATGGTCCCGCTGGCGCTGGCGAGCGGCGCCGGGATCTTCTGCGCGGTGTTCGTGGCCGGCGCGGCGTTCCAGTTCGTCGCGCAGGACGCCTCCGAGGTGCAGAACTCCTTCACGTACGGCGGGCAGACGCTGTTGCAGTACCCGCCCACGGTGTTCGCGAAGGACTTGCTGCGCGGGGTGACGTTCGTGCTGCCGCTCGCCTTCGTCAACTGGCTGCCCGCGCTGTATGTGCTGGGGCGGCCCTATCCGCTCGACCTGCCGTCCTGGGCCGCCTTCGCCCCGCCGCTGGTGGCGGCGGGCTGCTGTGCGCTCTCGGGGCTGGCGTGGCGGGTGGGACTGCGTTCGTACCGGAGCACGGGGAGCTGAGAGGGAATCATGAGCGGCGGTTTCATCGAACTCGACCGCGTCGAGAAGGTCTTCGACGTGCGCAAGAGGACCGGGTTCCTGAAGAGCGAGCGGCGGCAGGTGCGGGCCGTGGACTCGATCTCCTTCACCGTGGCGCGTGGCGAGATGGTTGGCTACATCGGGCCGAACGGCGCCGGGAAGTCCACCACGATCAAGATGCTGACCGGGATCCTGACCCCGAGCGGCGGCCGGCTGCGGGTCGCCGGCATCGACCCCTCACGGGAGCGGACGCGGCTCGCGCAGCGCATCGGGGTGGTGTTCGGGCAGCGCACGACCCTGTGGTGGGACCTGCCGCTGATCGACTCCTACCGCCTGATGCACCGCATGTACCGCATCCCGGACGCCCGTTACCGCGAGAACCTCGACCGCCTGGTCGAACTGCTGGAGCTGGGCGCCCTGTTGGACGTGCCGGTGCGGCAGCTGTCGCTGGGCCAGCGGATGCGCGGCGACATCGCGGCGGCGCTGCTGCACGATCCCGAGGTGCTGTACCTGGACGAGCCGACGATCGGGCTGGACGTGATCTCCAAGGCGAAGGTGCGGGAGTTCCTGCGGGAGGTGAACACCGAGCGCGGTACGACGGTGCTGCTGACCACGCACGACCTTCAGGACATCGAGCAGTTGTGCTCCCGGGTGATGGTCATCGACCACGGCCGCCTGATGTACGACGGCCCGCTCGCCGGACTGCACGAGGTCGGCGACAGCGAACGCACCCTGGTGGTCGACCTGGAGCGGGAGCTCCCGCCGATCCAGGCGCCGCCCGCGCGCGTGGTGCGGGTGGAGGGGCCGCGGCAGTGGCTCGCGTTCCCGGCGTCGCAGTCGGCGGCGCCGCTGGTGGCGCGGGTCGCGGCGGAGTATCCGCTGGTGGACCTGTCGGTGCGGGAGCCGGACATCGAGGCGGTGATCGCGAAGATGTACGCGGAGAAGCACACGGAGGTGCCCGCGGAGAGGCACACGGAGGTGCCCGCGGGGAAGCGCACGGACGTGCCCGCGGGGAAGCGCACGGAGGTGCCCGCGGAGGAGGTCGGTGAGGGTCGCGGCGTGGTCCGGGACGCCGCGAACTCGTAGGCTGACGCCCATGACCGACGCTGTGTCTCACGGGGGAAGCGACGAGCAGCGGCCGGCGCCGCACACCCCGGTCCCGGATCCGGATCTGCGCGCCTCCGACGCCGATCGCGAACGAGTCGCCGAGGTCCTCAGGGACGCCCTCGCGGAGGGCCGTCTCGACATGGAGGAGTTCGAGGAGCGGCTGGAGTCGACGTACAAGGCGCGGACGTACCGCGAACTGGCGCCGATCACCCGGGACCTGCCGGCCGCGGGTGTCACGCCGCCGGCCGTGTCCCTGACCAAGGAGCCCGTGCAGATCGGCCGTTGGGCCGATCGGATCACCGGTGGCGAGGGGTCGTCCACGTGGGCGGTCGCCGTGATGTCCGGGTTCCAGCGCAAGGGCCGCTGGCGGGTGCCCAGGCGGTTCAACTGCTTCGCCTTCTGGGGCGGCGGTGAGATCGACCTCAGGGAGGCGGACTTCGCGGACCGCGAGGTCGAGATCAACTGCGTCGCGATCATGGGCGGGATGAACGTCATCGTGCCGCCCGGCGTCGAGGTGGTCGTGCGCGGCATCGGCATCATGGGCGGCTTCGACCACCGTGAGGAGGGCGTGCCGGGGGAGCCGGGCGCGCCGCGCGTGGTCATCACCGGGTTCGCGTTCTGGGGCGGGGTCGGTGTCGAGCGCAAGCTGACCAAGGCCGAGCGGCAGCGGCTGAAGGAGCAGCGGCGCCAGGAGAAGCTGGAGCGCAAGGCCGGCCGCGGGGAACTGGAGAACTCCCCTCGTGAGGGCCTGGAGGGCCTGCTCGACGCCCACAGGGCGCTCGAGGAGCACCGCGACTTGATACGCGAACGCCGCGAGGAGCGGCGGGAGGAGCACCGCGAGCGCCGTGAGGCGCGGCGCGAGGAACGCGACCGGCGCCGTCACGGCGGCTGGTGAGCGGTTACGCCTGTGCGGGCGCCGGTGGTCGCCGGAGCGCGCGGCACGTGTCGGAATTCGGCGCCTCGTACCGGAGGCGTCTGGGCCCCGATTCCCGGGGCGAGTGGCATGAGGAGCGGCGGGAGGAGCACCGCGAGCGCCGTGAGGCGCGGCGCGAGGAACGCGACCGGCGCCGTCACGGCGGCTGGTGAGCGGTTACGCCTGTGCGGGCGCCGGTGGTCGCCGGAGCGCGCGGCACGTGTCGGAATTCGGCGCCTCGTACCGGAGGCGTCTGGGCCCCGATTCCCGGGGCGAGTGGCATGAGGAGCGGAGCGAGGAGCACCGCGAGCGCCGTGAGGCGCGGCGCGAGGAACGCGACCGGCGCCGTCACGGCGGCTGGTGAGCGGGACCACGGCTCGGTGGGCCGGGTTACAGCTCGGCGGGCGCGGCGCCCTTCAGGGAGGTCAGGTCGAAGACCTCCGCCATCCTCCGGAACCCGTTGTCGCTGGGGTGCAGGTGGTCGCCCGAGTCGTAGTCGGAGCGCAGGCGGTGCGGGTCGTAGGGGTCGCGCAGCGCCCGGTCGAAGTCGACGACCGCGTCGAACACGGTCCCGGAGCGGATCTCCGCGTTGACGGCCTGGCGCACCTGCTCGCGGTCGGTCCGGTAGGCGCGGTGGCCCTTGAACGGCATCAGCGTCGCGCCGACGACCTTCAGGCCGCGTGCGTGGGCCTCGTGGACGAGGGTGCGCAGCCCCGCAGTGATCCGGTCCGGGTCGGCCTGGCCGGGGTTGTGGATGATGTCGTTGACGCCGAGGTCGATGACGACGACCTTGACGTTCGTACGCTCCAGCACGTCGCGGCCGAAGCGGCTCAGACCGCTCGGGTTGTCGGCCGGCCGGCCTCCGCCGCTCACCAGGACCTCGTTGCCGCTGATGCCCTCGTTGACCACGCTGTAGCGGGGCACGTCACCCGATCCGGCCGCCTCGCGCAGCCGCTCGGACAGCACGTCCGTCGGTCGGCGCCCACGGTTGAGGTGATGCCGTCGGTGATCGAGTCGCCGAGCGCGACGACGGTGCCCGTCGCCTCGTTGCTGAGCAGGTCGAGCGCGGTCAGATAGCGCCAGGAGAGGGTGGGGGCGGTGAAGGGGGCGCCGCTGGTGTCCTCGGTGCGGTCGCCCTCGGCCGCGTAGGAGACCTGCTGGGCGTGCCGGTGGTAGGTGACGGGACCGGACGGGGTGGGGGAGTAGGTGGTCACCAGCACGTCCGCGTCGCGCGGGACGAGGATGCGTACGGCGTCGCTGACCACCTCCCCGCCGGGGGCGATGACGACCGAGGGGAGGCCGCCGAAGGTGAGCCGGCGCATGGTGCCGTCGGCCACCCGGGCGGTGTCGTCCGCGGCGGCGAGGGCGATCGAGGCGTGCGTGACGCTCAGCGGCTGTCCGCCGTAGAGATTGGACAGCGTGATGCGGGCACTCGTCCCGCCGACGCCGACGTGTACGACGTTGCGGACGGACCTGCCCGCCATCCCCGTCGCCCGCGTCCCGGGCTCGGCGCCGGACGGCGAGGCCGCCCAGGCGCCCACCCAGATGCCGGTGGAGGCGGGTTCGGCGGCGTTCGGCGGGGTCGGCGGCCGGCGGCCGGAGTGCTGCGGCGGTTGCCGTCACCGGCCGCGACGCCTGTGTATATGGCGGCCGAGACGGCCAGAACAATCGTCAGGACAGCCGCCAGCAGGGCATAACCGTGTTTCCTGGCCATGCGGTGCGTTGTCTCCTAGGGCGAGCGGAGCCCGAGGCTCCGTATTGATCATTCCCATGATGCGTCATGGGGCGGGAGGGAACCGGCGCGGCCCTGGGCCGGCCCCCTGGGGGAAACCCCCGACGTAACCATGGAAAGCCCCCGAATCTTCCCTCTCCGGACAAGACGTCGGGAACTCCTGTTCCGTTCCATGAGTCGGTCGGGAAGGGACAATGTGTACGGGGGACGCGGACGGGTGGAGTGGATGGAACGGACGAAGACGGACGACGAGGTGACGGTGCGGCAGCCGTCCGGCTCGGGCGTCGCCGCCGGCCGGGCGATGACGTCCTTCAGCCCGGCCGACGAGGAGAAGCGCCGGGGCGTACGCCGGATGAAGGGCACGGCGACCGGGCTGCTGCTGCTCGTCGCGGTCGTGTACGCGCTGGCCAGATGGGCGCAGAACGCGGGCGCGGGGCCCTGGGCGGGTTATGTGGCGGCGGCCGCCGAGGCGGGCATGGTCGGCGCGCTCGCCGACTGGTTCGCGGTCACGGCCCTCTTCCGTCACCCGCTCGGCCTGCCGATCCCGCACACGGCGATCATCCCGAACAAGAAGGACCAGCTCGGCGTCTCCCTCGGTGAGTTCGTCGGGGAGAACTTCCTGTCCGAGGAGGTCGTACGGCAGCGGCTGCGCGCCGTCGGCATAGCGAGCCGTCTGGGTGCCTGGCTCGCCGATCCGGAGCACGCCGACCGGGTGACGGCGGAGCTGGCCACGGCCCTGCGCGGTGCCCTGACCGTGCTGCGCGACTCCGACGTCCAGGCGGTGGTCGGCGAGGCCATCACCCGCCGCGCCGACGCCCAGGAGATCGCGCCCGGGCTCGGCAAGCTGCTGGAGCGCGTCGTCGCGGACGGCGGCCACAGACGGATCGTGGACCTGATCTGCGCCCGCGCCCACGACTGGCTCGTCCTGCACGACGACCAGGTGATGGCCGCGGTCCAGGGCGGCGCCCCCGGCTGGACGCCCCGCTTCGTGGACAAGAAGGTCGGCGAGCGGGTCTACAAGGAGCTGCTCCGTTTCGTCACCGAGATGCGGGACGCGCCCACGCACCCGGCGCGCGGCGCCCTCGACCGGTTCCTCGCCGACTTCGCCTCCGACCTCCAGTCCGACACCGACACCCGGGCACGCGTGGAGCGGCTCAAGGGCGAGGTGCTGGGCCGCGGCGAGGTGCAGGACCTGATCGCCTCCGCCTGGACGGCCGTACGGTCCATGATCGTCTCGGCGGCGGAGGACGAGCGCAGCGAACTGCGGCTCCGGGTACGGGCCTCGCTGCTGTCCCTGGGGGCCCGCATGGCCACCGAGCCCAGGACGCAGGGCAAGGTGAACTCCTGGGTGGAGGGCGCCGCGGTGCACGTAGTGACCACCTACCGCAGGGAGATCACCTCCCTGATCACCGACACGGTCGCGAGCTGGGACGCCGGCCACACCACCCGCAAGATCGAGGCGCACATCGGCCGCGACCTGCAGTTCATCCGGATCAACGGCACGGTGGTGGGCTCGCTCGCCGGGCTGCTGATCTACACGGTGTCGAGGGCGCTGGGGGCGTAACCGGCGCCGGCGCGGGAACCCGGGGCGCATGCGGCGTCACCCCCGGCGCCCGTGAGGAGGGAGCCATGTCGATCACCGCGCCACGCCCTGGCACGGTCACCACCGCCATACCCGCCCGTCTCGACCGTCTGCCCTGGTCACGCTGGCACTGGACGATCGTGATCGGCCTCGGCACGGTGTGGATCCTCGACGGCCTGGAGGTCACGGTCGTCGGCAACATCGCCAGCCGTCTTTCCGAGCCCGGCAGCGGCCTCGCGATCAGCTCGAGCCAGGTCACCGGTCTGGCGGCCGCCCTGTATGTGGCGGGCGCCTGCTCAGGAGCGCTGTTCTGGGGCCGACTGACCGACCGCTTCGGCCGCAAGAAACTCTTCATGATCACTCTCGCGGTCTATCTCGGCGCCACGGCCCTGACCGCGGTGTCCTTCAACTCCTGGTGGTTCTTCCTCTTCCGCTTCCTGACCGGCTTCGGGATCGGCGGTGAGTACGCGGCCATCAACTCCGCGATCGACGAACTGATCCCGGCGCAGTTCCGCGGCCGGGTCGATCTGATCATCAACGGCAGCTTCTGGGTGGGAGCGGTCGGCGGCGCGCTGCTGTCGATCATCGCCCTGAACACCGCCATCCTGCCCAAGGACGTGGGCTGGCGGCTGACCTTCGCCCTCGGCGTCGTCCTGGGCCTGGTCATCCTGCTGGTACGGCGGCACGTCCCCGAGAGTCCGCGCTGGCTGCTGATCCACGGCCGGGAACAGGAAGCGGAACAGGTGGTCTCCGGCATCGAACAGCGGATCGAGGAGGAGCGGGGGGAGCGGCTTCCGGAGCCCGAGGGCACGATCACCATCCACCAGCGCGAGAGCATCGGCTTCGGCATCATCGCCCGCACGGTCTTCCACGACTACCGCAGGCGCTCCGTGCTGGGCTTCTCCCTCTTCATCGGCCAGGCGTTCCTCTACAACGCGATCACGTTCGGCTTCGGCGCGATCCTGACCAAGTTCTTCGACGTGCCCGCCGACCACACCGGTTACTACTTCGCCGTCATCGCGATCGGCAACTTCATGGGCCCACTGCTGCTCGGCAAGCTGTTCGACACGGTCGGCCGCCGGGTGATGATCTCCTCGACGTACCTGATCTCCGGCGTGCTGCTGTTCGGTACGGCGTGGCTGTTCGGCCAGGGCTCGCTGAGCGCGGGCACGCTGACGGCCTGCTGGTGCGCCGTGCTGTTCTTCGCCTCGGCGGGCGCCTCCAGCGCCTACCTGACGGTCTCCGAGGTGTTCCCGATGGAGACCAGGGCCATGTCCATCGCCTTCTTCTACGCGATCGGCACCGCGGCCGGAGGTATCAGCGGCCCGATCCTGTTCGCGGACCTCACCGGCACCGGCAAGGTCGCCGACACGGTCCTCGCCTTCCAGATCGGCGCGGCCGTGATGTGCGCGGCGGGCCTGGTCGCGGCCCTGCTCGCGGTACGGGCGGAACGGCGCTCGCTGGAGGACATCGCCCGGCCGCTGACCGCGGCGACGACGACGCGAGGGGCGCAGGCGACGCCGTAGGGGCGGCCCCGGTGGCCGCGCGGCGGTGGGGATCTGAGTATCCGTACTCTCCCGACCCCGCCGCTCCGCGGCCACCCTCGTACGCATGACCGAGAAGCTGTTCCGCCCC
Organism: Streptomyces cynarae; assembly: GCF_025642135.1. Taxonomy (NCBI): domain Bacteria; kingdom Bacillati; phylum Actinomycetota; class Actinomycetes; order Kitasatosporales; family Streptomycetaceae; genus Streptomyces; species Streptomyces cynarae. The sequence continues at coordinate 3,422,914 of NZ_CP106793.1, read as the reverse complement.
ATGCGAACGCGCCCCTGGCCCGAGCGCTGGCTGATCCGCCTGCTCGGCGCCGCGCTCGCGGCCGGGGCGTACCTCCTGTGCCTGCCGTGGGACCTGCGCAACCGCGCCACGGCCGCCGGGGCCACCGAGGAGACGACCCCCGTGACGGTCGTCGGCGTCCTGTTCCTCGCGCTGACCCTGCTGCTGCTCGCGGCCTACTTCGGCCACTGGGACGACCTCGGCTGGCCCCTGCTGCTGGTGGCGGCACCCCCCGCCACACTGATGCACGTCTCCCTTCGCGCCCACCCGGGCCCGGACGCCTCCCTGTGGCCCCTGGCCTGGGGTTTCTTCACGCTGCTGATCGCGGCCGGAGTGCTGGTCGCGGCGGGGGTGGCGCGGGCGTTCCGGGGGGAGTGGGCGAAGGAGAAGGAGGAGCTGACGCTCACGAATCCCTTGTGAGGTCGGGGGCTCGGCCAGGGCGGGCCCGTCGGCCTCTGCTAGCCGCGCCGGTCGGCCACGGCCCAGGACGCCAGCGCGACGGCCCCGGCGACCCCGAACACCGACGGCCACGCCCCCACCTTCTTGGCCAGCGGGTGCGACCCGGCGAACGCGGCGACGTACGCGGCGGTCAGCGCCCCGGCCGCCACACCCCCGGCCTGCCGCCGCCACTGCTGCGCGGCCGCGGCACCGGCGACCGCCAGTACGGCCCCGCCCAGCTGCCGCTTCCTGGTCCAGCGGGCGACCCCGTACCCGCCGACGAGCCCGCTCGCGGCGACCAGAGCTGTGGGAACCTTCGCCATCGCTGCCTGCCTCCTGATGGTGCGTGTGTGTGATCGATTGAGGCTAACCCTGCGCGCGGACGCGGCACGGCGCGGGGTGCGCGCCCGGCGCGCCGCAACCGTCCTCCCGCACGCACCGTCACCCCCGACTCCGCGCCCCCGGCCTCACCTGCGCAAACATCGCCCTCCCAGCAACTTGAGTCAGAGCTTGTCAACTTTCTGCCTCCGCGCTATATAAGAAGTCGTAAAGGGCATCGCACAGCAGTGCCTCAGGAAGGGAGTGACCTGTGATGCTCATGCGCACCGACCCGTTCCGCGAGCTCGACCGGCTCACGCAGCAGGTTTTCGGCAGCACCGCACGCCCGGCGGCGATGCAGATGGACGCCTACCGTTCCGGTGACGAGCTCGTCGTCCACTTCGACCTCCCCGGCGTCGACCCCGAGTCGATCGACCTGGACGTCGAACGCCACGTTCTCAACGTCCGCGCCGAGCGCCGCTCCCCGGCCCCCGAAGGCGCCGACATGGTGGTGACCGAGCGTCCCACCGGAACCTTCACCCGCCAGCTGTTCCTGGGCGACACCCTGGACACGGAGCGCATCGACGCCTCGTACGACGCCGGCGTCCTCACCCTCCGCATCCCCGTCGCCGAGGAGGCCAAGCCGCGCCGCATCCAGATCACGGGCGGCGACAAGCGCAAGCAGCTCAGCAGCTGACATCCGCCGGCAAGAAAGCGCCCGTCCCGTGTCCGAAAAGACCCACGGGACGGGCGACGACAACCGGGTACCCGGGAGGGGACCGGGTGGGGAAGCGAAACGGAGGAGTACCCGCACGATGAGTACGACCACGACGAGAGCGGCGGCGGCGACCGGAGCGGCGACGATGGGCGCGATCGATACGGCAATCATGGTTGACGCGCCGAGCGCGGTGGAGGCGACGGCCCGGCCCGACTGGTCCCGGCTGGTCGACGCGGTGCAGGAATCCGGCCAGTACACGACCGCCAAGGAGGCCGAGCGCATCACCCGTATCGTGCTCTCCGCCCTCGGCGGACATGTGATCGGCGACGAGCGCGTGGAACTGGCCCGCCGCCTCCCCGAGGAAGCGGCGCGCCTGATCGCGTCGCAGATCCCGGTGACACGGCCGCTGACGGCGCCCGAGTTCGTGGACGCGGTGGCGACCCGTATCGATGGCGCCACACCGGCGACGGCACGCTGGGACGTCAGCGCGGTCCTCAGCACACTGCCCGCCCTGGTGGGCGACGACCTGACGACTCGTCTGCTCCGCCAACTCCCCTCTGGTTACGCGCTGTTGTTCGGAAAGGCGGAGCTGGCTCCGGCGGTGTGACACCGGGCACCCACGCATATGTGATCGCCCTCATGGCCGCGGAGCGAGAACCGGCGCCCCCGAGCGGCGCGGCTCCTCGCTCCGCGGCGGGAACCACTTCCATGAAGGTCGGCGAGTGGCGCACGTCACGCCGATCCGGCCCGCCCGCATGTCACATCCGCACCGGGTCGTCCCGTCCTTGCTGCGTAACCGTCGACACAGCAAGGCAGGGGAGACCACCATGGACGCCCGTCTCAACCTCTTCGGCAACCAGATCGCGGCCAAGTTCCTGCGCCACATCAACTCCGCGGGCAAGGTCGTGTCGGACTCGGCCCTCCCGGCCGCGACCCAGGAACTGGTGAAGATCCGCGCCAGCCAGATCAACGGCTGCGGCTTCTGCACCGACATGCACACCAAGGACGCCGCCCACGCCGGGGAGACCTCCGTCCGCCTCAACCTGATCGCCGCCTGGCGCGAGGCCACGGTCTTCACCGACGCGGAGCGCGCCGCCCTGGAGTTGACCGAGCAGGGCACCCGCATCGCGGACGCGGCGGGTGGCGTCACCGACGAGGCGTGGGCGAACGCCGCCAAGTACTACGACGAGGACCAACTCGCGGCCCTGGTGTCGCTGATCGCCCTGATCAACGCCTACAACCGTCTGAACGTCATCGTCCAGCAGCCGGCGGGGGACTATCAGCCGGGCATGTTCGGCTGACACCTGGACGCGCGGCCCGCAGGGGCGGGTGCCACTCGTACGCGACGAGCGGCACCCGCCCCTCCATGCGGGCGGCGATGTGCGCGAAGGTGGCGTCCGGCAGCCGCGTTCACCGGGAGCCCTGGGATCTCGGGGCTCCCGTGTGAGCGGCTGTGCGTGGCGTCAGCGTGCGAACTTTTCGATGGCCGCTGGGGTGACGGGGGTGAAGAAGTTGACGAGGTTGCCGTCGGGGTCGCGGAACAGCAGCGACCGGTTGCCCCAGGGCATCGTGGTGGGCTCGTTGACGAAGTCGGTGACGAAGCCGGTCAGGTTCTGGTGGACGCGGTCCACGTCGTCGACGAGGAACTCGGTGATCACGCTGTGGTTGTCCGCCGGGCGGGCGGAGCCCGGGGCGAACAGCGGGACGGTGCGGGTGCCGGCGATCGCGAGGGTGGCGCCCGCGGTCTTGAGTTCGGCGAAGTCCTCGGTGGCCCGTATCGCCTGCACCCCTGTGGCTCGCTCGTAGAACTCGACGAGGCGTGCGACGTCGCTGGTGATGATGCGGATCGAGACGAAGTCCATGGGGATCTCCTTGGCTGTGCCGGAAGCGTGCACGTCGGAGGCTAGGAGAAATAGTGGACAGAATCGGTCCTGTATTCGCGTTAGGCTGCGAACATGTCTCGACCCACCGGCCGCGTGCTGACACTCCTGGAGCTGCTGCAGTCGGGCGGCACCCGGACGGTGGCCGAACTCGCCGACCGTCTCGGCGTCGAAGGGCGCACCGTGCGGCGGTATGTGGACCAGCTGATCGACCTGGACGTGCCCGTGGAGTCGGTGCGCGGCCGCTACGGCGGGTACCGGCTGGCTCCCGGGTACCGCTTGCCTCCGCTCATGCTCAGCGACGACGAGGCGCTGGCCGTGCCGCTCGGCCTGGTCGCCGGCCGCCGGGCAGGGTTGACGACGACGGAGCGCACGGCGAACGAGACGGCGTCGGCGAAGATCCGGCGGGTGCTGCCCAAGCACATCGCCCGCCGGCTCGACACACTCCTGGAAGCTCTCGCCTTCACGGATCAGCCCGGCGAGTTCGACACCCCGGACGCTGAGGTCCTGCTCACCATCGCCGATGCGGTGCGCCACCGTCGGCCGGTTTCCATCCGCTACACCGACCGTGACGGACGGCGCAGCGAACGCACACTGCACGCGTACGGGATCGTCGCCCATGCGGGCCGGTGGTACGTCACGGGCAAGGACGCCCAGATCGGCGAGGACCGAACCTTCCGGCTCGATCGCATCGCAGACGCACGGACCCTGCCCGGCTCCTTCGAAGCGCCCGTGGGTCCCGGGCCGGCACAGCGCGTGTTGTCAGGATTCGCCACGGCCGAGTACCGGCATGAGGTGACCTTGCGGATCCACGGGACGGTCGAGCAGATCCGCGCGCACCTCCCCGTCGCCGTCGCGACCTTGGAGGAGCACGAACCCGCGGCCGGCCAGGACCCGGCGGCCGAGCACTGGCTGCGCGTCGAGCTACGGGCGCAGCGGCTCGACTGGTTGCCTCCGCTACTCGCCTCACTGGACCGGCCGTTCGTCATCGAGCGCCCCGCTGAACTGCGCGGTCTCGTCACCGCGCTCGCCGATCGCCTCACGTCCTACGCCCGCCAAGCCTGACAGTGAGGAACCGATGTCATGAGACGGCACATCTGGCCCTGACGCGGGCGGGGCATGCCCAGGTCGACGCGCTCGTAGAGCGCCCCCGCCGTGGTTGACGGCCTCCCGCTCGGAAACCGGGGAACCAGGACCCCATGAAGCCGCAACCACGTTTCACACTGTCCGCGACCACCCTCGACGCACCGGACGCCCACGACCTCGCGCGGTTCTACCAGGACCTGCTCGGCTGGCCGGTGCGTAAGGAAGAGCCGGGCTGGGTCGAGATCGCGCCACCCGACGGCACCGCCGGCCTGTCGTTCCAGACAGAGTCGTCCTACCGGCGCCCGCGGTGGCCGTCCACCCCGGCCGAACAGCAGATGATGATGCACCTGGACATCGAGGTGACCGACCTTCCGACAGCCGTCGAGCACGCCCGCGCGCTGGGCGCCACGGTGGCGGACTTCCAGCCCCAGGACGACGTACGCGTCCTGTACGACCCGGCGGGGCACCCCTTCTGCCTCTGGGTACGGAGGTAGCTTCCGGGGCCGGGCGGGTCCGGCCGGCCCGGCCGATCCGTCACGCGGCGCCGGCCTTGGCCTTGGCCTGGACGGCGGCGACGTAGCGGACCGTGAACACCATCGGGATCACGAACCCGGCGACCTGGATGAGGGTGGCCGTGGTGGAGTGGGCGTTCCCGGCGTGCGCGACGACGGCGAGCACGATGGCGGTCACGGCGAAGGCGGCGGTCCACACGGCGGTGATGACGACGTTGGTCCGGATGAAGGGCTTCAGCCCCCACAGTTCGCGGGGCGTGGTGCGCTTGGCGATGCCCAGAGTGAAGGGCTTGCCGATGGCGAGCGAGACCCCGGCGATGACCGCCAGCGTGCCGGACGACACGGCCGCCGAGTAGTCGTGCACAGCCGAGTGCGGGTCGGCGAAGGCGATCACGGCCAGGACCGCGAAGAAGGCCGCCGAGCCCGTCTCGATGATCAGGGCGTCGAATCCGGCACCGGCCCGGCGCTGCTGGACGATCACCGCCACCGCGACCGCCAGGGCGGCCAGCGCGGCCCACTGCCACTGGCCGGACGGGAGCACGGCGAAGATGATCCACGGGAGGAAGGTGCGCAGATAGGACATGGTGGCTCCCCGTTTCGAGATTCTCGATGTTCCACTGACATTCCGTTTCTGACATGTCGAAGCTAGATGTTCCTGTAGTCACATGTCAACAGTGGAAGGTAAGGTGGGGGCATGAGCCTTCGACACGCCTTGCTGGGGCTTCTGTCCGAGCGGCCCGCCAGCGGCTACGACCTGCTGAAGCTGTTCGACACCTCGCTGGCCACCGTCTGGCCGGCGACGCAGAGCCAGATCTACACCGAGCTGACCAAGCTGGCGGACGCCGGACTGATCACCGTCGCCGCCGAGGGACCGCGAGGCCGCAAGGAGTACGCCCTCACCGAGCAGGGGATGGCCGAGCTGCGGCACTGGCTGACCGAGACCGCACCACAACGGAACACCCGCAGCGACATCCTGCTGCGGGTGTTCTTCCTCGGCGTGCTGACTCCCGGCCAGGCGCGGGCCTATCTCACGGAGCTGGTGGAGATGTCCGCCCAGGGGGAGGAGAGCCTCCGCCACCTGGCCGAATCCATCGACTGGGACGACGACAACCTCTCGACCTACGGCCGGATCGTTCTCGAATACGGGCTGCGGTTCAACGCCATGCGCCGCGACTGGGCCGAGTGGGCGGCCGGACAGATCACCTAGAGCCCTGTTCCGCAGCCCCCGACCGGCTCACGCCTCAGCGGTCGGGGACTGCGTCGTACGACACCTACGGACCGCCCCGCGCGGTGCCGAAGTGACGCCGGGCCTCCCACCTGCGAGCGGGAGGACGGATCAACGGCACTTCCGATGGCGGCAGACGGGGCTGGCCGTCGGGGCGTTCCGGGGGGTGGTCGCCTTCTTGCCGGTGCTGCCGCCCCGCTTGGCAGGGGGCTTGGCGAGGGAGGGTGAGGGGGAGGGAGCGCCGAGCTCGTCGGCGCCCTGACCGAGCGGCGCCGGCGCGGGGAAGGAGGCGTCGGGCAGGCCGGCGAGTGCGTCGCGCATGTACTGGGTCCAGATCTCGGTGGGGATGTCGCCGCCGAACACCTTCTGCAGGCCGCCGACGCCGATCAGTGACTGCAACTGCGGGTGCTTCGGGTCCTCCTTGAACAGGACGACGGAGGTGGCGAGTTGCGGGGTGTAGCCGATGAACCAGGCCGACCGGTAGTCGTCGGTGGTTCCGGTCTTGCCGGCAGCGGTCCTGCCGAGCGCCTGGGCCTTGGTGCCGGTGCCCCGGGCGATGACGCCCCGGAGCACGTCGGTCACGTTGCCGGCGACCGCCGCCGGCAGGGCCCGTACGGGGGTGGGCGCGGTGAAGCCGGTCAGCGGCGAGCCGTTGTGGGTCACCCGGGTCACCGAGTACGGCGTGGCCCGCATCCCGTCGGCGGCGAAGGTCGCGTAGACACCCGCCATCCGGATGGCGCTCGGTGTCGAGGTGCCGATGTAGAAGCCGGCGCTGGGGGCGGCGAGGCTACTCGAGCGCAGCCCGAGGGCTTCCGCCGTGCTCGCCACGTTCCCGTAGCCGACGTCCTCCCCGAGCTGCACGTACGGCGTGTTGACGGACTGCTCCATCGCCTTGCGCAGATCGATGTAACCCCAGCGCTGGTCGGTGTCGTTGTGCTGGTGGAGCAGCCCAGTGGGGTCCTTGTCGTCGGTGACGTAGTTGCCCTGCTGGTCCTTGATCTGGATGCCGTCGTCGCCGTCGAACTTGCTGGCCGGGGTGATCGGCTGGGGGGACTTGCCGGGTTGCAGGACGGCTCCGTACTGGAGCGCGGCGGCGAGGACGACCGGTTTGAAGGTCGAGCCCACCGGGACGCCGGAGGTGTCGGCGTTGTCGGCGTAGTGGGCCCGGTCGTAGCCGGGGCCGCCGTAGACGGCGAGGATCCTGCCGGTCGCGGGATCCACCGAGGCGGCTCCGACCTGCACGTCCCGGTCGACCGACCGGTGTGCGGGGTCGAGGCGGTCCTTGCGTACCTTCGCCACGGCCCGGGACAGTTCCGCCGTCTTCTTCCTGTCGAACGTGGTGTGGATCTGGTAACCGCCCCGGCTCAGGCTGCTTTCGGTGATGTTCGGGTCGTGCGCCTGGATGTACGACCTGGCCAGCTGAGCCAGGTAGCCGACCTGGCCCGTGAGGCCCGAACCGGGAGCCCACTTCCTGGGCGCCGGGAAACCTGCGGCCGAGTACCGGGCCCGCTGCTGCGGAGTCAGCTTGCCGACCGTCACCATCCGGTCGAGCACCCAGGACCAGCGGGCCTCGGCCTGCGCCCTGGCCGCGGGATCGGAGTCGGCGTACTGGAAGAGGCTCGGCTCGTTGACCGCCGCCGCGAGGAACGCTCCCTGGCTCGCGTCGAGCTTCTCGACCGGGAGGCCGTAGTACATGCGGGCGGCGGCCTGGATGCCGTTGGCCTGACGGCCGAAGAAGCAGGTGTTCAGATACCCCTGGAGGATCTGCTGCTTGCTCATCGTCGCGCCGATCTTGGAAGAGATCAGCAGTTCCTTGACCTTGCGGGAGAGCGTCTGCGACTGATCGAGATAGGTGTTCTTCACGAACTGCTGCGTGATCGTCGATCCGGACTGCACGGACCCGCCCTCGGCCATGTGGACGACGGCGCGGAGGATGCCCTGCGGGTCGATGCCCGGGTCGGTGTAGAAGGACGCGTTCTCCGCGGCGATGAAGTCCCACTGCACGTCCGCGGGGACTTGAGTGAGGGTGACGTTCTGCCGGTTGACGCTGCCGTCGGTCGCCAGGACGGTGCCGTCGGACCAGTAGTAGACGTTGTTCTGAAGCAGCGTCGACGGGTTGGGGTCGGGGATGGTGACCGTGGCGTAGGCGTAACCGACGGCCGCCACCGTGGCGCCGAAGCAGAACAGGAACAGCCCCAGCAGCTGGCGCACCGACGGCAGCCAGCGGCGCGGACCCGTCCTGCCCCCGCGCGGGTAGTCGATCCACCGTTTCCGCTGCGGCGTCGCTCTCCGGGCGCGCCGTGACATGCCCGGCCCGGGGACCTGGCCGCCCGGGCCGGGTGCCTGGTGCCGTACGGCGGCCCGGCGGCCCGTGGTGCGGTCACCCGCGGCACGGCTGCCGGCAAAGGTGCTCTGCGGCGGTCGGCGCCGGTGTCCACTCATGTGCTCGGGTCACTGTCCTCTCAGTACCACTGGGTCGTCTCGTGCGGCATGGGCTGCCGGAAGCCGTCGTGGGGTGCGGGCGGTGGCGGGCCGTCGTACGCTGCCGGTCGCGCGAAGGGGTCGTACGGTACCGGGTGCGGAGAGGCGTCGTACGGCGCCGGCGGGGGAGAGGCGTCGTACGGGGCCGGCTGCGGAAGGGGGCCGTACGGTGACGGTGGCGGAGGGCCGTCGTACGGTGCCGGCGGCGCGAAGCCGGGCGCCTGCGGGGTGACGTCGCTCGGGGCCGCGCCCACCGGGGCCGGGGCCTGGAGGCTGCCGTACCGCTCCATGCGCTGCCAGCGCAGCCGCGAGCCCGACACGGCGGTGAACACCGACTGGATCACCACCAGGTACATCAGCTGCCGGTAGACGAACTGCTGAAGCGGCAGGCTCCACAGCGGGCCCGGCCGCTCCCCGTCCAGGCGGAACGCGTACAGGCCCATGACGAGTTGCAGCAGCAGGAAGGCGAGCCACAGCCCGACGACCCGCACCGGGTCGAGGAAGACCAGCCCGTACACGGCGAAGACGTCCACGACGGGGGCGAGCAGGGGCAGCAGCACCTGGAAGAGCAGCAGATAGACCAGGCCCCGGCGGCCCAGCTTCCCGGCGGCACCGCGCTGCACCAGCGCGCCGCGGTGCTTCCACATCGCCTGCAGGGTGCCGTAGCACCAGCGGTACCGCTGCCGCCACAGGGCGTTCAGTGACGCGGGCGCCTCGGTCCACGCCTTCGCGCCCTCCTCGTAGACCACGCGCCAGCCGGCGCGGCACAGCGCCATGGTGAGGTCGGTGTCCTCGGCGAGGGTGACGTCGCTGACGCCGCCGAGGTCCAGCAGCGCCCGGCGGCGGAACGCGCCCACCGCGCCCGGAACGGTCGGCATGCACTCGGCGAGGTCGAACAGGCGCCGGTCCAGGTTGAATCCGACCACGTACTCGATGTGCTGCCAACGGCCCAGCAGACCGCCCCGGTTGACGACCTTGGCGTTGCCCGAGACGGCACCCACGCGGGGGTCGGCGAAGGGCTGCACGAGCGTGCGGACGGTGTCGGGCTCGAAGACCGTGTCGCCGTCGACCATGACCACCAGGTCGCAGGTGGCGGCGGCGAGTCCGGTGTTGAGGGCGGCGGGCTTGCCCGCGTTCGGCTGCCGGATCACCCGCACCCCCGGCAGGCGCAGCGACTCCACCAGGTCGGCGGTGCCGTCGGTCGAACCGTCGTCCACCACGATGATCTCCACTGGATGGTCGGAGGCGAGCAACGAGCGCACGGCCGCCTCGATGCCCGCGCTCTCGTTGTAGGCGGGGACGATGACGCTGACGGGCTCGGTCACCGGCGGCCCCCAGGACCGGCCCCGGCGCACGGCCCGCAGCCGCCGGTGCCGTCGGGCGGCGATCAGCACGACCACCGCGCGCAGCACGCTGATCGCTCCCGCCGCGTACATCAGCACGCCCAGCAGCCACACGATCCAGTCGCCGCCCCGCAGCATCCAGATGAGGGCCAGCCCCTGCAGGTGGTCGCGGAGCCCGGCGGGCCGCACGGGTGCGGTCATGCCGACGGCGTCGCCGACCGTCGCGAACCGGATCTGCCCCGAGTGGCCGCGGGGCGTCGCGTTCGCCACGATGCGGTCCACACCGGGCCGCTGCCAGTCCTCGGCGTCCCGGGTGGTGAGCACCGTGACATAGCCTGCCGCGTCGGCCTCCTTGAGAACGGACCAGTCGGCGTCGCTCAGTGCGTCGTTCTCCGAGGAGTACGGCGGCCTCAGCAGCGCGGTGGTGACCCCTGCGGCGCCGGCCACCGCCAGTTGTGTCTCCCGCAGCTCCAGGGAGCGCTGCCACGGGGCGAGGCGGGCCAGGTCGGGGTGGGTGAAGGTGTGGATGCCGACCTGGTTGCCGTCGGCGATGATCCGGCGGACCAGCTCCGGGTGGTCGACGACCTGGGTTCCGACGACGAAGAAGGTCGCGTGCACGTGGTTGCGGCGCAGCACGTCCAGGATCCGTGGCGTCCAGACGGGATCCGGGCCGTCGTCGAAGGTCAGGGCGATGGTGCGGGCCTTCGCCTGGGCGGTGTGCGGGGAGGTGGCGGCGTTCGCGATCACCGGGCCGCCGTGGACCACCTGGCCGGGCACCGTGTCGTTGCGGCCGCGGGCGCCGGTCACGTCGTCCGACGCGATGCCGAACATGTGGTGGGTGTAGCCCTGCAGCAGCAGGGCCGCCGACAGGGTCACCGCGAGCACGCTCAGCAGCAGCCAGTGGGTGCGGGGCGTGATCTGGCGGGGGCTGCGGTGGTGGCTGTGGCGGCGCGGGGGAGCGGCGTCGCGGCGACGGCGGTTGGTCACGTCAGAGGGCCTTGGTCACTTCACGGGCTTGTGGGACGAGCCGATCGCGCGGCCCCTGGGGGTGGGGGCGGCGGCATGGGTGGCGGCCGGAGCCGGGGACGCGCCGGCGGTGGGCGCGGACGTGGCCGCAGGGGCGGTGGACGCTGTCGGCCGGGCGGTGGGGCGGGAGGCCTGCCGCGCCCTAGTGGGGCTCGCGCTCCCTGCGGACCGGCCGGCTTCGGGGGAGGAGTCGGGCGCGGCCACGCTGGGCTTGGCCGGGTGGTGCGCGGGGTCCGGCTGGGGTACGAAGGGGGCGTCGAGGGTGGGGCCGCCCAGCGCAGCGCTGATCAGCAGGGCGACGTAGCCGCCGGCGGGGATCAGCAGCAGCCGGGCGGCGCGCAGCACGCGACGCTGGCGTCGCCCCGAGGAGTCGACGAAGACGGGTCGCACCGACTCGCTGTCGGCTGCGTCCGGGGCCGGTACATGGCCGGGTGCGTCGGGATCCGGGAGCGGCACGGTGAGGACGTCGCCATGGGGGGCGTCCCACGCCGCGGGAGCGGGGGCCGGTCCGGTCGCGTAAGGCAGGTGGCCGGTCGCGTGAGGCTGCGTGCCGGCAGCGTAGGACGCCATCCCGGTGGCGTAGGGATCCGGTCCCGTCGCACGGGGGTCACCGCCCGGGTGCGTCCACTGTTCGAGTTGTGCTGAGTCCCAGGGCATCGTGGCCGTGTCCGTGACGGCGCTGCCGCCGTGGTCGTACCCGTGGGCATACGGGTACCCGACACCGCCGTACGGGTCCTCGCCGTACGTTCTGCCGCTTTCGTCCGTCCACTGCACGAGTTGTGCCCCCTGTCCCGACCGGCCTGCCGACTCGGCCGACCGCAATGAGAGAGCCGACTCGGCCGGAAGTGTTACACCTCGTCCCTGCGGTGCGGGACGAGTCGGACGAACAGTGAGGAACCGGGCCAGTGGCCTGTCGAGCTCCGGCGTGCGGCAGGATGGCCACCGTGCGCGAGGCGAGGAGAGACCCGGCGGCCCGGGACCGGCAGAGGCATGACGCCGCCCTCACCGATGCCGTGCACGCCGCCCAGAACGGGGACGAGGACGGGTTCCGCCGCGTCTACCGGATGGTGCACCCGATGCTGCTGCGCTATGTGCGGACGCTGGTCGGCGCGGCCGACGCGGAGGACGTGATGTCCGAGGCGTGGCTGCACATCGCCCGTGACCTCGGCACGTTCCACGGGGACGGTGACGGGTTCCGCGGCTGGGCCGCCAAGGTCGCCCGCAACCGGGCGCTCGACCATCTGCGGCGCTCCGGCCGACGCCCTTTGATCGGCGGTGACGAGAGCGACCTGCTGGACCTGCCGTCGGCGTCCGACACCGCGGACGAGGCGCTCGAATCGGTGTCCACGGACCGCGCCCTGGCACTCATCGCGAGTCTCCCCCGCGACCAGGCGGAGGCGGTCCTGCTGCGCGTCGTGCTGGGGTTGGACGCCAAGCAGGCCGGACGGGTGCTGGGCAAGCGTCCCGGCACCGTACGCGTATGCGCCTACCGGGGCTTGAGGAAACTGGCCGACATGCTGCACCCCGGTCAGCCGCCACGACCGGCCGTGGGCCGACCGGCGATACTGGAGGACACCGCGTGAGGAAAGGACAGCGGAGCCGGCTGGACGACCGCACGGCCGAGCGGTTGCTGCAGCGTGTACCGGGTGCCGGCGGTGAGGAGTTCGGCAGTCTGTCGGCGGTGCTGCGGGCGGCGGCCGCCACCCCCGAGGACGTTTCGCCCGCGGACGGCGAGGACGCTGCGGTAGCCGCCTTCCGGGCCGCGTCGGCCGGGGCGCTCCCGGACGCGTCGGCGGGCGCGCCCCGATACCGCCGCCGCAGGACGCCGGGATGGGCCAAGGCCGGGATCGGCGCGGTGACGGTCGCGCTGACGTTCGGCGGGGTGGCGGTGGCCGTCCAGACCAACGCCCTCCACCTGCCCCTCCCGGGAGGCTCCGGACGGACTCCGGGCGGAGCCCAGGTCTCCGCCTCCTCCCAGCCACGGCCCTCGACGACGTCCGCACCCGGCGAACTCCCCGACGCCGGCGCCACCGGCGCGGCGCCCAGAAGCGGGAAGCCCGGAGCGCGCTCCTCCGCCGACGCGGCGGGCCCGTCCGCCGCAGCCCAGTCGCTGCGCAGCCTGTGCACCGCCTACCGGGCGGCCCGGCAGACACACGGCCATCCACCGGCCGCACCGCGGCGCCTTGTCGAGGCGGCGGGAAGCGAAGCCGCTGTCGCGGAGTACTGCTCCCATCCGCCGGCGTCGGGCGGCGGCCGCGACGGCGGGGGCGACAGCGGGGCGGACAGCGGCGCCGCCGGGAAGGCGCCGTCTGCTTCTGCCGGTTCTTCCGGCAAGAAGGGGCAGTGACACCGGCCTGGCGCGCGACGGCGTGTAAGTGCACGGGTCCGGGGGAGGCGTGTCCGTCGGGCGGGACGGTCCCCGTGCGGTGACCCACCTGCCGCACCGGCGCGACCGAGAGGAACGGCATCCATGACCGAATGGCAGCTGACCCAGACGTTCACCAGCACATCCGGTGACATCCGCTGGGACCGCCTGGGGCACTCCGACCGGCAACCGGTCGTCCTTCTCCACGGGACCCCGTTCTCCTCGTACGTATGGCGTGCCATAGCCCGTTCGCTCGCGCGCGACCACCAGGTGTTCGTCTGGGACATGCCGGGATACGGGCTGTCGGAGAAGTCCACGGGCCAGGACGTGTCCTTGGCCGCCCAGGGCCGGGTCTTCACCGAACTCCTGAACCACTGGGGGCTGGAGGAACCGCTCGTGGTCGCCCACGACTTCGGCGGCGCGGTCGCCTTGCGAGCACACTTGCTGCACGGCGCCCGCTACCGGGCCCTCGCCCTGGTCGATCCGGTGGCGCTGGCCCCGTGGGGCTCCCCCTTCTTCCGGCTCGTCCAAGAGCACGCCGAAGTCTTCGAGCAACTACCGCCCGCACTGCACGAGGCCCTCGTCCGCGAGTACGTCAGCTCCGCCAGCAGCCCGGGCCTGCACCCCGCGGTTCTCGACCGGCTCGTCCATCCCTGGCTCGGAGACCCGGGCCAGGCGGCCTTCTACCGGCAGATCGCCCAGGCCGACCAGCGCTGGACCGACGAAATCCAGGACCGGTACGCGCAGATCAGCATCCCCACGCTGATCTGCTGGGGCGAGAACGACACCTGGATTCCCCCGGCGAAGGGACGAGAGCTGGCGTCTCTGATCCCGGACGCGCAATGGGAGCCGATCGCCGACGCAGGCCACCTGGTCCAGGAGGACGCGTCCGCAGAACTCACGGCGGCGCTCATCGCGTTCCTGCGACGGCCGCACTGAGCGGCAGAGCGGCCGGGTCCGCCTTCGCGTCTCCCCGGCGCCGTTCCGTGACGACCTGAGCGCTCTCGCTGACGAAGGTCGCCGTCAGTTCTGTTCGCACGCGGCACCGGCCCTGGCCTGGACGGCGGCGACGTAGCGGACCGTGAGGACCATCGGGATCACGAACCCGGCGAGCTGGATGAGGGTGGCCGTGGTGGAGTGGGCGTTCCCGGGGTGCGCGACGACGGCGAGCACGATGGCCGTCGGGGCGAAGGCGGCGGTCCACACGGCGGTGATGACGATGTTGGTGCGGACGAAGGGCTTCGGCTCCCACAGCTCGCGGGGCGTGGTGCGCTTGGCGATGCCCAGCGTGAAGGTTCGCCTCCTGCTGGGCTCATGAACTGCCGTCTACCGGCCTCCCGCGGCGCATCGCCGAGCCGTCGCGGACGAACAGCAGCAGGATGCCCAGCGCCACCACGACGACGATCAGGATTCCGGTGCGGCCGCCCAGGTAGGTGCGGATCCTGCCCCAGGCGCCGGTGTGGGGTGCCGCAGCTCTGTCACCCAGCCAGACCGAACCGTCCGACGCCGTCGCGGGCTGTCCGGCCGCCTGCCGTATGGTCTGCGACAATTTCGGCACCTGCCGGTCCATCTCCGCCGAAGTCAGCTTCTTCGACGGCAGTTTGCTGAAGTCGACGCCGCCGGTCCGCATCACGTAGGTGATGGTGGTGTTGCCGACCCGGGTCGTCCGCTTGTAGGTGAAGTCCCCTTCGTTGATGGAGTGCAGGTACGCGTCGTAGACCTGCTTCGGCTGCCATGACCCGTGCAGGGAGGCGGGTCCCACGTCACCGGAATCGATCAGTTTGTCGAACGAGGTGCTGTGGCCGTCGGCGTGGCGGTCGCGGATCCACTGTGCGACGACACGGGCCAGGAACGCCCTGCGCAACGGCGCGTACTCGGGGTCCGTGTTGACTGCCTTCACGATCTTCGGGACCATCATTTCCTGTTCGAGCCGCTCATTGCGTGCCGTTTCCGCAGGGTCCGCGTTGCAGGAGATCTGTCCCAGTCCGGCGACCTCTTCCGCCTTGGCCTTGACGTTGAGCTCGGCCTTGAGGACGTAGAGCGAGTCGCCGTCCTCGCGTACCTCCACCTCCCCCGGAACGATCCACATCCGCGACGAATAACAGGACTTCCCCGACGAACCGCCGAGCCGTCTCCAGTACTCGGCGCCGAAAGAGGTCTTGGGGTCAAGCAGCCTCCCCTCGGTCTGCTTCATCCGCCAGTCCGCCTCCAGCAGCGCACGGCCTGCGTTCGTCTGGCCGAGCTTCGCGTCGATGATGCGGTCCGGCTCGTCCGGATTGAGGTTCACCCAGAACTTGCTGGGATCGAGCACGAGCCAGGTTCTCAAGTCTGCCGCGCTGTCGGTCAGCGCCGCTCTTCCGGCGTCGACGTCCTGCATGAGCCCGGGCGACGTGGCCTTCCCCGAGAACGCGTACTGCACGCCCGAGCCGGGGCTGTCCGACATGTAGCGGAGCTGGAGGCTGGAGAAGTCGACGCCTCCGTACGTCCCCGATGCGAGGGCTTGGGCGAGGCCACTGTTCTCGCTCTCACCGCAGTCAGAAGCCATCGGCAGCTCGACCATTGCCATCGAATGGGACCCATTCGCCGATGAGCAAGGGGATGCCTGACCCATGTTCTGGTCGGCCCGCGCCTCGTCTTCTTTGATCAACCGGACCATTTCCTTGTGCGCCATGTCCAGCAGTCCCCCATGGAGGATCGCCGATGCCCGGGTGGCATCCGGCGTCCCCTTCTCGTCGAAGAAGGTGATCGCGAGAGTCTTAGGGAAGCTCAGATTCACCTTCTCCATCCGGCCCTGGCACTTTCCGCATGATGTGCGAAGTCCCGCGAGTGCGGCCCCCGATTTTTCAATGATCGTCTTGACTGCCTCGTCGATCTTATCTCTCTCGGCATCGGTGCGGGCTATTCTCCCAAGGACGATCGGAAGGGTCCGCTCCAGCCACTCGATGATGTTCCTCTCAGTGTGCGCGGAGTCGCCATCGCTACCGACTTCCAGCTTCAAGAGCGGATCCGCAACCGGCCCATATTCCACAAGATATGGGTGACCCGGCGTATAGCTCATGCCGAGTCGTTTGTAGATGGCGGAATCGCCGATACCCAATTTCACGCGCAACGGGTATCGCTTCGGCTTGGAGCTGGGGAACTGTATTTCGTTTTCAAGTTCGGACAGGAAGGTGTCGAGTTGATTCCGCAGCCAGCCGGGCAGCGTACTGTCGGACGACATCCAGTCGAAGCGGAGATATGCCACAGCAACTTCCTCCGGAGGATACTTACGCATCCGGAAGGACCCCCAGGCATCGAAAAGGTCACGCCCCAGCCGATCGGCTATGAGCCGCTTGGCGATGTCTCGGAGTTGTTCAGAGTTCGGGGTCGTACCCCGTGGCACCAGGAGGATGTCGTCATTCGATGAATGGGAGGGCTGGGAGGGGGCCGCGAGTGCGCTCGGCACCGTCGGCGAGAAGAAGAGAAAGAGCGCGGTGAACAGTGCGCCGAGGCGCAGTACGTTACGGCGCATGGCCCTCACCCCACGCCAGAGGCACGACACCCGTGGCGTCCAGGTAGGCGGCCAGGGCGGAAGTCGGGCCGCTCCGGCCTGGCGTGTCCGCTCCCATCCGCCGCTCACCGCTACGGAAGGCGACCACGCCCGCTGCGGCCAGGGCGCCGAGCACCAGTACGGCGAAGGCGGCGACCCCAGCCGTGGAGGTCCCGGTCGAGCACGTCCGGTGATGGCTTATGTCGCTGAAGTCCACCGACGGCCGGTAGCCGTACCCCACGGCGCACGCGGACGCCTCCTGCGGAGCCAGCAGCATCGTGCAGGCCACGAGGACCGCGCCAACCGCCAGCCGTGCGGCGGCCCTGCGCACCAGCCGCCCGGCGCGCCCGCGGGCACGAACGACGCGGCTCACGGGGTCACCTCCCGTACGCCCTTGCCCCGCATGACGCGTGCCCTCAACTCGTCCCCCTCGGCACCAGCTTCCGGATCGTTCTGCGCCCGCCAGCTCGCGAGCTCCAACTGGGCGGACTGCAGCCGGTGCAGGGCCAGTGCCGTGGCCCTGTCGTACGCCCGCCAGGTGCCCGCCACCGCCCAGAACCGCAGCACCGGCGAGACGAGGACCGGTGCCTCCACCTGCGTGATGGGCCCGGCCGGCGCGGTCTCCGCCGCCACCGCAGCACGCAGCGCAGGGGCCCGTGACCGGATCCCAGTCACGAGGAGCGCGACGGCCAGTGCGAAGAACGGCAGTTGGGGCAGCAGCCAGAAGAACGGCGAGACCACGAGCGTGTCGAGCGCGCTACCGACCTGCACACCGTCGCCCAGCTCGCTCGCCAACCAACCCGACAGCGTCTCGGCGGCCGTCGCCCCGCCGACGGCCGCCAGCAGGCCCGCCCCGACGAGCAAACCGCGCCTGTGGACACCGGCAGCCGCACCGATCCCGGCCCCGACCAGCGCCCCGAACGTCACCTGTCCGCCGAGAAGGCCGATCGCCTCGCGGATCCAGTACTCGAAGCCGCTGGTGGGCCCAAAGAAAACGCCCAACGAGCCGTACAACTTGATGATCAGCACGTTTTCCACGAAGTTGTAGCCGAGCCCGACCGTCGCACCGAGGAGCAGGCCCGTCACAGCGTCGGTCACGCGATGCCGCAGCAGCATCAGAAGCAACGCGACCCCCGCCGCGACGATGAGAGCGTTGACCAGGCTGAGATGGACGATCAGCAGGTTGATGGTGTCGTCGAGCCCCTTGGTGAACGAGCCGAGGTCGGTTCCGCTTTTCGGGCCCAGATAACCGTAGACGGTGCCGTACGCCAGGCTGGTGTAGGCCCGGCCCAACCCGAAGACGATCAACGAGCCCCAGGCGAAGGCGAGCAGCAGCGCCGCCCACGACACCCGGGCGAACCGTACGACCGCGCGCAGCAGAAACAGGACCAGGGCCGTGGTGGGCAGGCACAGGAGCGTGGTCGGGAAGAACTCGAAGAGGACGGTCAGGGAGATCAGCCCGAACGGCAGCAGCAGGCATCCCAGGGTCACCCAGGTCAGCGTGATCGCACGCCGTCCGCCGTCGCCGGCACCATTGCGGCGCCGGGTCAGCGCCGCGTAGATCTGGACAGCCGCACCGGCCACGATTCCCGCCAGCACGCACCAGAACACCAGCCGGGGCGTCGACAGCAGCCGCCCCAGCGATCCGGAGTCGCCGGGAAGCTTGTAGAAGATCGACAGAGCCGGCTCGTGGGGCAGCAGATGCGGCCGGGTCAGATTGAGCAGCAGCTCGACAAGATAGAGCACGATGGCGACGCGAGCGATCAGCAACGCCCGCGCCCGCACCCATGGATCGTCACGCACCGACAGCAGACGCGGACCGCTCATGAGCCACCCCCGGTCAGGTTGGACAGATCCGTCGGGAGCGGCGGAAGGCTCAGACTCGGCAGATCGGTGGGCAGACTGGTGGGACCGGGCTCGGTTGGCAGGGAGGTCGGCAGTGATGTCGGCAACGCTGTCGGTAATGACGTCGGCAGGGAGGTCGGCAACGCTGTCGGTAATGACGTCGGCAGTCCCGACAGTGTCGGCATGGTCGGAGTGGGCATGTCGTTGGCGCCCGTGAGATCCACGGCCAGTGTCACCGCCAGCAGTACCACGCCTAACCCACCGGCCGCGGCAAGCAGCCGCACCTGGACGCGCGATGGACCCTTCGGATGCGCCGTCTCATGGGTACTCAACTGATCCCCCCGTTCTGCTGAGCCACCGGCTCCCCAGCAGCCGTCATCCCCTGACCCAGCCCGTGATGTCCGGTCGGTTTCCTGACTGGCGAGCCGCATCGCGGCGGCATGGCCACGCCATTATTTTGCGTTTACAGCGGTACGGCGCTCACTTCAAATCACTACCAGCCGTGCGTCAATCCCTGGGGCCGTGGAGATCTCGTATGGAGGCGGTTCCGCTTTGGGAAAGCTCCTGATCAAGCGCGGTTGGAGTTCATGCTCCACCAAGCGCTCGCCCTTGACTTCACGCGTGGGACGGGTGGTGAGCCTGCACGATCAACGTTCCGACAGTCTTGCGGTCGGCAGGCGCGGGCCGCAGATGGGCCCGGACGTCTGTGAAGCCGTGCCGTCTCCGCAGGCGCTCCCACGTCGCGGGCTCGTAGTCTCAGCGCTTCAGGACGAGCGGGTCCTCGTCTGCGCCGCGCGGGAGGTACGAGGCTGGCAGCCGCGGCGCGCTCCGAGCGTCCCCGCGTGGCCTGAACTGCTCGGCGCCGCGAGCCGGTCAGCCGTCCACCTGGAGATGCGTGACTCATACGCCGTCGACTACGAGAAGGGCCCCTTCGCCCAGTGGCGCGCGGGCTTCCGTCACGACCCGGCCGACCGCGCATCGTGGTGGCGACCGTGGCTTGACCTGATCCAGAAGACGGTGAGCCGTGGGGTCGTCGTACGCCGGGCCCGGGTCGTCTCCGAGCCGGTCAGCGAGTAATACACCCGCTTCCTGTACGACGGCACGTTCACGAACGTCGCCGCAGGTGAACAGGTGCGCTGGCTGCCGCGTCGGCGCGCCTCGGACATCGCCCTGCCGGGCAACGACTTCTGGCTGATCGACGGCCAGTTGATCCGATGGAACCACTTCACCGGCGAGGGCGCCTCCGCGGGCGGCGAGATCAGCGAGGACCCCGCCGCGGGCGAAACTGTGCGCCGACGCCTTCGAGGCGGTGTGGGCACAAGCGATCCCGCACGAGAACTACAAGATCAGCTAGGCGAAAGTGACCAGGCCGGCTCATGCCCATCTCCCCGTCCTCCTCGGCGCAGGCCGCCCGCGAAGCACACATCCCCCAGCGTCGATCCGCCTCATTGTGTGCATCCGCCGTAGATGACTGAAAGCCATGCTCGTTCTACCTCTCCCCACTGCATACGGCGCGTATGAAGCTGCTCCACGCCTGGGCCCGCACAGCGACCACAGGTCCGCCTCTACGCTTGGAGTCCCGAACGAGCGCGCCTCTCTCGGTCATTGCACACTCGACGCATTCACCTCCTGCACCGTTGCTGTACGACGACGTGAACCACATCGAGCGGTCGCGACCCTGTGCCTCTACCGTGCTCAATTCGCGTATTCCTTCAGTACGGACTTGATCAGCTGACTGGAGCGTTGAGGACTCAGAGCCGCGGCTCGCAGGCCGTCGAAGGCTCTTGTGTACTCACGAACATGGTGCTCGCCCTCGAGGTAGATGGCATCGGTGATGCCGTCCCGGTAGATGATGTCCGGGTCTTCCGGATCGGGGAAGCCGAGCATGGTGAACGAGCCCGTGGCCGGATAGGTACCGGAGTCGAACGGAAGCACCTGCAAGGTGACGCTGGGCAACTCTGCCGACTCCAGCACACGCTCGAGCTGCTCCCGCATCAGTGCCCGATCTCCGATGACGTTCCGCACGGCAGCCTCGTTCACGATGAACCAGGCGTCAGGAGCTGAAGGCTGAGTGAGCATGATCTGGCGTTCCATGCGCACTCGAACCGCGCGTTCGATGTCGTGAGGAGACATGTGCGCGCCGGTTTTGTGCAGCTCGGATGCGTACGCAGCCGTCTGCATGAGACCGGGCAGCAGCTCGCACTGGTACTGCCGAAGCGTCGACGCGTCCTGCTCCAGGCCGATGTAGATGTTGAACCACTCGGGAACGCCGGCGCCGTGCACCTGCCACCAGCCACGTGTCTTGGCTTGCCGCGCCAACGACTTCAGGAACTCACGCAGCTCGTCGCCGGTTCCATAGAACCGGCACAGGGCGTCGATGTCCGAGGGCTGGACTCTGCCGCTCCCCGTTTCCATCCGGTTCACCTTGGAGCCGCTCCAGTCCAGGGCCTCGCCGACCTGGGCACAGGTGAGTGCGCTCGTCTCACGCAGCTTCTTGAGCTCAATCGAGAGACGGCGGCGGCGCGCCGTCGGTGAACCGGCCATCACAGCCCTCTCAACGATCGGTCGAATAGCGGGCGTTCAGTCTTACGCCAAGGGATGTGCTTGCCAATCACTCGGAAGTGGGATTCCCTCCGTGCACATTGCACGACGGGATGTGCGCACGCCATCCTGTCAATGGCGCCACTGACAGTGAGTGCCCATTACGTTCCGCTCACCCGGCGGAGTCGGCAAGCGATGAGAGGGGTCTTCGTGGTCCATGAAGCGTGTATGTCACGAAAGCCGTGGGACGTGGCCTTCGCCGCCGAGCCTGAAGAAGTGGGTGCCTTACGGCGCATCCTGCGTCTGCGACTAGGGCTCTGGGGGCTGCACGACGTCGTGGACTCCGCTCAGCTCTGCGTCAGCGAACTCGTGGCCAATGTGATCAACCACGTGGGCCGCGGTACGCCGAGCACTCTGGCCGTCTCGATGAGTGGCACTCACCTGCGCATCGAGGTGCGTGATCCGGATACTCGGGCCCTGCCGACGCTGCTCGACGCCGGGGCGGAGGCGGAGAGCGGCCGAGGGGTGGCGCTGGTCGACGCGGTTGCTGACCGGTGGGGAGTCCAGTTGCTTGCCGACCAGAAAGTGACTTGGTGCGAACTGGCTACCGGCCTGACAACACCAAGCGGCCATCGGGAGGACCCGCGCGTCACAAGAGCCGAAGCGTTGCTCGGTCTTTACGGCGAGGCCAAGGCACCGCCCGCCGCGCGCGGCAGCAGGTTGAACGCTGTCGCAGCGGAGGAGGCGGCGATTGAGGTCATCGCCGACATCCTCTACTGGTTCCGAGCCCATGGACGAGACGCTGACGACGCCCTCGATCGAGCCCAGATGCACTTCGAGGCCGAGTCTGGACTAGCGACAAGCGGATGAAGCGCACGGTCGTGTTCTGTACGCGCACCGCGTCGATCACTACAACGCAGGGCGCTGGTCCAGCCAGCGGACGCGAGCAGGCTGACCGCCACCTGGGCCAAGGCGGTGACGGTCAAGGAACTGCACAGCAACCAAGTGCGGCTGCCACTCCGACGGCTTCTGGATGTCAGTGACCCAGTATGTTTGCGAAAAAGCCCAGGCGCGCATCGTCCGGAGTGCCGACCAGGAGCGCGCGATCGAGCAGGATGTTGTTGTGCTCGCAGCTCGTCTCCGGGAGCATCACGCAGGCGTGGCAGGCCGCGAGGTTGGTCCCGATGGTGCCGGAGGCCTCGGACTCGACACACAGCGGGTCAGAGGAACACCACTCGGCGCGGCGGACCGCCGAGCGGATCACCTGGGCGAGGCGTTCGGGCTCGCCCTGCGCGACGAGCCCACCCAGGCTGCCCGCCGAGTCGCTGGTCGCCGTGTACACGAGCATGCCCGCCATCTCGTCGGTGGCGTAAAGCCGCTCACGCAGGGAGGCGGCGGGATAACCGGCTTCCAGGCTCCACTCGTTGATAAGGACGTGGGCCAAAGTGTGCAAAAGCACCATCCGTGGTGTCGCTGGGGACGGCACGGCACGGGCCGGGTCGTCGGCGCGCTGCTCCAGCACTCGCTGGTGGGCCGTTCGCATGCGCTCGGCTCTGGCCGCCACCGCGGGCGCCTTCTCCCAGATGGCCAGTCGCTCCTCGTCGAGACGCAGGAAGACGCCCTCGCCGCGGACCTCCATGGCCGGCAGCCAGCGCAGGGGCTCCTCGGAGAGGGCCATCTCCTTCGCATCGGTCGTCGACTCGGCGTCGACGAGTCGGGTGAACGCCTTCAGGGCACGCACCTCACGAAGCTTCTTGACCAGCATCGGGCCGGTGACACCTAGTGGATCGAGCAAACTCTGCTCACCGAGCGGCGACTCGCAGACGAATTCCTCCTCACGGGAGTGCTCGCTCTCGTCGTTGCCGGCGCGCAGGCGCTCGTACTCCTTGTTGCGCAGCGCGCGGTAACGATGGTCGAAGGACGGGGCTGCGTCGCCTTCGGCTTCCTCCTCGCGTTCGGCATCGAGCAGGGTCATCACTTCGTCCAGCGAGAGGGGCCACGGCTCGTCGAAGACGGCGTCGAGATAGGCCTCGACACGCGTGCGATCGTGGTACTTCCTGAGCTTCTCCCAATGGCCGGCGAGCGGGTCCGCGCGGCCGTTGCTCCACGGCGGGATGGAGAGTGCCGACTTCAGCACCGGCTGCCACACCGAGGAGGAACCGCGCTGCAGCGTGCGCAGCGGACGTCCGCATCCCTCGGCCGGGACGGAAGCACCGAGCCAGGGGCGGGTGCCCCGGCACGTGAGCCCGAGATCCTTCAACGCTTTCTTGCGGAAGGAACCTTCCATCGACACCTCGGGCGCCTTCCCACAGGTGCACGAGATGAGGATCGATCGGAGCGAGGAGGTGCGCCCGGAGGTGCGCATCCTGAGCTTGCCTCCGCATTTCCCGAAGGTCCTCGCACCTGGGTCGGCCGAACGGTGCACCCACTGCCAGTAGGGGAACTCGTCGAGGTGTCCGGCCTCGCAGGCGACGACGAAGCGTGAGGGGACGAGGTCCACCTCGCACGTGCCGCAGACGCTTCGACCGGCTGGTGGGGAGAAGTCCCGATGCTTCTGCAGCTCGTTGCATTCGGGGCAGGAATGCATCAAGGGGAAGCGGCGGACCCGTACACCGTCCGTGCTGCCGTCATCGGACGCCGGCGGCAGCCGGAAGCAGACGACATCGAGCAGCCGCTCGAGGCGTCGCTCGTGGATGCGTGGTGCCTCGCGGTCGCTCCAGCTCCGGTCGGCCTGGTCCAGGCCCGAGACGATGAAGGACTCGTGATCGACGGCGATGAGCGAGCCGACGCCGTACGTGGTGATCGCCTGGGCGCGACGGACCGCGCCGCGTCTCGGCAGGTTGAGGGTGGGCGTGGAGCCGTTCGCTCCGGTCCGGCGACGGCGGGCGGGCGGCGGGGTCATCGGGTTCCCTCCATGAACAGGGCGGACTCGGCGTCGACGTCGCGGAGGCTCCACAGCGTGGACCACGCCTTGACGCCCGGGTCGTCGTCGTACGGCTTCAGGAGCGCGGGCGCACGGCTGCCCTTCGGCGGTTCGAAGAGCAGCCTGTTGTGAATGTCGGCCATATCGAGCCACGACTCGACGAACTCCTCGAAGCCGTCGTCGACGGCGCGGAGCTCCGTCTCGTCCACCGCGCGGACGCGCTCTAGCAGCAGCTCCTTGATACGCCCTCGAAGGACGCCTTCATAGGCTTCGACCCTGCCGGCGCCCTCGTTCGGGCGGGCCTCCGGGATCAGGATGCGGGCGAGGGCGACGATCACCGCGTGGAGGCCCCGTTCACGGGCGCGGGCGGAGAACGGGGTCACGGACGTGGACTCGACCTCGCGGTAGAGAGCCGAGTGATAGTGCTGGAAGTTCTCGTAGTGAGACCGGTCTCGCGCCCGGGCGGAGTTGAGCATGACCGCGACCAGACCGGGATGAGCGCGTCCGACGCGGCTCGTCGCCTGGATGTACTCGGCGGTCGTCTGCGGTTGGCCCATCACGGCCATCAGACCGAGCCGGTCAACGTCAACGCCCACCGCGATCATGTTGGTGGCGAGCAGGACGTCCACGGTGTCCTCGTCGGGGAGCCGCCTCTCGATGCCCTTGAGCCGCGTGGGGATCTCGCTGGCGTCGATCCGGCTGGTCAGCTCTGAGTAGTTGGCGACCTGGCGCACCGCGACGGCCTCGCGCTCGGCGAGCAGCTCCAGATAGGCCACGACGTCGTCGTGGACCTGCAGTTCGGCTGCGGACAACAGCCGCAGACTGTTGAAGTAGCCGACGAGACTCCAGTACGCGTCCCGCACCTTGTCGTCGGTGTCCGCATGCATGGCCCGGTGCAGCAGCGTGGCGTACGTGCGGATCAACAGCGTCGACTGGCTGGTGCCTGGGGCCAGAAGACCGACGTAACGGCGGCTGGCCTTCTCCTCGCGCGGGGTCTCCACGGCGAACCACGAGTCGCGTGCGTCCAGACCGGCGGGCGGGAATTGCCGTACCTCACGGGCGAAGAGGTGGCGGCCCTGGTCGGCCGCGCGACGGATGGTCGCCGTCGAGGCGATCACCTTGGGGCGGTCGGCCAGCGCGTCCACGGCGGTCTCGTAGAGCCCGGTCAGGGTGCCCAGCGGGCCGGAGATCAGGTGGAGTTCGTCCTGAACGATCAGTTCCGGGGGCGGGGTGGTGTCGTTCGGGTCGTCGAGGTTGAAGAGCGAGGAGGTCGCCGGGCGCCACGGCATCGAGGCGAACTTGTCGACGGTGGCGATCACCAGCGTCGGGCGCGCGCCGTACACCGCCTCGTCGATCAGGTGGACGGGTAGTCCGTCGGCGAAGTCGCAGTCCCTGCCGGGGCAGCGGATATCCATCCGCTGGGCGACCTCGTCGACCTCGTAGTTCCGCGCGTCGAGGCGGGTCCCACACCAGGGGCATGCATGCAACTGGACGGGGTTCTCGGTGGCGAGTCGCTTGTCGAGGTCGGCGCGCAGGTCGTCGAGCCTCGCGGCGGCCTCGGCCAGAGTGTTGGGCGTGGCCGAGCGGCCCACCCACATGCCGACGGAAAACTCCTCGTCGCCCAACTCGGGCGTGCCACGCCGCAGGTGCTCCATGGCACAGAGCAGGATCGCCGCACGCTCGAACTGCTGCAGGGTCAGCAGTCGGAGCGTGTAGCGCATGAGGACGGTGACGCCGCCGCCGTTCGGCCCCCTGCGGATACGGCGAAGGAATGACGTCAGGGCGATCAGCCCGAGGTAGGCCTCCGTCTTGCCACCACCGGTGGGGAACCACAGGAGGTCGGAGATCTTCCGGTCCTCGTGCTTCGGGTCGTCGATGCCGGCCAGGCAGAGCAGCAGGAAGGCGATCTGGAAGGGCCGCCAGCGGCCGGCGGCCGGATCGGGGATGCCGACGCCTCCGCCCTTGACCCAGGCGCTGCGCGCACGCTGGTCGGCCATGGCGTGGTTGGCGAGCCGGAACGCCCTCATAAGCTCGGGCTTTTCCCGCAGCAGCCCGATGCCCTCACGGATCCGACCGAGCGCCTCGCCGCAGGCCTTCACCTGGTCCCGCGCCGGCTTCTCGTAAGGGCCACCGACCAGGGCGTCCGCCTCGGCCGACTTCCGGTCGATCCAGTCCTCGTAGCCCCTGGCCAGTGCCTCTAGCGCTGCCAGCACCTCGGTGTCGGGCTGCTCGGCCAGCCCCAGCATCGACAGGGACGAGCTGTCGATCTCCGGGTTGGAGTCGGTCAGCAGCACCTCCACGCTGGGCACGAAATCACTGCGCACCTCGGGGACGGCAGCCTCGACCGTTTCGGTCACCCCTATGGGCGAGGGCACCCAGTCCCACGAGGCGGCGCAGCCGTGTCCGACGGCGAAGGTCGGGGCATGGCGGTGCAGCAGCCGACTGGTGGCGATCTCCTGGTCGTGTGCGGCGGCCGGGGCGGGGCGCTCGACGATCGCGCTGGATCCGTCGGCGGCCCGGACCTTCAGCCCGCACTGGAACAGGGCGAAGGCGTCCTGAAGGTCCCACTCGCCCACCTTCTGCTTGTTGACCAGCGTCACCGTGACCGTGACCGTCCGGGTGGTCGGATCGGGACGGCGGACGACGACACGCAGCTGAGCCCTGTCGTCGAGGTCCATGCGCATGTTGCCGACAGGGGTGGTGACGTCGACCGGGACGTCGGGGAGGTCGAGTTCCCTGCGGTGCCACCGTTCCCGCTGTTCGGCGGTGGTCCGGGCGTCGGCGCGGCGCGCCGGGATCGGATTCCCCTCGGCGTCGGTCGGCTCGTAGACCGCGGCACGTGTGGAAACCACGATCGTGCTTGTCTCCGGGGCGACCGCGAACGTCAGCCCCATGGAGGAGGGCCGCTTGTCCCCCGAAACTCCCAGGTCCTCAGTACCACCGGCCTCCTCCGCGTTCCCGCGGGTGGGCAGCGGAGCTGCGTCCAAGCCGTCCTGTTCGGCTGCGTTCTCGCCCTTCCGCTCCTTCGAGGCACGCGGGTACAGCACGCCGGTCAGATAACGGTCGATCGGCGCGTCGTGGGCAAGCACCTCGGCCCGGTCCTCCGGCGCAGCGTCCTCGGCGGGTCCGAAGAGTTCACGGCGAAGACCCACGAGGAGTTCCTCGTCCCGCACTCGGTAGTGCTCGGAGTGCCGACTTGCCCCGTACGTCATGCGCTCTGCTCCTCGTCGTCGTCAACCCGTCGAAACATGCCTATGCCGGTGATCCGGGGAACGACCCACACCCCTCGGTCACCGAGGCCGGCGTTGACTCCGGAAGCGATGCTGCCCGTGACGGTCTCCAGCGTGTCAATCCGCAGACCGTGGATCTCGTCGGGCCACCACGGGTCCCACGTCCGGTTGACCTTCTGCACCTGGAACAGTTCCTCCCGGAACCGGTCCGACACCTCGCCGATCTCCTGCCCGTCGTGGAACAGGGCGTACGGCGGACTCTGGTACTCACCCATCGGCAAATCGTGACGCTTGCGCAGCACCACCGCGTGTCCGGGACGGACCCGTTCAAGGAGATACGCCTGGGTCGCCGCGGCGTCCGCCTCGTGGCCGGGCGGGTCGTCCAGGGAGACGTCACCGGCCTCGGCGACGATTCCGTATCTGTCGTAGGACCGCCACCCACCGATGTAGCGCCGGCCGTTCTTGCGCCCGCCCGCTCTCCGGAACAGCGGCAGTTCGGGGGAGGGCATGTGGTAGAGGTCCTGCCGGGCGCGCGTCATGGCCACGTACAGTGCCCGGGCCTCGGCGGGAAGGTCCAGCTCGTCCTTGTACTGCTTGTGCAGGTCGGCGATGGTCGGTGGTGTCAGCACGATCACCCGGTCGAACTCCAGGCCCTTGGCCCGGTGCACGGTGGAGACGACGATCCGCGCGGTCTCCGGGTCGGCCGCTTCGTCGGGGAACCGGCCGTCGCCGACCAAGCGGCGCAGCCGGTCAAGATCGAGCGCGGTGCGCCCGGGCGAGCGTGTGGCGCGCCGCAGCACGGTCCACAGGGCCGTCCCGTTCGGTTCGTGGGGCAGCGGTATTTCCGCGAGCAGGGAACGGAACCGGTCCTCGGTCAGCCCGGTGGCCTCGGTACGGCGCAGCAGCTCCGCCACCCAGTAGGGAACCGGCCGCTCCTCCAGAGGACGACGCAGTCGGTGCTCGACGCCGTTCTGGTGGAGCAGTCGCGAGACCACCAGTGCCTGCCGGTTGTCGCGGGCGAGGATCGCACAGGTGTCATCGATGTCCCGCAGACCCTGCAGCGTGTACTCGTCGGTGAGGTCGCCGTGCGCGTTCACCGGATCGAGGAGCAGGTCGCGCAGCTCCTCGTAGAGCGTGGCCGCCTCGTCCGCGTCCCGGACCCGCTGGAGCCGAGGGCCGTACGCCAGCGCGAGCCGCGCCTCCGGAGTGGTGGCCCGGAAGTTCTCCGTGAGACGCAGCTCCACGAGGTCGTCGGGGAACGAACATCGCAGCCACTCGAAGAACCGGCCGGTCTCGGCGTCGCGTTCTTCCCGATCCTCGATCTGAAAGCCGTAAACGGACTGGGCAGCGTCGCCCACCACGGTGAAGCCACAGCTGTCCTGGTAGCGGTCGAGTAGCGCCTCCACCAGTTCCCGCCGGTCCCCCAACAGGTCCTGCACCTCGTCGATCATCACATGGGCGGGCGGCAGGGAATCACCGGCCTCCAGTGCACCCTTCTCGATCGCCTCGGCAGCGGCGCGGATCCGCTCGTCGAAGGAGACACCACCCCACTCCCGATCCGGATGCGCCTGTAGGAGAACCCCGTACGCCCACGCGTCGAAGGTCTGGGCGCGCACCCGGCGGGCCCGCTCCCCGTGCCGCGCGATGCGTTCACGCAACTCACGGGCGGCAGCCCGGGAGAAGGTGAGCACCAGGATCTCCGACGCCTCCAGCGCCTCGTCCGGGTCCTCGTGACCGCACAGTGCGTCGAGCCGGCGCACCAGGGTGTGCGTCTTGCCCGCCCCGGCGCCCGCGGTCACCAGGACGCGCGCGTCCCAGGGCTGCTCGACCACGGACCGCTGCTCGGCCGTGAGCGGAGGGCTGTCGAGGTAGACGTCGGTCACGTGCGGCTCCAAAGGTGCTCGAACTGGGTGAACGCGAGCTGCGTGTCGAAGTTGGCGATGTTGTCACTGACGTTGAGGATCAGGCAGGTATCCTTGCCGCCGTTCTTGGGACCGCGCAGACCACGACCGATCATCTGCTGGTAGACGTTCCTGCTGAAGACCGGCCGCGCGACGACCACCACACGGGTCGACGGGGCGTCGAACCCCTGGGTGAGAACACCGTAATTGGTGAGCACGCGAATGCGGCCGTTTCGGAAATTCTCGATACGAGTGCGACGGTCCTGCGCACTGGTCGTCGAGTCCACGGCGGCGGACGGGACACCCCGGTCATTGAGCATGGCCGCCAGATACTTGGCGTGATCCACGGACGTCGCGAAGAGCAACGTCGGCCAATCCTCCGGCAGTTCCGCCACCCAGTCGACGATGCGCCGGCTGCGCGCGTGGTCGTCGGCGAGCCGCTGCTCGGCGGCGCGGGACAGCATCGCCATGCGCTCGGCGTGCGTCTTCTCGTCCTGGCTCAGTTCGATCCGGCCGCCTTCCAGAGTGCGGTGCTCGACCTCGGCGAGCATGCCCCACTTCTGCAGATCACGGTACGGGTCGCCGGACGGGAAGACCCCCTCGTCGAGTCGCCTGTTGCCGAAGCGGTTGATCAGCCGGCGAGTCTCGTCCTCGTTGTTGTTGCGGAAGGGGGTCGCGGTCAGACCGAGCAGATGCCGGCGGGTTTCGTACTGGGTGAGCCCCAGCAGGCCCAAGACCTCGGTGTACCGCTTGGAGATGGCGGTGTGTGCCTCGTCGACGATCACCAGGGCGGTCTCGCGCAGCCACACGTACTGGTCGGTGCCCAGGCACCGCTCTAGTTTGGCGTCCGTGGCGACCACCAGGTGCGGGTGGTCCACGACGTTTCCGACCTCGTTGCTGCTCCACAGGCGGCTGATGGTGAGCGGACGCTCCGCACCCACCTTGTTCCAGACGAACTTCCAGCTCTGTACAGCCTGTTCGCACAGTTCCTCGGTCTGTGCGATCCACAGCAGCGGACCCTTGAGGTCGCCGACCCGCTTGACCCAGCGGATGACGGCCTCGGCGGTGACCCGCGTCTTGCCCGCGCCGGTGGGCAGCGACAGCATGCCGCGCTGCGGGGCCAGCCGGTCGAGCATGGTGGAGATGTTGCGGACCAGGTCCTCCTGGTAGCCGTGCAGGCTCGGGAAGTCCCGCGGGCCCTCCACGGTCTCGAACGGGGGCGGCGACGGAGTCCGCGAACCGGCGAACGTGATCGGCAGCTTCAGGTCCGAGACGAATGAGATGGCCGCCGACGAACCCCCGTACGCCACGGGAGCGTTGGGAAAGCGGGCTTGGATGTCCCTGGCATGCTGCTGGAGCACGCCGTCGCCGTGCGCGTTGAACGCCATCTGCGCGATCCGGCGTGGAGACGGTTCCATGCCGCCGGTCGCCTGCAGTTCCGCCTCCATCAGCCCTTCGGGAAGACCCGCCCTGAGCGCGTCCGCGCCGATCAGCAGTTCGATCTTGGTCACGACGTCCTCGGCCTCGCGCACGGCCTTCTGCGCCGTCCTCAGCTCGCTGTCGCGTGCCATGCGCTCCTGGTGCTCCAGCACCGCGCGGCACCCCGCGTCGCCGAGCTCCAGGCCGAGTTCCCGGTCGATCAGTCGCAGCATCGGCTCAGGTTCGAGCGGCACGCGGACCTTGACGGTGCTGTCTTGACGCACGGCGTCCAGGGGAGAGGCGTGGGTGCCGTTGGGGGTGCGGGTGACCTCCTCCAACTCGGTGCACCGCTGCACCGTGCTGTTCCGGTTGCCGCTGTTCAGACGCTGCCGCAGGGCGGGGAACAGCTCGACCAGCGGCACGGGATCTCCCTCGGGTACTTCACGGGTCTCCCGGGTGATCACCTCGGCGTAGCGGAGCATGCCCCACTTCTCTGCCATCAGCTCGGCGTCCTGGGCGGTCGGCACGAGCAGGGCCGGCAGTTGCTCGGCGCGCAGCGCGCGGTACTCGACGTCACCGACGGCGAGCGTGATCTCGCCGTCGGGGCGGGTGCCCCAGGTTTCGCCGATCCGGCAACGGGTCAAAGAGTCCTCGGGGAAGTCCGCCCCGAACCGGGTCAGCATCACGTAGGTGGTGCCGACGAACACGTCGTCCTCACTGCGGGACACCTCCTCGAGGAGCGTGTCCCAGCGGTCGGTGGGCACTTCTTCGACGGTGCTGGGGAGTCGCAGCCTGCGGGCCTTCTCGGCGGAGATGTCCGCGACGGGCAGGACGTCGCGGTACGCGATGAGCTGGGGGCCAACGGCTTCCGTGAGCGGTTTGATCCCCTTCGAGGTGGCGACCGTGCCGTACTTGCGCAGCATCCATCGGATCGGGGACGTCACCGCCTGCCGGGTGTTGGTCTGGGCGCCGAACTGCCGTGTCCAGTTGGTGACCACGGCGTCGTCGGGCAGAGCCTTCAGGAAACGGGCACGGGACTCCGGCGAGAGGGCGCGGAAGAGGTGGAGCGGGCCACCGATGGCGGCGCCCTCGACCTTCATCCGGTTCAGCGAGGGCCGTGGGGCGCTGTTGTCCAGAGTGCGCAGGTACGAGGTGTGGACGGCCGTGCGGTACTCCTCGAACCATTCCTCGCCCACCTGCGGCTGGACCCCTCCGGCCGGCCGGTCCCGCAGGCCGATCTGGGAGAAGAAGGGGGTGTCGTCGGAGTGGAAGTCCATGTCGACGGCCACTTCGGGGTCGCGCTCGGCGTCGACCACGACGCCGGGCAGCATGCAGTCCTCGATCGGCCGGAACCGCTTGTCGGCGGTCTGGACACGGAGCGTCGAGCGGGGCGTGGGCACCCGCTCCAGGACCTTGTGGGCCAGCCGTCGGACCCCGGCCCGGCGGAAGAGTTCCCAGAACCGCAGCCAGTCCGAGTCGGAGTAGTGGTCGAAGCCGCGGTCAAGGACGCTGGTGAAGCGGCCTTCGGCGTCGGCCTCCCGGATGCCGAGGACGTTCAGGGCGTGCGCCAGCGACGGATCCTGGGCCAACTCGGCGACCACGTACACCGTCGACTCACGCAGTCCGTCCTGTTCGGTTCGGCGGAACACCTTGCCGTGCACCGGGGCCACGAGACCGTGCTCCTCGGTGAGCACGATGCGGGCCTTGCGCGCCTCCTCGGCGAACGGGGAACCCTGCTCGATCATGTCCGCGAGGATGCGGACGGCCACCGCCGACCCTTCCGGGGTACCGCCCTCGACCAGAGCCTCCAGCCATTCACGGACTTCGACCCGCTCGTGCCCGGCCGCGGCGAGGATGTGCTCGACCTTTCCGGAGCGCAGGACGTCGGCCTCCACGCTCGGGTGCAGCCAGTTCGATGGGCGCCCGGGGCACTCGTGCCACATCCGCAGCCAACGGGAGAGCTTCCTCGGGTCCCTGTCGAGCCGTGGGTGGACGCGAAGCGCCGTAGGGACGCGCAGGATGCCGTCCTGGTCGGGCAGTGACGGGCAGCGCCCGGCGCGCGCCCAGATCTCACGGGTCAGGAACTCGTCGGCCCAGCTGATGGCTTCCTTGATGCGGCCGGGGAGCAGCGGCAGGTAGGCGGCCGGGTCCTCGGCGGGGGCCAGGGAGGGGAGGGAGTCGACGACCAACTGCGCTGACCTTCGGATCATTTCTTGGTTGAAGGGCGAGGAGTCGAGCAGGTTCTGCCGGTCCTCGTTCGTCTTCCAGGCGCCGTTGAGGATGCCGCTCAACGACATCTCGTACTTGGTCGGGAAGAAGGACCAGAACTTGCCGCGGCCGCGCGAGCGAGGGCTGACGTGCAGGCCGCTCTCCGGGTCCTTCGCCAGGGCGGGAACGCCCCACGACAGGTCGAGCGTGATGCGGTCGTGCAGCTCACCGGCGTCGTTCCGGGCCAGGGGACCGGGCTCGTGCGTGACGGTGAAGACGCGCCACTGCTCGGTGGATGCGGCCTTGTCGGTGCGTTCCTCCACCACGGTGTGCAGGTCGCCGGACCGGTGGGCGGTCAGGATCCGGCGGACCGCGGGCCGGGGTCGGCGGTCCTCCAGCACGACCTTCGCCACGTGCGGCGAGAAGAGCTGGAAGCCGACGGGGAACTCCTCGCGTGGTTCGCCGTGGTCCTTGCCCCGCGTACCGTGCATGTCCCGGCCCAGCCGCTCGTCGGCCTTCGGGAGCAGGGGCAGTCGGACCACGGTGGTCGCCCAGGCGAGCAGTTCGTCCAGCACAGGGTCGGCGGCGCGTTCCGCCTGCATGTCGAGCGGGCGTGCCATCCGCAGGACGGGGGCGTCGAACTCCGGGCCGTAGCGCGCCGTCACACCGGGCACGGATTTGATCTTCTCGTATGACCAGGCACGGTTGAATCCAAAGCTGCCACTGCTGCTGAAGAATTCCGGGGTGTCCGTCACCACGAGAACGGACTTCACGCCGACTCCGAAACGCCCGATCTGGCCGCCGCGCTTCTTCGACATGCTCATTCGAAGAATGGTCTCCGCGCCCTCCGGGGTCACCGGATTACCCTCGTTCGCGCAGTACAAAAGGCCGTCGGTAAGGACGACGTGAATTCGACCTCCGGAGTCGTCCGCGATTTCATCGGCCGCGTTCTGGACGAGTTCGAAAAGCTGTCGGTCGCCGTATCCGCCCTGCGTGATGCGGCGTTCTCCGTTGGCGTGCTCGGCCACGAGGCCGGGGTCCACGGCATAAGTCTGGAGGACGCGGGTGGACTGCTCGAGAACGGTTTCGATGACTGCGGAGGACGAGGACGGCACTGTTCTGCGCTCCCGAGTTTGGAGGTGGAAGAAAGGTGGGCGACGGACGGGCCGGCAGCAGCTTGCGCGAAGCCGGCCCGTGGCGGACGGGAGTGTCCGGGATCGGTCGAAAGCGTCCTCGGTACGGTCGAAGACGCGGATGTGCAGGGGGTTTCAGGGGCGGCGACCTCCGCCGTCGGATCGCGGGACCCTAGTCCGGCAGCAGCTGGACCACCTTGGCCAAGTCCGGAAACTCCTTGACGAAGTCGTCCTCGGACACGTCGTGCCGGTGAAGAACCTCGGCCGCCTCGGCCTTGCTCGCCGCCCGACAGATGTCCAACCACAAGGCGCTGCGCTCACGCTGCGAGAGCAGCAAGAAACCGCAATCGCTGTCTTCCAATTCTGAGCCCCCCTGTCACGTTGTCCTCCGCTTTTCGCACAGGGGTGCAATGGGCCACGCCCCCGTGAGACGTAATTGTTCAAGCCGTGGGATTGTTCTTCCCCTCGATCACGCTACTGGGGGGAGACCTCGGGCTGCCAACCTTTTCGAAAAGATGCTTCTCGCGCAGTCGATGAGCGGGCGAGGATACGGCTATCCCCTCTTGCGCCAGGGTGATTTTGGACGCACTAGTTCCCCGGCCGCCCGACGGTCCGAATGTGGATTGTGCGAGCGGGATGGATTCTCCATCGATAATCACATTAGTGGTGCCGGGGCAACTGCGCAACCCTGAAGTCGCGTACCAGGAAGGGGAGTTGCTTATTCCGCTTCTTCGACAGGGGAAGAGGGAGCTTCACCAAAGGGGCAATACGGGCAAATCGGGAAACCGATGCCGATGTTCCTGTCGAAGAGAGGCCTGTTAACTATTGGTTGACAAGATCGATGATGTCAAATTAGCGTCATCGGGACGACCCGAGGAAGAGCAGGTGGCGCGTGGAGACAGGTGAGGAGTTCGGGCCGTGGCTGGCCCGGCAGCTCAAGCTCGCGGGGAAGACGCAGGCCGAACTGGCCGAGGAGCTCGGCCTGACCCGAGCCGCCGTCTCCGCATGGATCACGGGGAGGTCGACCCCACGCCCTACGGTGATGGCGGACATCGCCAAGGCGCTCGGCACGGACCTCGGCACGGTACACACGCGTACCACCGACACCCAGGCCGGTCTCCCAGTGACGTGGTACCACCGTCCCGGCTACCCCGATGGTGGCCGGGAACTCGGCAATGCCGCAGCCTTCGCCTTCGACGCGGACGTACAGGTACTCGCGCGCGAGACCTGTCAGAACAGCCTCGACGAGCGGTTGACGGAGAACGGCCGTCCGGTCCGAGTGCGGTACACACTGCATGAGTTGACCGGCGAACACCTTGACGCCTTCCGTGACGCGATCCTCTGGAACGATCTCTTCCCGCACTACTCGGCCGTCTCGGAACTCGCCGGCAACCAGAAAGTCGGGCGGGTCGTGGACGCCGGTGTGCGTGACATGTACGAGAAGGGCCGTCTGGTCCTACTGCGTGTCGATGACTACAACGCCTCCGGCCTCACCGGCGACGACTACGCGGACGGTAAGTTCGCCGCCGTGGTCAGGCGTCAGCTGGAGAGCCTCAAGTCCGGGCGCTCGGCGGGCGGTTCGTACGGACTGGGCAAGGCGACATTGTGGGCTACCAGCGCGCTCGGGCTGGTGCTCATCAACTCGACGCTCTCCGTTCCCCATGAGGGGCGCACCGAGCGACGCATGATCGGCCGTCTCGAACTGCCGTGGCGGGAAGTCGACGGTCGCCCGTACGCGGGCCCTGCCTGGTTCGGACGCCCCGATCCCGACTCGCCGGGCGCCGAGGTCGCCCGCTCGTGGTGGGCGGACGAGGAGACCGTGGAGCGCCTGCACCTGAGCCGCGACAGCGACGAGCCCGGTACGTCCTTCCTCATCGTCGGTGCGCATGATGTGGCCAGCCTGGAGGCGAGCACATCCGACCTCGACGACGACAGCGTCGAGGAGGAGGGGGACGAGGACACCCGCGACATCCGGAGGATGCACAAGCGGCTCGCCCAGGCGTTGGGCCGTGACTTCTGGGCTGCCATGACCGGTGGTGGCGGCCGACTCCCCCTCCTGGAGGTGTCGGTCCGCGCTCTGCGCAACGACGGAGAGGTGGTGGTGGAGGAGACCAAGGTGGATCCCTCGGTCGAACAACCCTCCAGGACCCGCGCCCTGCGGGCCTTCTACGAGGGCACCACGGTGGACAGGCTCACCGAGGCCGGGCAGGTCGCGGTTCGGAACGTTCCCCTGAAGCTGCCGCTGTCGGGAGGTGCTGTCGGCGGCACGCTCGGGATCCACCAGACGGTGCTGCTGGTCACCGAGGCGGCCGGCGACAACGACAGGCCGATCAATCAGGTGCATTCGCTGCGCGGCAACCGCATGACCGTCAGGAAGGCTACGGTTCCGCGACTGCCGCTCGGGACCAACCCGTTCCAGGCGGTTCTCCTGGCAGGAGAGGCTGCCGGGGAAGCGGCACCCTTCGCCAAGGAGGCCGAGGAATTCCTACGTGCGGCCGAACCCCCCGAGCACGACCGTTGGGGCCAGACGGAGGAGTTGACGCTGCGCTGGTCGCCTTCCGCGTACCGGCGGATCGAGGGGCTGACCAAAGAGGTCAACAACGCCGTCAGGGAACTCGTCGCTCGCCCGAAGCGCAGCAGTCGCGAAGGTGGAGAGGCGCTGCGCAAGGCGCTGACCGTGAAGAACCGGCCCAAGGCCAGGGTGCCCACCGGCCCCGTGATCCCGGTGCTGAACGGGCTCGATGCGACGATCGGCGATGCGGGCGACTGGAGGATCACCGCCGAGGTCAGCATCCCGCGTGGTGACGAGATCGTCCCCATGGTGCCCGTCGCTCTGTTGGACGTGCGCTCCGGCGGCCGCCCGAAGCTGGACTGGGCGGAGCTTGAGGCCGTCGAGGGCTGCGAGGTGGAGGACGGCACCCTCCGCTTCACCCCCGGAGTCCGCCGCGCGACGTTCCGCGGCGCCACGGACGTCACCAGCCACCCGGTCAGGACCGCGCTGACCCGCCTGGTGCTCGAACTGCGTGCCGGCAAGGGGGAGTGACGCGTGAAGATCTACCCGTACAAGCGACTCAACCGCCCGATCACGTTCCGGGTGACGTCGGTCTCCCTCAAACTCGCGGACGGTACGCGGGACCAACTGGACACCAGCGCGTACTCGACTCAGCAACAGGCCGTCGCGCTCGGCGTTGCGGGGCACGACGACTGGGTGAGCGCCACCATCGGCCTGTCAGCAACCCTGCCCCCCGGGGCCGACGCGCCGGACGCGGCTTGGTCCGACGTGCGCGTCCTCGCCGTGCTGGTGGACGGCGAGACCAACGTCCGTACCACGACGGACCTCACGCGTGACGCGGAGGACAGCCGTGATTGGTCGGGCTTTCTGGAGTTGCTCCGCGACGACCACCTGGGGCGCGCCTCCCTCATCATCTACGCCGCCGGCACGGTCGACGGAGTGGCGGGACGGTCGATCGCCGAGACCGACCGGAGTTGGATCGTCGACACGGTCTCCGACGAGCCGGTCAGCGGCCTCCAACTGGAGGTTCGCAAAGCCTCCTTCACCAAGAGCTCCAGGGAATGGCTGCGGGCCTACGCCGACGTGCCCTGGATCGTGGACACCTCGGCCAGGGTGCCCACCGTCTTCGTGAACACCGATGTCGAGGGGATCGTGGGGCTGTTGGACAGCAGCGGCTCCGGCGTGGAGAGCAAGGTCCGCGACCTCCTCGTCGCCCAGATGGCCACGGACGTGTGGACCGCCGTGTTCCACGGTGCCATCGGCGACCTGGAGATCGAGCCCGGTGGCAACCCGGTCTTCCCCACCGACTGGCAGGGCGAGGTCCTGCGGGAGATGCTCCCGGACGTCGTGCCCGGCGTGCACGTCGAGGAGGCCCTGCGGCAGGTGCACCGCCGGCGCACCGGCGATTCGGGCTGGGCCGAACTGCAGACACGTATCCACTACGCAGCGATCCGACGCGCCGAGGCCTCCAGGGCGCTGGGTTATGCCATCCGCAGTCTGGAACAAGCGAACCGGGAGAGCGAGAAGTGATCACCCAGCCCGACCACGTACCGGAGCGCTTGGCGCTGCTCCCCGCATCGGCCGCCGACAGGTTCCTCACCGAGCAACTGCTCAAGGCCGAACAGGTGCACGGCGGCATCGACCTCGCCAAGGTCGTCGAACCGCTCCCCGAGGACGACGCCAGATGGGCGGTCGAGCCGATCCGCAGCCTGGTGGAAGACGCCATTTTCGAGTTCCGCGACGACCGCACCCGCGCCGACGCGTGGCTCGCGCCGCGGCTTCATGCCACGCTGCGCCTCACGCGGCGGGAGGCGGCGGACAAGCGCCTGTGGACACACCTCGCGCTGGCGGTGGCCCCGGACTACGTGGCCTGGCGACACCTGTCGGAGCCGACGGCAGCGCGGCCGGAGCGGCGTATCCCCGCGGAGCGTTTCCAGGGCCCCGCGGACCGCCAGTGCTTCTCCCGTCTGTGGTGGGCGGCCGAGCTGTTCCGGAACGGTCCGGACTATGAGCCCGTCGAGGTGGCTTGTGGCAACCAGGACCTCATCCACACGGTTCTGCGGAGAGACCTGATCGATCACCGTCCTACCGCTCAGGCCCTCGTCCGCCTTGTGAAGAGCGGCAAAATTGCCACAGGGCGGGAGATCAACGGTCTGAGCGTTGCCATCACCGCGGCCGGAGCGACCTTGGTCTACGACGTCCTCGCACCGGACGAGCCCAGGGACCCGGGCCCTCTTCGGAACTGGATCGCGGAGGCGGAGACGGCACCCCCGGTCTCGCGTCACGTTCTCCCGGACGGACCCGATGAGGACCCTGTCCCGGAGGACTCCGTGGCCCTGCTCGTCGACCACTTCACCGAACTCTTCGAGACCGCGCCGATCAGGGGCAGGAAGAGCGAGATCTGATCCGCGTCCGCCGTGGCTACCCGGCCGAGGACTTCTTCTTGCGCCCGGTGGAGCGCGGCGGCGCCTGCTTATCGGGGAGCGGGCAGCTGGCGGTGCAGTCGTCCGCCGACCCGCAGCCGTGGCTGCGCAGTTTGGCCCGTTCCTCTTCCGTGGCCGGCACCCACGGCTCCCGCAGAACCTCCGGGTCCGGCGCGGGAAGACCGAGCGCGGCGCTCAGCAGGTGCGCCCCGAAGAGGGGCGGCACGGCGTTGCCCACCTGCTGGGCCTGTGCCTTGCCCGACCAGGGGTACTCCGGCGGGAAGCTCTGCAGCATCCCCGCCTCGTTCATGCTGAACCGTGAGCCCTCGTAGACGATGTTCTCGTCGAGGTGCTCGAAGACCACGAAGCGTGAGATGCGGCCGGTGACAGTGGCGGCCGGCTGCTGGTCGGTCCGTACACCGCGTCGTCCGGGGTTCCCGGAGCTGCCGTAGTTCGAGCGCACCAGGAAGGGTTTCTTGCGGCCGGGCAGGGCCATGCGCATCGACACCCACGGCTGCGGTCCCTCGGCCTTCTCCTGGCGCGTCACCGGCTTGGGAGCGATCTCCTCGTCGAGAGCCGGCTGATGCGCGAGAGCGACGGCCCCGCCGTTCCTGCGGTTCCACTCCTTCGCCTCATAGGCGCGGTGAGTCGGCTCGGGAAGGAAGGGCTCACCGAGCCCCTTACGGCGAGCGATCAGCACGGCTCGCGAACGCGTCTGCGGAACTCCGTAGGTCTCGGTGTCGAGGACGTCGACCTTGACCTCGTACTTGGTGCCGTCGGGCAGGCCGATCTTCCGCAGCACCAGGGCGTAATGCTCCCAGAGCGCCTCGACCGCGGGGACCTGTTCCAAGACGATGACGTCGTACGGCCGGTTGCCGCGGTTCGGGCTCCTCGTCGCCTGGATCGCGTAGCGGAGAGGTTCGAGGACCAACGCCGTGCGCGGATCGCTGAGCTTCTTCAACTCCTTGTCGATCTCCTCGTTGGAGACGCCCGCCATGAGTCGCTCGATGTAGCCCTTGACCTGTTCCAGGGCCTGGCGACCGACGCCGCTCCCGGCAACCGAGTACGTCTGGCACGGGGGACCACCGGCGAGCACGTTGATCTCCGGGGGCAGCGACTCGAAGGCATCCCTGCGAACCGCGCTCACGTCGGCGTGCAAGGTGTCCAGTCCGGCCGCGTAACGCGTCAGACAGGCGCTCTTGTCCCATTCGATGCCGAGGCTCGGTACACCGAGCACGTGTGCGGCCACGTCCAGCCCGCCGGGCCCTGCGAAGAGATCCAGGACAAAAGGTTTGTCGAGGATGGGCTGATCGTGCGGCGTGCTGGTCATGTGGCGGAAGTCTAGCCGGCAGCGGGGACAGCCGGATCCCGGCTCAGCGCTTGGGCGACAGCCCGTCCCAGCGCCTCAGCGACGGGTGGTGGCGTCGCGTGTCCGATCTGGCGGTATCGGGCGGTCTTCAGTCCTGCGATCTCCCATGATTCGGGGAAGCCTTGGAGGAGAGCCGTCTGGTCCACTGTTATCCGCACCAGTCCGTCGTCCCCAAGTGACGGATCCCACTTGAAGTCGCGGCCCGGGGGTTCGTTCCCGAACGACTTCGTGTAGACGCCCATCTGCCGCCACCTGGCCTTCGTGCCGCGCGGTCCGAAGTCCGGGCCTCCGTGTGTCTTGGATCCGCCCACCAAGGTCGGCGCCACACTCGTCGCCTGGGCCGCCCAGCGGTCGGCGTCCGGCCAGCCGCGGGAACGCATCGACCGCGCCAGCGCCTCTCCGACCGACACGTGCGTGTGGACGGTGGGTCGAGGTGGCCGGAAGGCGCTTGCCCACTGCTGCTTGACGGCTGCGAGGATGCCGTGCTCGCGGTCCTGGGGCACTCCGAAGTCGGAGGCGTTCAGGACGAACCAGATCAGTTCGTAGCCGAGGTGCTCCAACTCTTCGTGGAGGAACTCCCGTATCGGCGCAAAAGAGCTTCCGTTGACCAAGGTGGGCATGTTCTCGATGACCAGCGCGCGTGGCTGGACGGCGTGGACCAGGTAGGCGGTCGCCTGGATGAGGCGGATCTCAGCGTCGGACGATCGGCGCGTCACCGTCGCGCTCGACTTCACCCGGGGTAGACCGGCCGCCAGCAGATCGACGTCGTAACTCACGGGGTGCTCGGCCGGGTCGAAGCCCAACAGGTCGGCGTGAAGCACTTTCCATTGCGGCCGGTTATTCCGCAGAGTCTCCACGGCGAGCTCGTCGT
Source organism: Streptomyces cynarae (assembly GCF_025642135.1). Taxonomy (NCBI): domain Bacteria; kingdom Bacillati; phylum Actinomycetota; class Actinomycetes; order Kitasatosporales; family Streptomycetaceae; genus Streptomyces; species Streptomyces cynarae. Next base: position 3,381,600 of record NZ_CP106793.1, on the reverse strand, counting down.
GATCCAGCAGCAGGCGTGGCTCGAACCCCGCCTGCTCCAGCCCGAGGGCAAGCCCACCCGCCCCGGAGCACACATCCACGAAGGTCAGTCCGCTCATTCTCTTCTCCCCCCGATTCATTCTGTCCGACGCCGCTCTGCAGCCGCCCCACCCGTGCGGCCAGCTCCTCGGGAACTTCAAACCGCCAGAACCGCAGCACTGTTCAACCTTCCAGGCTCAGGCGCTCCGCCGTCTCCCGGTCGTGCCCATGTACCGATCCGGCATGCTGCGCCACCGGTTCCCGTCGGCCCTCGGCTGTGCGTGCTGAGGGCTGGTCTGCCCATTGCAGCCGTAATGTGCCGCGCAGCTCCTTTGCGTTGATTTTCTCGTCCGCGATGTGCTGGACCTGCTGGAGGGCGGACCCGGGGGCGACGCGGTTGAGGCGCGCGAGCTGGGCGGCGGTGTAGTAGCCAAAGCCGGTAGTGGGCCGGGCGCGCCAGTCCGATCACGTAGTGGTGACGCGGCATCCGAACGGAGATGCCGCCGTGCCGGGCGAAAGTCTCGCGTTGTGAACATGACGTCTCTGAGCTGACCGCTGAAATGGTGTGAAGACTCAGCGACGGGACGAGCCCTGCGTACGGCGAGTGCTTGTGGGACCCGCGCGGGAGGCACCGACCTCGTGGCGTCGCCGGTCGTACACCTCGCGCACTCGCAGTGCGGCAGCCAACGGATCTTCGTGCTCCCACACACGGAGAACCTCCCACCCCGCTTCGCGGAGCCATTGGTCGGTCTGCCGGTCGCGGCGACGATTCGTCTCGAGCTTGTCGGTCCAATAAGTCCTATTCGTCGCCGACAGAGTGTGGTGCTCCGGGCAGCCATGCCAGTAGCAGCCGTCCAAGAAGACGGCCAGACGCACCCGCGAGAAGACGAGGTCTGCTGTGCGCCTGACCTTCGGCAGTGGACGGATGGACACCTTGTACCGCAGCCCCAACGCGTGAACAGCTCGCCGAAGAGCCAGTTCGGGTTTCGTGTCCCGCCCTTTGTTGGACTGCATACTCCGTCGCGTGCCAGGCGATGAGGCCCAGGAATCCTGACTGCCGCTGCGCGGCTCACTGCTCATGTTCACGGCTTCTCGAAGGTGGGGGGCGGCGGACGAGCTCCGAGTTTGCCAATCCGCGCAAGTCGTCCGTAACAGAGGGTACTCGCCCGAGTGCCATTGACGCTCGGTTTCCAGCTCAGGCAGTGCTTCCGTGGCACCCCTCATAAACCGCCCCCGACCCGCACCAACACCCATCCCCCCGCTCCGGCGGCCAAGCAACCGCCCGCCCCCGGGCGGCCAGCGTCGTCGCGTACTGCGGTAGCAGTGCCGCGTCCCCCGGTGACGCGCCCTCCGAGGCCGCGAACGCCTCGTACGACGGCACCGTTCCGGACACGATCCCCAGGTTCCCCGTCCCCGACGTCGAAAGCTCCCTCAGCGACGCCTCTATCGTCGCCAGGTGCTCCTCGTGCGACGGGTACTCGGCGGCCAGCGACGGGTACATCGCCACCAGCTCCGCCAGCTCGCCCGCCGGCCAGTGCAGGACCGCCACCGGGAACGGGCGGGACAGGGCCTCCCGGTACGCGCCCAGTTCTGCTCGGAGGCGGGTGATCTCCGCCTTCAGTTCCGCCGGGTTGCTCGAGCCCAGGGTCCAGATGCGCTTGGGGTCGTGCAGCTCGTCCAGGGTGATGGAAGAGGAGTGGACGGTGTCCGCCAGGGCGTCCCACTCGTCGTGGGCCGCGCCCAGCATGCGGCGGACCCGGTGGCGGCCGTAGAGGAGGGGGTGTGTGGACTGCGGCGGTTCCGTCCCGTCGCCCACCAGGAGTCGTAGGCCCTCGGTGAACGTCTTCTCGGCCGCCTCGAGCTCGTCGTGCGACTCCAGGGACTCCGCGATGATCACCCAGGGGGCCGGGTGCCGCGGGGCGGCCGTGCGGATTCCCTCGATGATCGCCCGCGCTTCCGCCTCGTGGTCGTACTCCCACAGGTTGGACGCCTTCAGGGCGCGTACCAGGTGGGGGTTCTCCAGCGGTTCGCCGGAGGACAGCAGGCGGTCGTACAGCGCGGTCGCGCCGGGGCGGTCGCCGGCCAGTTCCCGGTGGGCCGCGGCCTGCAGCAGCAGGTGCTCCGCGTCCTCGGGATACAGGCCGGCAGTCCGCTCCAGGCGTGCTGCTTCGGCGTTGTGGTCGACGTTCTCGGCAGGCGTGTCGGGGCGCATGGGGGACACGGTACTGCCGTTGGCCCGCAAGCATCAGATACCGGCAGGTCAGTGAGCAGCGTGCCTGACATTGTCACGAATGCCTGGTTCGCGGGTCGGTTGATGCAGTGGGTGGAGAGGACGTGGGCGGCGGTGACGATGGCGGCAAGTCCCCTTCGGGGCGGTGGACGTCCGTCAGGACTGTGTCGTCGAGGCGTACGGTGCCCAGCTCCGCCTCGGCGAGGTCCGCTCCGACCAGAGATGCCTCACCGAGGTCGGCGTCCGTCAAATGCGCCTGGCGCAGGTCCGCCTTGTCGAGGGAGGCGTTGCGCAGGTCTGCGTGCACCAAGGTGGTGGATTTCAGGTCGGCCGAGTCCAGGCGGGCGTCGGTCAGGTTTGCCTCCGTGAGGTCGGCCCCCGTCAAGGCTGCGCTGGTCAGGTCTGCTCCCGTCAGGGCGGCGCCCTGTAATTCGGTCTGTTTCAGCGAGGCGCGGCGCAGGATCGCGCCTGACAGGTCCGCGTCCTGGAGGTCGGAGTTCCTCAGCACCACACCGGTGAGGTCCGCCTTGGTCAGGTCGGCACCCTGGAGGCTCGCGCCGATCAGATAGGCACCTTTGAGATCGAGACGTGTGGCGCCGTCGTGGGCCGGATCGCGGTGGGCCAGTACGAAGAGTGCCGCCTGGACGTCGGGAGCCTTCTCAGGTGTCGACAGTTTCTTGGTGGCATGGGTGCGGATGTGCGCGGACAGCGTGGCGATCACTTCCGGTTGATCGCGCGGGGAGTCCTCCATGATGCCCTGCAGGGAGAAGACTGCGCCTCGGCGGATGGTCGCGGAGTCGTTGTCCAGGCGTTCCAGGGCCCTGTCGTACCGGTCGGCGATCTGTCCCTGTTCCGAGATGGCCAGTTCTCTCGACACCTGGGTCACCGACACCCAGGTGAAGACCAGTGCGGCGACCGCGGCGAGGCCCGGGAGCATCGCGGCCGTCGCAGCCAGCCGGTTGCCCCAGATGCTCGTCTCCGGGGGCGGGCTCTGGTCGGGCCCGCCGACGCCGGCCGTTCGCTGCGGTGCTCCGCGGCGGTGGCCCGGCGGCGTGCGCCGAGCGGAGCCCTGGGGTTATGTCCGCTGCCTCGTTCCGCTCGCACCCGGCGGTCCGCTATCCGCCGCAGCTGCCTGCTTCGGGCCCCCGCCCGCGGTGTGCCTGTGATCATGGCTGCTATTTGAGCGGAGGGTGGCCCGGTGGGGAAAGGCGGGGCGGCGTGGGTTCACAGAACCCTCGCCGCCCCGCCTCCAGCGGTAGCCGTCTATACAGCCACCCCGTCCACCTGGAGCGTCTGCACCGCGCCCGCCGCGAACGGCACGCTCAGCGTCTTGCCGCTCAGGAACGTGTCCGAGTGTGCCGTGTACAGGTCGCCGCCACCGCCGGTGACCGTGTTCCAGCGCGGGACCACGCCGCCCGTGCCGCCCGTCACCGTCGTGAAGCGGGAGAGGTCGAAGGTCAGGGTCTGGGCGGAGGTGGACTTGTTCGCCGCCACGATCACCAGGCGCTTCGCTGTTTTGTCCAGGGCCGCGACCGCGTAGTCGACCCCCGTGTCGAGGATCGTCATGCCGGGGCGGATGTGGCGGCTGAACTGCGCCATCACGTAGTACTTCGTCTGCACCGCGCCCGGCTGGAGCGTGCTCGCGTCGTAGGCGATCATCGCCCAGCTCGCCGTCGGGTCCATCACCTGCCAGTACACCCACGCCGTCGGGTGCAGCCAGCGGAAGTCGAGGAGCAGGTTGCTCGCCAGGGTGAGGCCGGTGGCGTCGCCGTCGCCCGTTTCCGAGTTCCACAGGGCCTTGCCCGACGTCTTCACCACGTCGGTGTAGAGGAGGTCCCTGCGGCCGCCGGAGCCCTGGTAGCCGTGGACGTTGACGCGGTTGACGTAGCCCTTCGTCGTCGAGCTGAAGGAACCCCACGTCGTGCGCGCCAGGTCGTAGCTCGTCTCGTCCGACGCCGAGATCTTCGTGCCCGTCAGGCCCCGCTTGTCCAGCTCACTGCGCAGGTACGGCAGGACGGCCGACTGCACGGTCGCGTCCATGTGGCAGCCCTCCTGGGTGCCGTCCGCCTTCCACCAGCCGGACGACGGCTCGTTGAAGGCCTCGACCGTCGTGAAGTTCACGCCCCAGTTGTTCTTGGCGTAGAGGGCCACGGAGGCCAGGTGGGAGGCGTGCTGGCGGTAGTTCCAAGACTGGAGGTTGTTGCCGCCGTCGGAGGCGCCCGACGGGTTGTGGTTCAGGCACATCCACCACATCGGGGAGTTGGCGAACAGTTCGCTGATCGCGCCGCGTTGGGTCGCCTTGACCAGCATCGCGCGCTGGGTGGCGTCCGCCGTCCACTTCCAGGCCGAGGAGGTCGGGTCCTCGTTGTTCCAGTCCTGCCAGTAGCCCTCGATCTGCTTGAAGGACGGGATGTTGGGAGAGGCGACCATCGATGCGCCGCCCACGCTGTTCCAGCTGCACGCGCCGAGGTTGTAGCGGGCGATGTTCAGGCCGAGGCCGGGGAGCGTCCTGCCGTTGTATGACACCGAGTTGGTGGTGAAGAAGATGTCGGCGAAGTCGTCCCGCGCGCCGAAGACGTTCGCCCACCAGGCGAGGGAGGTGCCCCAGCCCTCCCAGCTTCCGTATGTGGTGCCCGGGCTGACCGAGATGGTCGCGTCCGCGTGCGCGGTGCCGGTCGCCAGGGCGCTTCCGAGGAACGTGCCGCCCGCGGCGGCCAGCAGAGTTCTGCGTCGGATCATGGGCTTCTCCGCCTCTTCGTGCCGTTCGAACGCCGGGTCGTCCCCCCGGCGTCGACCGGTTCCGCTGGATGCATCACGAAGGATCGGGTGTGTCCCATGGGGTTGTCGAGGGTTGTGACGGCCCTTTCTAAAACCGGTAGACGAAGGGGATGTCCGGGGCAGGGGAGGGGCAGTGGAAAGGGAGGGGGAAGCGCGGGCAAGGGACGGGGAAGGCGCGGGGAAGAGGACGGGAGTACCGGGCGTATGGGCCTGGTGACTTGAAGGTGCCTCTTCTATGGTGCGGGCGGCCCGGGTGGCGCGTACCCCGGCCGCGTGGCGGGGCTCCCGGCGAAGGAGGCGTACGCATGCGGGTTGTGCGGACTCTGCGGGCTTCCGTCGTCGTGCACCGCACCCGGCGGCGCCGTGCCCTTCGCCGGCGTGCGCTGTGGACGGGTGGGGAACTCCTCGTCACCGTCGGCCTCGTGCTTCTGCTGCTCGTCGTGCACGAGGTGTGGTGGACCGACCGAGAGGCCCGGCAGGGGGCCGAGCGGGAAGTGGAGGCCCTGGAGCGGGAGTGGGGAACGGCGCCGACCACCGGTACGGCGGCGACCGCGAGCACGGCGGCGACCGCGGGGGCGGCGGCGACTGGGGGAGCGGCGGCGACCGGGGGAGCGGACGCCGGCGGGGCGGGGGACCGTTCCGGGGGCCGGCCTCCTCCGACGCGCGTCGCCAAAGCGGCGGCCCGAAGCCTGAGGCGAGTCCCGCCCGCTCCCAGGCCTATGCCGTCCTCGTCGTCCCGCGTCTGCACCTCCGCGTCCCCGTCGCCGAGGGTGTGGGCAAGGCGGAGGTGCTGAACAAGGGTTACGTCGGCCACTATCCCGGCACCCAGCAGCCGGGCCAGGCCGGGAACTTCGCCGTCGCCGGGCACCGGAACACGCACGGGGAGCCGTTCCGGTACCTGAACCGGCTGCGGGTCAAGGACGTCGTCCAGGTGGAGACCGGGGCGGCCGTGTACACGTACGCCGTCGACCAGGTCCTGCCGGAGACCTCGGCCCGCGACTCGGGCGTCGTACGGCCCGTGCCGCGTTCCGTCGTCAAGCCCGCCTACGGCTACGGCGATCCCGGGTACTACATCACCCTCACCACGTGCACCCCCGAGTACACCTCCCGGTACCGGCTGGTGGTGTGGGGCAAGCTCCTGTCCATGCGGCCCCGGTGATTCAGGAAGTCCGTACACCGGCCCGGTGATTCAGGAAGTCCGTACACCGGCCCGGTGATACAGGAAGCCCTCACACCGGCCCGGTGATTCAGGAAGTCCTCAGGCCCGCTCCCGCAGCATCAGGACGGCGACCGCGCCCACGAGTGCCAGGCCCGCCGAGACGACCGCGGCGACGTTCGCCCCGTGCGCCAGTGAGCCGGGGCCGCCCGATGTGGTGAGGGCGATGGTGAGGGCCACTCCCGCGCAGGAGCCGATGTAGCGGAACGTCTGCTGGGCCCCCGAGCCCATCGCCGCGCGCTCGGCGGGGACCGACTCCACGGCGACCAGGGGGAGCGCCGCGTTCAGCAGGCCGCTGCCCACGCCTCCGATCACGAGGCTCGGCAGCAACCGCGTCCAGGAGCCGGAGCCCACCGCGCCGAGCAGCGTCAGGACGGCGCCGGCGTGCAGCGCGAAACCGAGGGCCAGCTGGTGGCGCGGCGCGAAGTGGCCCGGCAGCCGCTTCACCTGGAGTGCGACCGTGAAGGACAGCCCGGACCACAGGAGGACCAGCCAGGCCGTGGCCATCGGGCTCAGGTCCAGCGTCCACTGGAGCAGCGTCGGCAGGAAGGTGAACAGGCCGATCACCGCCAGGCCGGTGAACAGACCGCCCGCCGCGGAGCCGAGGAAGCGCGGGCGGCGCAGCAGGGACAGGTCGATCATCGGGGTGCGGGTGCGGTGTTCTATCAGGGCGAAGGCCGCGATGAGGACCACGGCCGCCGCCAGCAGCAGCGCCACCGGTGTGCGCAGCCAGCCGTCCCGGCCCAGCGTCAGCGCCGCCACCAGGGAGACGAGGCCCAGGCTGAAGACCAGGGCGCCCGCCAGGTCCGGCCGCCCGCCCCGGGGCGCGCGGGACTCCGTCAGCACCCGGGCGGACAGGGCCGCGACGATCAGTGCCGCGGCGCCCAGCACCCCGTACGCGAGCCGCCAGCCGGGCAGCGCCCCCGCGATCAGCGGTCCGACCGCGATGCCGCCGCTGACGAAGGCGCCCCACACGCCGGTCGCGTGCAGCCGCCGCGCGGGGTCGGGAAGGCGTGCACGATCAGGCCGAGGCTGCTGGCCAGGAGCGCCGCGCTCGCCGCGCCCTGTGCGATCCGGGCCAGCGTGAACAGCCATGTCGAGGTCGCGAAGGCGCCGAGCACGGTGGTGATGCCGAGGGCGACCGTGCCGGCCACGAAGATCCGCCGACGGCCGTAGTCGTCGGCGAGGCTGCCGGCCACCAGGAGCAGCGCGGCGAGGCCGAGCGGGGTGCCGTTGAGCAGCCAGGCCTGCGCGGACAGCGGGGTGTGCAGGGCGGCGACGGTGGCGGGGAGCGTGACCGCGGGCGCGGTGTACGTCATCAGTGCCACGGCCGTGGCCGCGCTGGTCAGGGCGAGGGTGGCGGTCGCTCGCGGGGTCTCGTGGGCGCCGGGGGAGGTGCGGGGTGCCGTGGTCGGTTCGGTGCGTTGCAGCTGTGGCATGGCCTGCCCTTCCGGGGCGGGGTCGGATCATAAGGTTCGGTCATCGAACCTTTGGTAGGGAAGCGACGCTAGCAGCATCGGTTCAGTCATTGAACCAAGTTTGGGGAAAGTCGGTTCGATGACTGAACCCAGCGCGTCGGAAACTCGCTACAGTGAGCTCATGGCTCTCGGCAAGGACTACGCGACGCAGGAGTGCTCCATCGCCCGCGCGCTGGAGATCATCGGCGAGCGCTGGACGCTGCTCGTCGTGCGCGACGCGCTCTACGGCGTACGGCGCTACAACGACTTCCTCGTCCACCTCGGCATCCCGCGCGCCGTCCTCGCGGCCCGCCTCCAGACGCTGACCGCCGAGGGCATCCTCGAGAAGCGCCGCTACCAGGACTCCCCGCCGCGCGACGAGTACGTGCCCACCGAGCGAGGCATCGCCCTGTGGCCCACCCTGCGCGCGCTCGGCCGGTGGGGGCGCGAGCACTACTCCGAGACGCAGCTGCGCATCTTCCGGCACGCGACCTGCGGCACGGACAAGGAACTCGGGTCGTACGGCGAATGTCCCGCCTGCGGAACCATCGTGCCCGCCGGGGACGTTGAGATGCTGCCGGGGCCGGGCCTCGATCCCGACCCGGCCGATCCGGTCAGCCGGGCGCTGCTGAAGCCGAAGAGGATGCTGCGGCCGCTCGAGACCGAGCCTGTATAAAGGCGGCGAGCCTGTTTGAAAGCAGGGAGGGGCAAGCGAGTCGGGGGAGGGAAGCGGATGATCAGGAACAGGGCGCAGCTGCGCCCCGCCGCCGTGCTGCTGCTCCTGCTGCTCGAGGTCGCGCTCCTCGACACCGGCAGCCTCTACGCCGCAGTCGCCTTCGCCGCGACCGCCGCCGGTTCCGCCCTCGCCGTCTGCGCGCTGATCGCCGCCCGCAGCGTGCCCGCCGTGCCGCCGACCCGGGTGCGTACGGCGATACGTGACCGGGAGCACCGTACGGCGTTCCTGTCGCAACGGGACCCCGACGCCCCGGGCCGTACGCGACCGCGGGCACCTGGGCGCGCCCTCCCGGCGACCGCCGCGTAGGGCACGTCTTCCTCGTACGTCTTCCGTACGGCCCTTCCGTACGTTCTCCCGTACGGCCTTCCCGTACGTCTGTCCCGTACGTCCGTGACCCTGCGCGGGTCGTCATGCCGACACCATCCCGCCCCGGCACGACGAGACCCCGGAGGACTCAGCCTTGTCCGCGTTCATGTCCGTTTTCGCCCGCCTGGTCGAGCATCTCGCCGACCTGCTCCAGCCGCTGTTCCACGCCTCCGCCGCGGCCGCCGCGATCGTCCTGTTCACCGCGCTGGTACGACTCCTCGTCCACCCCCTCTCCCGCGCCGCAGCGCGTGGACAGCAGGCGCGCGCCCGGCTGCAGCCGAGGATCGCCGAGCTGAAGAAGAAGCACGCGAAGGAACCCGAGAAGTTCCAGAAGGCGGTGCTCGCCCTGCACGCCGAGGAGAAGGTCTCCCCGCTGTCCGGTCTGCTGCCGAGCCTGCTCCAGCTGCCCGCCTTCTTCCTGCTCTACCACCTGTTCTCGACCACGACGATCGGCGGCGAGACGGGCGGCCTGCTCGCCCACGCGCTGTTCGCCGCCCCGCTCGGCGGCCGGTGGGCCGACGCCCTCGCCCACGGCGGGCTGCTCGGCCCGGCCGGGCTCGTCTACCTCGGGCTGTTCGCACTCGTCGCGGCCGTCGCCACCTTCAACTACCGGCGTGCGAGGCGGACGATGGCCGAGAGCCCGGTCCAGGCGAGCGGTGGGGAGCAGGTGCCCGGGCTCGGCGCGGTCACCAAGGCCATGCCGTTCCTGTCCTTCTTCACCCTCGTCACCGTGGCGGTGGTGCCGCTGGCCGCCGCGCTGTACGTGGTCACCAGTACGACGTGGAGCGCGGTGGAGCGGACGGTGCTCTACCGCTGAGCGCGCCGGACGGTCGGCGGCGGTCCAGTCCGTGAACGGGGTATTGCGGACTGACCGCCGACCTTGGAGGATCGACCAGTCCTCCGATGGCTGTGCCCGGCCGTACCCGGCCGTGCCCTTCGGCGGCTGCCCGCGATCTAGGGAGACTGTGACCATGAAGCTGCTGCGAGTCGGTACGGCGGGGGCGGAGCGGCCCGCGCTGCTCGACGCCGAGGGAACCCTGCGGGACCTGTCCGGGCTCGTCCCGGACATCGACGGACCGCTGCTCGCCGACGACGCGGCGCTCGGTCGGATCCGCGCCGCGGCCGGGAGCGGTGAGCTGCCCGCGCTGGACCCCGCCGGGCTGCGCATCGGGCCGCCGCTCGCCCGGATCGGCAAGATCGTCTGCATCGGGCTGAACTACCACGACCACGCCCGCGAGACCGGTGCCGAGCCGCCCGCCGAGCCGGTGATCTTCTTCAAGGCGGCGGACACGGTGGTCGGGCCCGACGACACCGTGCTCGTGCCGCGCAGGTCCACCAAGACCGACTGGGAGGTCGAGCTGGCGGTCGTCATCGGGCGGACGGCCCGCTATCTGGAGTCCGATGAGGAGGCGCTGGCGCATGTCGCCGGGTACGCCGTCGCGCACGACGTCTCCGAGCGCGAGTTCCAGATCGAGCGCGGGGGGACGTGGGACAAGGGGAAGAACTGCGAGACGTTCAATCCGCTCGGGCCCTGGCTCGTGACGGCGGACGAGGTGCCGGACCCGCAGGCCCTCTCCCTGAAGCTCTGGGTCAACGGGGAGCTGAAGCAGGACGGGACCACGGCCGAGCAGATCTTCCCGGTCGCCGAAGTCGTGCGGTACGTCAGCCAGTTCATGACCCTGTACCCCGGTGACGTCATCAACACCGGTACGCCGGCGGGGGTGGCGCTGGGGCGGCCTGAGCCGAAGCCGTTCCTTCGGGCCGGGGATGTGGTCGAGCTGGAGATCGAGGGGCTCGGGCGGCAGCGGCAGGAGTTCAAGGACGCGTAGACGCTCCGCTGGGGGCTGGGGGCTGGGGGCTGGGGGCTGGGGGCTGGGGGCTGGGGGCTGGGGAACTGCGGCGGTTCGTCGACTGCGGGCCGTCGTCGGCTGGTTGCGCCCACGCGGCGGAGCCGCACATGGATGCGGCCCCGCGCCCCTGGTCAGGTCCCCCGCCCCCTAGGCTTTGAGCCTCTCCAAGGCTTCGACCACCAACCGGTGGTCCTCGACCTGCGGCAAGCCCGACACCGTCACTGTGCCGATCACCCCGGCTCCTTCCACCCTGATCGGGAAGGAGCCGCCGTGGGCCGCGTACACGTCGGGGTCGAGGCGGGAGGAGTCCTCGAACGTCGTGCCCTTGGCGCGGAAGCGTGAGCCGACCAGCAGCGACGAGCAGCCATAGCGTTCGACCACGCGGCGCTTGCGGTCGATCCAGGCGTCGTTGTCCGGGGTCGAGCCGGGCAGTGCCGCGTGGAAGAGCTGCTGGCCGCCGCGGCGGATGTCGACGGCCACCGGGGCCTGGCGGGCCCGCGCCAGCTCCACCAGCAGCGTGCCCAGCCGCCAGGCGTCGTCGTACGTGAACCGAGAGAGCGTCAGGCGGCGCTCCTGGTCCTCGAGGTCCGGGATCTCGGGGGTAACGGCGGTCACAGCTTCACCTCCACGCCCTCGCGGGCCGAGCGTCGCGCGGCTTCCAGGACGTCCAGGGTCGCGGCCGCCTCCAGGGCCGTCACCGGGTTCGGGCCGCCCTCGCGCAGGGCCTTCGCGATCGCCGCGTAGTACGCCGGGTAGTCGCCGGGCAGGGTCGGCTCGGGGCTGCCGCCGCCGGTCAGCGGGGACTCTCCGGCACCGACGCGGCCCCACAGGGACTCGGGCTCCTGTCCCCACTCCGGGCCGGGGCGCAGGCCCTCGCGCAGGGCCGCCTCCTGCGGGTCCAGGCCGTACTTGACGTATCCCGCCCGCGAGCCGAGGACCCGGAAGCGGGGGCCGAGCTGGGCCGCCGTCGCGGAGACGTACAGGTGGGAGCGGACGCCGCTGGTGTGCGTGAGCGCGATGAACGTGTCGTCGTCCGCCTCCGCGCCCGGGCGGCGGACGTCCGACTCGGCGTACACTGCGGCGGCGGGGCCGAAGAGGACCAGCGCCTGGTCGACGACATGGCTGCCGAGGTCGTACAGCAGACCTCCGATCTCTGCGGGGTCGCCGGACTCGCGCCAGCCGCCCTTGGGCTTCGGGCGCCAGCGCTCGAAACGGGACTCGAAGCGCCAGACGTCGCCCAGTTCGCCGTCGGCCAGCAGCTTGCGGAGGGTCAGGAAGTCGTTGTCCCAGCGGCGGTTCTGGAAGACCGAGAGCAGCAGGCCCCGCTCCTCGGCCAGCGCCGCCAGCCCGCGCGCCTCGGCAGCCGTGCCCGCGACCGGCTTGTCGACCACGACCGGCAGGCCCGCCTCGAGGGCGGCGGTGGCGATCGGGACGTGCGTCTTGTTCGGTGAGGCGACGACGATCAGGTCCAGTTCGCCGGCGCGCGGCCACAGCTCGTCGGTGGTGGCGGCGACACGCACGTCCGGGAACTCGGCGCGGGCCTGCTGCTGCCGCTCCGGGTTCGAGGTGACGACCGTGTCGAGGACCAGGCCCTCGGTCGCGGCGATCAGCGGGGCGTGGAAGACGGAGCCCGCGAGGCCGTAGCCGACCAGGCCCACGCGGAGGGGGGTGTCAGTACCAGGGGCTGTGCCAGTCATGCGCACCACTTTCGCAACACTGTTGCCAAAGTGCAAGCGCCGGGGACAATGGGGGCGTGAACAGGACGTACGCGGGACCGGGCGAAGACGGCAGGCACGGCGGAGGGACTGTGGCGAGCGGGGTGAACCTGCTCGCCCTGCGCAGCCACAACACGGCCTTGGTGCTGGATCTGCTGAGGGCGGCCGGGGAGCCCGGGATCAGCCGGCTCGAGCTCGCGGAGCGGACCGGGCTGACCCCGCAGGCCGTCAGCAAGATCATTGCCCGGCTGCGGGCGGACGGGCTCGTGGCGGAGGCGGGGCGCCGAGCCTCGACGGGCGGCAAGCCGCGTACGGTGCTGCGGCTGGTGCCGGGCGCCGGGTACGCCGTGGGGCTGCATCTGGACCGGGACGAGCTGCGGGCCGTGCTGTGCGACCTCACCGGAGCGGTGGTCGCGGAGCGGCGGGTACCGCTGGACCTGGGCGCGGGGGCGGAGGCCGTGGTCGAGGAGGCGGCCCGCGAGGTCGAGGGACTGGTGGGTGACGTGGCCGTGCTCGGGCTCGGGGTCGCTCTGCCCGGTCCGCTCGACCACCGGCACGGTGTGCTGCACCGGGTCACCGGGTTCCCCGAGTGGGACGGGTTTCCGTTGCGGGAGGCGCTGGCCCGGCGGCTGGCGATGCCCGTGGTCGTCGACAAGGACACCAACGCCGCCGCGCTCGGGCTCGCCATCGGTGGGGCGGCCGAGACGACGGACGCGTCGTTCGCCTATCTGCACCTCGGGACCGGACTCGGCGCCGGGCTGGTGATCGGCGGCGGCGTGCACCGGGGCGCGCGGACCGGGGCGGGGGAGTTCGGGCACCAGGTGATCCAGCTCGACGGGCCGCCGTGCGGGTGCGGGAACCGGGGCTGCCTGGAGGCGCTCTGCCTCGACGCCGTCGCGCGCGGCGACGTGCCCGAGGCGGCGCGCGTCCTCGGTGTGGGCGCCGCGAACCTGGCCGGACTGCTCGACATCGACCTGGTCCTGCTCGGCGGCCGTACCGTCGCCGCGCACCCGGAGTCCTTCCTCCGGGGAGTGGGTGCCGTCCTCGACGCACGCGCCCTGCGCGAGGGCGCGACCGCGGGCGTACCGGTGGCCATCGCTCCCGGAGGAGCGCGCGGCGTGGCGGAGGGCGCGGCCCAGCTGCTCCTCGCACCGTTGTTCGGGCGCGCGGAGGGGTGAGCCCGGGGGTTCGGCGGGGCGGTGGGGCGGTGGGGCGGTCCCGGCGTTCGGGCCGGCCGAGAGGCGAGCCCGGGTGTTCGGCCGGTGGAGGGGTGGGCCCCGGTGTTCAGGCGGGCGGTGGGGCGATTGCGGCGTTCGGGCGGGCGCAAGGGTGACTTTGGGGCTTCGGGCGGGCGCAAGGGTGACTTTGGGGCTTCGGGCGGGCGGAGGGGTGGGCCCCGGTGTTCGGGCGGGCGGTGGGGCGATTGCGGCGTTCGGGCGGGCGGAGGGGTGAGCCCGAGTGTTCGGACGGGCGGGAGGGCGACTCCAGGGCTTCGGGCGAACGGAGGGGGTAGCCCGAGCGTTCGTGCGGTGAGCCCGAGCGTTCGTGCGGTGAGCCCGGGTGTTCGTGCGGTGAGCCCGGGTGTTCGTGCGGTGAGCCCGGGGCTTCGGGGCCCTGGAAGGTCGACCCCAGGCGCCCGCCCGCAGTCCCGGCGACTGCGCTGATCGGGGGGACTTGGGCCGTCGGCTCCGGCCCGGAGGGCGTGGCGCGCCCTGGGGTCAGCTCGCCTGTCCGGTCATATCTTCATGCGACACTCTCGACCGCTGCGGCGCTCCGGAGAGCACTCCCGCCCGCTCTCGCGCCCGCCCCACAGGCCCCGCTCGCCCTGGCGGGCCGGACTGGCCCGACGGGCCCTCCGCGCCCCCCTCGCCGTGCTCCTGCCCTGCGCCCTCGCCGCCGCCATGCTGCTCCTCCAGGCACCCGCCGCAGCGCTCCCCGTCGACCCGGGGCCCACCTGCTCCGGGCGGGACCAACACACGTTCCCCCTCACCGCCCGCATCCGCGGCGGGCCCCGGACCTACGCGGCCGGCGGTGCCGCCCACACCTGGTACATCGACCTGAAGAACACCTCCTCCCAGACCTGCGGCAACATCCACCCGGTGCTCGTCCTCGTCGACACCCGCCGCGCGCTGACGGCCGCGCAGGCCGAACTGGAGTTCTTTGAGGGCGACCGCCCACACCCCGTCACCTTCGAACGCACCGACCGGCAGGAACTGGTCGGCCCCTTCGACGACGGCTTCCCCGGCTTCACCGTGGCCCCGGGCCGGACCCTCAGTGTGAAGGTGCGGCTCGCGTTCGCCTCCGGAACCCCGCAGGACGAGGTCGTCGCGACCGCCGCGATCGTGCGGCGGCACGGCGACAACGGCGACTGGGTCGGCCAGTCGGACGACTACCGGTTCTCGATCGAGGCCGACGCCCGGACGAAACCGGAACCCACGTCCGCCTCGTCCGCCCCCCGCCGCAGTCCGGCCGCCGAGGCGCTCGCCGACACCGGCCCAAGGGCGCCGCGCGGCCTCGGCACGATGGCCGGCGGACTGCTCGTGACGGCGGGCGGCCTGCTTGCCGCGAGCCTGCCCCTGCTCCTGTACCGGTGGCGCCGCCGGGCCCGCGCGCGGTACGCCATGCCCGGCGAGAAGGAGGCCGACCGGCCCTGATTACGCTGGGGCCCCGGGCGCACCGTCTTCCGGCGTCCCCGGAGTCCCCGGTTCCCCTTGCGTACGGCAGGAGATCGCAACATGGCAGAGCGCAAGCCCATCGAGTCATGGCTCACCGACATGGACGGCGTGCTCATCCACGAAGGTGTTCCGATCCCCGGTGCCGACGCCTTCCTGAAGAAGCTGCGCGAGTCCGGCAAGCCCTTCCTCGTGCTCACCAACAACTCGATCTACACCCCGCGCGACCTGCACGCCCGGCTGCGACGCATGGGTCTGGACGTGCCGGTGGACAACATCTGGACCTCGGCCCTGGCCACCGCCAAGTTCCTGGACGACCAGCGGCCCGGCGGCACCGCGTACGTCATCGGCGAGGCCGGCCTGACCACGGCGCTGCACGACATCGGCTACATCCTGACCGACCACGAGCCCGACTACGTGGTCCTCGGCGAGACCCGCACCTACTCCTTCGAGGCGATGACCAGGGCGGTCCGGCTGATCAAGGGCGGCGCCCGGTTCATCTGCACCAACCCCGACGAGACCGGCCCGTCCGCCGAGGGCCCGCTGCCCGCCACCGGAGCGGTCGCCGCACTGATCACCAAGGCGAGCGGCAAGAAGCCGTACTTCGCGGGCAAGCCGAACCCGCTGATGATGCGGACGGGCCTGAACACGATCGGGGCGCACTCCGAGACCAGCGCGATGATCGGCGACCGGATGGACACCGACGTGCTGGCCGGCATCGAGGCCGGTATGCAGACGTTCCTGGTTCTCACCGGGCTGACCGCACCCGAGGACATCGACCGCTACCCGTTCCGCCCGTCCCACGTCGTGAACTCGATCGCGGACCTCGTCGACCGGGTCTGACGCGCCGGGCGGCCCATGCCCGGCTGCCCGTGCGGAGCAGGACCAGGCCCCTCGTACGGAGTAGTCGAGGGTCCCGTCCGGATGCGTCGGAGTGCCCGTCGGGGGAGTCTCCTGGTATCGGGAGGTTCACGATGGGTTCACTACGGCTCACCCTCTGTGCGGGTGCCGTCGCCGCGGGCGCCCTCATGCCCGCGGCGTACGCGGCGGACGCACAGGGCGTCGTCCCGACCCCCGCGTTCCCCGCGCCCGGCAGCGATGTCCGGCTGGCGGTACGGGGCTGCCCCGGCACGACCGGCACCGCGGAGTCGGACGCGTTCGTGGCTCAGGCACGGCTGGTCGGGGGCGACGGCACGCTGTCCGGCGACACCCGGGTCCGCTCGGCCCTGTCGCCGGGCCGGTACCAGGTGACGGTCGACTGCGACGGCCGGGAGATCAGGGACGCGCTCACCGTGGCCGCCCGACGGCGTCCGCGCCCGACAACGCGACGCCCTCCACCGCGGTCGCGCCGGACAGCATCGCGGCGTCCGCGCCCGCCACCCGGCCTTACACCCCCACGCCGTACACGGCCATCGGTACGGCCTCCCCCGCCCCCACGACCTCGCCGTCCGCCCCCTCCCCGCTCTCCCGCCCCTCACCGCCGTCCTCCCCTTCGTCCCCCTCCTCCCCGTCCTTCCCCTCATCGCCGGTCGCGCCGGTGCACGCGGGCGGCGGCGGTACGGCGGGCGCCTCCTCCGACGACCCCCGGGTCGCCGTGCCCGGTCTGCGGCACGCGGTGATCGGGCTGGTCCTCGCGGGTGTCGCCGGCGTCGTGGTCGTCGCGCGCGGTGCCCGCCGGGGCCGTGGCACGGAGTGAGCCATGTCCGGGCATGAACGTTCCTGCGGTACCGGGCGCCTGCTGATGGGCGTCGCCTGGGTGATCCTGCTGCTCGGGCTGTGGATGTGGGGCCGTGAGGTCACCGACGTACGCCCGGGGATCTCCGCGCCGACGACCGGTGACATGGCCGCCGTCGGGCGCCCCCCGACGGCACACCTTCCGCCTGCCGCGACGCCGTTGAAGCAGGCCCTGCCGTTGCGCGTCGACATCCCCGAGTTGGACGTGCAGGCACCGGTGGTGGCGCGCGGCCTGGACGCGCAGGGCGGCGTCGAACCGCCGCCGTTCGACGAGCCCGGGGTGGTCTCGTGGTACCAGGGCGGGGTGACCCCGGGTGCCGCCGGGACCGCGCTGTTCGTCGGCCACGTCGACACCCGGAGCAAGCCCGCCGTCTTCTACCGGATCGGCGCCCTTCGGCCGGGTGCCAAGGTTCGGGTGGTCCGCGACGACGGCAAAGTCGCCGAGTTCACCGTCGAGAGCGTCGAGGTTCTCTCCCGCGACCAGTTCGACGCCCGGCAGGCGTACGGGCCGCGCGTACCGGGCCGGGCCGAGCTGCGACTGATCACCTGCGGCGGCACCTACGACAAGGCGAGCGACACGTACTCGGCCAACGTGATCGTGTCGGCGTACCTCACGAGTGGCTCACCGTGACACGGCGGGTATGTCACGATTGGTGCGGAACGCGGTACAGCCAAGGGGGAGTTGGATGTACGGGACGAGGGGTGCGGGGGCACGCGGGAGTGCGGGGGCACGCGTCGCCACGGTGGCCGCGGTGGGAGCCGCGTTACTGCTGGCCGGGTGTTCCTCCGGGGGCGGGGGCGAGGACAAGAAGGGCGGCGCGGGGGGCAGGATCACCCAGCAGCCGAAGGCGTCGGACCCGTTCTGGGTCAACCCGGACGGGAACGCGGCGCGGCAGGTCACCGAGTACGAGAAGGCCGGGAGGTCGAGCGAGGCGGACCAGATCAGGAAGATCGCCGAGCAGCCGACGGGGGAGTGGATCGGCCCGGAGAACCCGGAGGCGGAGGCGCGGGGCTTCACCGAGGCCGCCGAGAAGGCGGACCGTACGGCGATCCTGGTCCTCTACAACATCCCGCACCGCGACTGCGGCCAGTTCTCGCAGGGCGGCGCGGCCGACGGAAACGCCTACCGGGCGTGGATCGACGGCGTGGCCCGGGGCATCGGGGACCGGCACACGACGGTGATCCTCGAGCCGGACGCCGTCCTGCACATGGTGGACGGCTGCACCCCGGACCAGTTCCACGAGGAGCGCTACGACCTGCTCAAAGGCGCGATCACCGAGCTGAAGGCGCTGAGGAACACGAAGGTCTACCTGGACGCCGGCAACGCGGGCTGGCAGCACCCCGACGAGATCTTCCAGCCGCTGAGGCAGGCGGGCGTCGACCAGGCGGACGGCTTCGCGGTGAACGTCTCCAACTTCTACTCGACCGAGGACTCGATCGCCTACGGCAAGCAGCTCTCGGCGAAAGTCGGCGGCAAGCACTTCGTGGTCGACACCAGCCGCAACGGCAACGGCCCCTACACGGACGGCGACCCGCAGCAGCGCTGGTGCAACCCGCCGGAGCGGGCCCTGGGCGAGCCCCCGACGACGAAGACGGCGGATCCACTGGTGGACGCCTATCTGTGGGTGAAACGCCCGGGAGAGTCGGACGGCACCTGCAAGGGCGGCCCGAAGGCCGGGCAATGGTGGGCCGACTACGCACTGAAGCTCGCCGCGGCCAGCAAGTAGTGCCGGCTGGTGGCGCCGGGCCAGCGGCGCCGGCCAGGAGTGTCCGCCACGACAGGGGGGCGCCCTCCATGGTGGAGGGCGCCCCCATCTGCGTACGAGCTACGGCACCTTCACCCACTGCGCCACCGACGGCGTCCCCTGGTCGTCGTCGACGAACAGCATGTACCAGCCAGGAAGGACAAGGTTCCGGTTCTTCGGGACGGTCACCGTGATCCTGTCCCCGGACGTCTTGAAGTCGAGGGCGATCGACCGCTGGTCCACGTCCGTGACGTGCGTCGACGCACTCGGCCGGATCAGCCGCACCTTCCGGATCGCCGACGCGTGCTGCGAGGTGAACGTCCCCGAGGCGCCCGGCGCGATGGTCTGCGGCCCGCCCGACAGCGACGGACGACCGTCCCGGTACAGGTACGGCGGCGTGTAGATCTCGACCCGCTGCTCGAACTTGCCGGGCTTGGTGTTCGCCTTGTCGCCGTACAGCGAGTCCGAACCGAAGAACATCACCCGCCCGTCGGGCAGCAGGATCGAACCCGAGTGGTAGTTGCGGCCCACCAGCGGGTCGGCGACCCGCTGGAAGGTGTTGCTGTCCGGATGGTAGATCCGCGCCTGGAGGATGTCGGAGTCGCTGCGGCCGCGGTAGTCCTCCGAGCCGCCCGAGACGAGCACCGTGTCGTCGGGCAGGACGGAGGACTGCGGGTAGCGCGTGCCCTTCTCCAGGGACGGGCCGTCGACGAATCTCGGGTCGTCGTCCTTCAGGTCGATCAGCCGTGTCCTCTTGCTGGACAGCTTGGACTCGCCGACCCCGCCGCCGCCGATCACCAGGTACTTCTGGTCCTGCGCGGGCGGCAGCAGCACCGTGCCGGACGTCTCCATCATGTTCGGGTCGCTGAGCCCGGGCAGCTTGGTGAACTTGTTGGTGTCGACGTCCCAGATGCCGGGGTCGCGGCCCACGTTGTCCGGTCCGTAGCCCGCGTTCGAACCCGAGTAGAAGATCTTGCCGTTCTGCATCAGGAACAGCGCGGGGTAGGTCGGGAACTGACGGATCTTCGGTGTGTACGCCCACTTCTTCGTCTTCGGGTCGAAGACCTCGTTCTTGCCGGGGACCAGCTGCCCGATGTCGTCGAGCCCGGAGACGCTGAGGATCTTCCCGTCGCTCAGCGTGGTGAGCGTCGGGTACCAGCGCGCCTCGTTCATCGGGTCGACCTTGATGTACTTCTCCGCGACCGGGTCGAACTCGTAGGCGTCCCGGATCCCTTGGAAGTCCTTCTTGTCGAGGGCCAGTTTCTGCGCGATGCCGTAGGTGTTGCGCGCGTCGGCGCCGGTCAGGCCCTGGATGCGGTAGTTGTCCTGGGTGCCGGTCTCGTACTTCGCCCCGCTCCGTTCCGCCTCGACGTAGATACGGCCGAGACCGGGGTCGTTGCGCAGGAACTTCCCGGTCCTCTTGTCGAACACCTTCGTCGCGCGCGGTACGAGCACCGGGTCCTTGGACACGAAGCTCTTGCCGTTCTCCCTGCCCTTGAATCTGGTGCCCGCGGGCAGGGTGATCGGCTTGTCCGGGTTCTCGTTGTGGACGATCATCAGGCCGCCGGCCTTGGTGACGTCGCCCTTCAGCTTCTCGTACCGCTTGGTGCCGCCCGCGATCAGGATCTTGCCGTCCGCGAGCTGGGTGTGGCCCGTGCAGAACAGGTCGTTCGGCGTGGGCACCTTCTTGATGGTGCCCTTGACCGGGTCCCAGATCCGGGTGTCGAACTGCTTCCTGTCGAAGTTCTCCTGGTTGTTGCCCGACCCGGCGATCATCAGCACCTTGCCGGTGTGCAGCAGCACCGCGTGAATGGTGTCCTGGCGGTACTCCTTGGGGAACTCGACGATCTGCCAGTGCCCGTTCTCCGCCTTGTACTCGGGCTTGTTGATGACGTAGTCGTGATACTGCGCCGTCCCGAAGCGGTACAGCCACGGGCCGTTCATTCCGCCCAGCGCGAGGACCACCACCGTGCCGATCGCCAGCCGTCGAGCGCGACGGCGGCCGGCCTGGTCATTCATTTCTTGCGTCCCCCAAGAGCGATCTGCATGGTCTGGTCGTCATGTCCGGCCAAGGCGGGCCGCTGCCCCGGTGTGTGCTGCCCCGGTGTGTGCGTCCCGGTGGGCTGGTGCGGTATCACCGCGGTGTCCTGCGGCTCGTCCGCTGCGGCCGGCTTGTTCTTCGCCTGCCGCAGGGTCCAGCGCCAGGCGACGATCGGTGAGGCCGTGATCAGCAGGGCCAGCGAGGCCCAGGTGATCATCGCGGGGTGGGAGTGGCCGAGGAGGAGACCGGCGGCGATCGAGCCGCCGAAGACCAGGATGAAGAACAGGTGGATCCGGAACGTCCCGAACAACGTGTCGGGGCTGGCCGAATCGCCCTTGGGGGTCACCACGAACCTGCTCTTGCGGCGCAGCACCGCGTCCATGAGCGAGCGGGCGTAGACCGGCGCGGACAGCGCCGACATCACCATGCCCGCCACACCGCCGGAGCCCTCCGGCTCGTGCGGGGAGACGTTGTGCCGGCGGTTCCAGATGTACAGGCCGATCTGGAGGGCCGACGCGTTGCCGTACAGCATCAGCCAGACCGTCGGGTCGATGTTCACACCCGAGGCGCCCAGGCCCAGGAACAGGGCGCAACTCAGCGCCGCCAGGATCCAGTTGAGGGCCGACATCGGGTAGAAGATGATCATCATCGTGTAGTTGAAGAGCTTGCCGGGCGGCAGCGAGAAGAAGCCCTTCCAGTACTGCTTGAGGATCGTCTCGTACGTGCCCCGCGACCAGCGCAGCTGCTGGGTGAAGAAGTCCGTCCAGGCGGCCGGGCCCTCACCGACCGCGAGCACGTCCGGCGTGTAGACCGACTTCCACTTCCTGCCGGTGGCCGGGTTCCGGTGGCGGTGCATCTCGAACCCGGTCGCCATGTCCTCGGTGATCGAGTCGTACAGGCCGCCGATCTGCTTCAGGGCGCTGATCCGCACGGCGTTGGACGTGCCGACGAACATGGGCGCGCCGTAGCGGTTGCCGGCGCGCTGGATCAGCGCGTGGAAGAGGAACTGCTGCGACTCGGCGGCCTTGGTGACGAAGGTGTCGTAGTTGCCGTAGACCTGCGGGCCGATGACGAAGCCGACGTCCGGGTCGCGGAAGTAACCGAGCATGCGCTCGAGGTAGTTGGGCAGCGGCACATGGTCGGTGTCGACGGAGGCGAAGTAGTCGTAGTCGTCGCCGTGCGCCTCCAGCCAGGCGTTGTAGTTGCCGTGCTTGGTCTTCGCGCGGTGCGGTCCCGAGGGCCGGTTCCACTTCTCGACACCCTTGCGGGTGAAGTGGTGCACGCCCAGGCGCTCGCAGACCCGCTTCACCTCGGGGTCGTCGCCCTCGTCGAGGAGCCAGACATGCAGAAGGCCCCGGTGGCGCAGCCGGACGGCGGCCTCCAGGGTCTTCGTCACCATCGACAGCGGTTCCTTGCCGGGCACGTAGGTGGTGATGAACGCGACTCTGCTGCCGGTCGCGGGCACCACCGGGACCGGGTCGCGGGCGACCAGGGTGGCGTGCGCGTTCGACAGTACGTTCATGCACCGGAAGAACTCGATCAGGCCGATCGAGACGAGCATGACGATGTCGAGGGCCGGCAGGAAGTCGTAGGCGGGATAGTCGCGTTCGGTCCAGTGTTCGGGCTGCAACAGCCAGGCGAGCAGGATGAGCGACAGCAGCGGCGCCGCGCCCAGCATGAGGGCGGCGCGGATGCGGTGCGGTTCCTGGGAGAGCAGTGAGCGGTACTGGACCTTGTACGGCTTGGTCGGGTCCGGTTCGGTGAGGGGACCCGCCAGCCGGCTGTAGTGCTCGTAGTCGTATCTGGGCAGTGTCCGTTTGATCCGGTGGATGGTGCCGGTGTGGCCCGTTCGGTGAGACACCACCCTGAGCCGGGTCGTCTCTGACGGGTCGAAGTCCTGCCGGGCGCCCGTCGGCGTCGACGTCATGAGTCATCCCCCCGCACGCACAGATGCGTGTGTGTTTTTGCTGGCTTTCGCCCGCTTTGGTCCCCCTCGACCTTGGCGGACGAATCAGTGACAGGTCGGTGTCATCGCGCCATCTACACCATATCGACACGAAGAGCGGCCTTCCGGTTGCATGACGCCCCCCTCGGCGTCCGTTTCTGCGGGGCCCCCACCCCTGTGCCGGGCAACCGGTCCCTACCCCCAACTGCCATGCAACGGCAGTCCCTCGGAGCCCAGGGTTCTACGGCGTCCGACTTGATCGCAAGATGCGAAACGCGGTGTTTACCGGTCATACCCACTCAATGGATCGTTTCTTGGTGTCTTATGGGGCGGTTGCGACCACTCGTGCACGGATGTTGAGGAAGTGGTCCCTTATGGCGCCATCGGCTCCGCCCCGGCCGGATGGTGCGGCGCGGTGAAACCGAGGCGGGGGTGCGCGTGCGCGACGGAGGGCGCGTCTGCGGCGGGTGGGGGTGCCGTACACGCCGGGCAGGCGGACGCGAACCGTCCTGCAGGGCGTGCTGTACATGCCAGGCGGTCCCTGCGGCGGACCTGAAGGGGGTGTGGGTGGCGAAGCCCCCGCGGCGCGCCGCGAAGTCGTGCAGAAAACGACGATGGCGAGACGGTTCGCGCTTTCCGCGAACACGCCTCGCCATCGCCATCGTGCGCCGCCAGGGACTCGAACCCCGGACCCGCTGATTAAGAGTCAGCTGCTCTAACCAACTGAGCTAGCGGCGCCTGCTGACCTGGAGAACTTTACCCGACGCGGGAGGGTGCTCCTGACCACCCCGGGGGAGGGGGTGAGGGGCCTCCGTCCGGAGGGATCGGTACCCATGCGAATGACTTCGCTTACATCATTCGGCCCGTCACCCTGCGCTTTCCCTGTGGGCATGGGTAACTGACGGATGTGCAGAAAAGAGGACTAAGACGACTAACGGCGCAAATTCCCCCGAATGCCGACAGGGAGTGTGAGGGACGTCGCATGGAGACACCGGTATTCGAGGAATTCGAACCCACGACTGACTGCGACTGCCCCGGGTGTGTGCGCCGGCGCCGCGTCATCCCCCCTTCCTCCGCCGTCGAGGGGATCCGCCGCCCGACGGCCCGCACGGCCCTCGCGCTGGCCGCCGCCGCGGGCACGGCGCTGGGCATGGTCCAGGCGACACCCACCGTAGCGGCCGCCCACACGCCGCTCGCCTCACCGGCACAGCCGGCACCGCCGGCACCGTCCGCGCCGTCCGTGCCCGCGAGTGACGAGCCTTCGGACAGCCCGCAGGGGAAGGCCGCGCCGCTGCACGGCCCGGTCGGCGGTTTGAACCTGACCGCTGCGGCCGCGACGACCCGCGCCGACATCATCAACCGGGCCAAGAAGTGGATCGACGCCCGGGTCCCCTACAGCATGGACGACTACTGGTCCGACGGTTACCGGCAGGACTGCTCCGGCTTCGTCTCGATGGCTTGGAACCTCGGCTCGAACGAATGGACGGGCAGCCTCGACAAGTTCGGTGTGCGTATCACCAAGGAGCAGCTGCAGCCGGGTGACATTCTCCTCTTCCACAATCCCGACAATCCGGAGAAGGGCTCGCACGTCGTCATCTTCGGCGGCTGGTCGGACTACAAGCACACGGCCTACATCGCCTACGAGGAGACTCCGCCGGGCGCTCGCCGGAAGGTCACCCCGTACGCGTACTGGTCGAATTCCAGCCGCTATGTGCCCTACCGCTACAAGAACATCACCGAGACCAAGGAGAGCACCCAGGGCAAGGAGGCGCCGGTTCCCGGGTCCGCTGTTCCTGGGGTGCCCGGTGTCCCTGGTGTCCCTGGCGTTCCCGGTGTCCCCGGTGTCCCTGGTGTCCCCGATGTCCCCGGGATGCCCGGGCCCGACGACCCGACGCACCCGGTGTCGGGGACGGGCGGCAAACGCCCGGTCGTGACGACTTCCGGCCGGTCCCTCGACGGAGTCGGCGCCGGCGCGCCCGAACTGCGGAGCGCCTTCGCGCCGACGGCCCCCGGCTACCCGGGACGGGACGTGTTCCGGCCGGGCGCGGACAACCCGTACGTCACCCTGCTGGGCCGGAAGCTGGTCGAAAAGGGGTTCGACGCGCATTACACCGGCGGTCCCGACGCGCGCTGGGGCGAGGCCGACCGGCGCAACGTGGAGGCCTTCCAGCGCGCCCAGGGCTGGAACGGCCGTGAGGCCGACGGCTTCCCGGGGCCGGAGACCTGGCGACGGCTCTTCTCCTGACGTGTGTGGAGGCACGAATGACTACGACGACATCACCGACCCCGGAGCAGGAGGAGGAGCCGGAAGGTGCCGACGCGCGGCCCGGCCGGGTCATCCACAGCGAGTCGACCACCGAGATCCCGGTGCATCTGCTGTTCCGGAAAGGACCCGACACCGAGCCGCTGCCGCTCGCCCCGACCGTCGTACGACGGCGGCTCGGCACCGGTGAGCAACCGCGGGTCCAGGTGCCCGCCGCCCCCAGGCGGCAGGTGCCGATGGTGGACCCCGAACTGATCGAACGGCCCGCGCGGGTGCTGCCCTGGGCGGCGGGCCTGCTGGCCGGGATCGCTGGTGCGGCCGGTTGCGTGGCCGCCTCGTGGTGGGCGGGCGTCCTGCCGCCGGCCATGGTGCGCGCGCTGGATCTTCCGCCGGTCTCGGGCACGAGGCTCGGGCTCGCGCAGTGGGCCGCGTACGCCGTCGCGGGCGTGCTCCTCCTCTTCGGCTTCGGCGGGCTCAGCCGGGGGGACACCGGGCGCGCCTGGGCCCTGTCGCTCTTCGGGCGCTACCGGGGCACGGTACGCCGCACCGGCCTGATGTGGGTCAATCCGCTGGTGCTGTGCCGCCGGGTCGACGTACGGCTGCGCCACTGGCGCAGCGAGCCGATCCCCGCCGTCGACGCCAACGGTGTCGCGCTGCGCGTGGTGGTGCTGGTGACCTGGCAGGTCCGGGACACCGCGCGCGCCGTGTTCGGCATCGACGACCACGAGACCTATCTGCGGGAGTGCGTCGAGTCGGCGCTCGCGCGGGTGCTGCCGCAGGTGCCGGCCGACCTCCCGGCGGTGGCGGACGTGGTGAGCCTGCGCAATGTCGAGGCGGTCGGCGACACGCTGACCCGGCTGGTCGCGGGAGACGTGGCGGCGGTCGGCCTGGAGGTGTTCTCGGCCCGGCCGACCCGGATCGAGTACGCCCCCGAGGTGGCCGCCCGCATGCAGCGGCGCCGTATCGACGCGTTCGACGCGGAGCACCGTGACGCGGTGATCGGCTCGGTCCTGGACTCGGTGGAGGAGACGGTGACCCGGCTGACCGCGCGCGGCCTGGTGGAACTCGACGGCTACGAACGCAAGGCGCTGGTGCGGGACCTGACGGTGGCCTTCTGCACGGGACGGGCGGGCGACGGGGGGTGAGGCGGGCGACGGGCTGAAGTGTGCGCCGCCCCCGGGGAGGCGGCGCCCGCCGACCACGCCGGGCGCCGATCGTGGGCGGCGCGAAACACAGCCCCGCGATCGGTGTGTGGATTGGTATGGACATGTTCAACAGGCGGCAATAATCTGAGGCTTGGTCTAGACCTGCATGGCTCACTGAACTCCCCCACGTTCACAAGGAGCGGCAGCATGCGCACCAGGACCAGGTTGTACGCCGCCGTGCTGGGCCTCGCGACCGCGGGAGCCTTCGTGCTCTCCACCGGCGGCGCCAGCGCCCACGGCTACACCGACCAGCCCCTCAGCAGGCAGAAGATGTGCGCCGCGAACGGCGGCATCGTCACCGGCTGCGGCGACATCCAGTGGGAACCGCAGAGCGTCGAGGGCCCCAAGGGCTTCCCGGCCGCCGGCCCCGGCGACGGCCGGATCTGCTCGGCGAACCACACCAACTTCGGCGCGCTCGACCAGCCGAGGACGCCTTCGGGCGCGCCCTGGCCCACGACGAAGGTGACCGGCGGGCAGAGCTACACCTTCCGCTGGCAGTTCACCGCCTCCCACGCCACGACCGACTTCCGGTACTACGTCACCAAACCGGGCTGGAACCAGAACCACGCCCTGACCCGCGCGGACCTCAACCTCACCCCCTTCCTGACGGTCCCGTACAACGGTCAGCGCCCGCCGTCCACGCTCACCCACACCGGCACCCTGCCGACCGGGCTGAGCGGCCACCACGTGATCCTCGGGGTGTGGACGATCGCGGACACGGGCAACGCGTTCTACTCCTGCGCCGACGTCACGTTCTGAGCCCGGATCCTCACCTCCCGAGCTCTGAGGCTTTCTTGAGCCAATCCGCCACCCCCCACGGGTAGGTTCCGCACACCGGCGGCGACGCGCCGGTGTGCGGAACCAGACCTGTGACCTCGGGGGGAACCCATGGACGCGATGCTCTACGTCGTACCTGTACTGATCATGGCCGCGGCCGGCTTCCTGGGGTACCGGGTGGTGTACCGCTGGCTGCAGATCAGAAGCGCGTGGAACAGCGGGCTGACGGCCGAGGGGCGCTGCCTCAAGGCGTACACGACCGTCCACGGCGGCCGGAACGACACCTCCGTGCGCACCGCGCTGCACCACGTCTACGAGTTCACCACGCGGGACGGCGTCGGAATCCGGTTCGAGGAGGAGGGCGGCCCGGGCACGACGGTCGAGGGCGACATCGTCACCGTCCACTACGCCGAGGGCCGCACGGGCGTCGTGGCGACCGCGCGCCCCCCGAGGCGGGGCAGGCAGGCGATGGCCACTGCCGGCACCCTGGGTTTCCTCTGCGGGATCGTCGTGTTCTGCGTCGGCTTCATGACCATGATCGCCGTGGACCTCCACAGCTGACGGTCCGGTCGGCGCGGTGACGCCGCCGCCTGGGGTCCTCCGGCCCTCCGTGGCCTCCACCAGACCGGACCAGTGCAAAAGGGGCCCCTCGCTTTCGCGAGGAGCCCCTCATCGTGCGCCGCCAGGGACTCGAACCCCGGACCCGCTGATTAAGAGTCAGCTGCTCTAACCAACTGAGCTAGCGGCGCAGACTCTGTCGCTTTCGGCTTTCGCTCCCGGCGACAAAAGAAATACTACCTGGTCCACGGGCGTGCTCGTGACCACCCCCGTGGACGATCCCGGATCGTTCAGATCGTGAGGGACAGGACCACCGGGGCGGCGCCCCTGTTCAGCCGTTCCGCCGCCTGCCGCAGCCGGTGGGCGTGCTGGACCGGCAGCGACAGGGCCAGGCAGCCGACCGAGGAGCCCGCGGTGATCGGGACGGCCGCGCAGACCGTGCCCACCGCGTATTCCTGCAGGTCGAGCACCGGAACCGTCGGCGGGTGGGCGTCCAGGCGGGAGAGCAGGACCTTCTCGCTGGTGATCGTCCGCGAGGTCAGTCGGGCCATCTTGTACCGGGCGAGGTGGTCCCGGCGGCCGTTCACGTCGAGCTGGCCGAGAAGGCTCTTGCCGACCGCACTGGCGTGCGCCGCGGAGCGGAAGTCCACCCACTCGTGCACCGCGGGCGCCAGCGCGCTCGCGGCGCACTGGGTGACCCGTACCTCGCCGTCGATATAGCGGCTGATGTAGACGGCGGCACCCACCGAGTCGCGCAACCGGTCCAGGGTGCGCTGGAGCTGCTCGCGCAGCGCCTGCTCATGGCTCTGGGCGGAGCCGAGCCGGCTGAGGGCGGCCCCGGTGACGTACGCGCCGTCGATCGTCTGCTCGACGTACCCCTCCCGGCGCAGCATCCGCAGGAGCGAGGTCAGCCGCTGGGCGCCGAGACCCGTGTGGCGGGCCAGCTCGACGTCGGTGACACCGGTGGAGTGCCGCGCCACGCCCTCGAGGACACGCAGGGCGTCCTGGGCCGAGTGGTACGGGGCGGTCGGCTCATGGGTCAGCGCCACGGTCTCCCCCTGCGCTTTTTGGGCCATCCTCGGGACAGCTGGGCTGCCTCCACGATACGGCTCAAACGCGCATCGCGGAGCGGGTGTTGCGGAACTTTGCGGCGGCTTCGGCCCGCTCAGCAGGAACGCGCCACTTTGGCATATGCCGAGGTCATGTCCCTTGCACCAGGACCTGGAGAGGGCCGCCGCCTTCACTTCCTGTAGTCACAGCACTGCGCTGAGGAATTCCCGCGTGCGTGTGTGCTCGGGCTCGCTGAAGATCTTGTCCGGTGGAGCGGCCTCGATGACGTGGCCGGAATCAAACATCAGCACCCGGTCGGAGATGTCCCGCGCGAAGCTCATCTCGTGGGTCACGCAGAGCATCGTGATGTCCGTGCTGCGAGCGATGTCACGGAGCACGTCGAGGACCCCGGCGACCAGCTCCGGGTCCAGCGCGGAGGTCACCTCGTCCAGCAGCAGCACCTGCGGGCGCATCGCGAGGGCGCGGGCGATCGCCACGCGCTGCTGCTGGCCGCCGGAGAGCTGGCTCGGGTACTTGTCGAGGTGTTCGCTCAGCCCGACCAGGTCGAGCAGCTCGCGCGCCCGCTCCTCCGCCTCGTCCTTCGACAGGCCGAGCACGGTCACCGGGGCCTCGGTGATGTTCCGCAGCACCTTCATGTTCGGGAACAGATTGAACTGCTGGAAGACCATCCCTATGTTCTTGCGGATCTCCCGGACCTGTTTCTCGGGCGCCGGGTACAGGCGCTGCCCGCCGACCGTGATCGTGCCCTCGTCGGGCTTGGTCAGGGTCATCAGCAGCCGCAGGATCGTGGTCTTCCCGGAGCCGGACGGGCCGATCAGCGTCACGTGCCGGCCCGCGTCGACGGAGAAGTCGAGCCGGTCGAGGACCGTGTGGTCACCGAACCGTTTGGTGACCTTCTCCAGGCGGATCAGCTCGCCGGAGGCCGCCTGCGGGTCGGCATGGGCGTCGGGTTGCTTCATCAGGGGGGTGTCAGCGGACAAGGCGTCGCTCCAGTGCTCGCAGGAGGAGGGAGGCGGGGTAGGAGATCAGGACGAAGGCCACACCGATCACGGTGAGCGGCTCGGTGAACTGGAAGTGCTGCTGGGAGAAGAGCCGCGCCTGGCCGAGCATGTCGAGGACGGTGATCGCCATCAGCATCGGCGTGTCCTTCAGCATCGCGATCACGTAGTTGCCGAGCGCCGGCACGACCCGGCGGATCGCCTGCGGCAGGATCACCGCCGTCCAGGTGCGCCGCGTCGGCAGGCTCAGCGCGGTGGCCGCCTCCCACTGGCCGGCGGGCACGGCGTCGATACCGGCCCGGTAGACCTGCATGGTGTACGTCGAGTAGTGCAGGCCGATCGCCACGACACCGGTGGTCAGCGCAGAGAAGGTCAGCCCCCACTCGGGCAGCACGTAGAAGAGGAAGAACAGCTGTACCAGCAGCGGGGTGTCGCGGATGAACTCCGTCACGACGCCCACCGGCCAGCGCACCCACCGGGTCGGTGTGCGCATCAGCAGCGCCCACACCAGGCCGACCGCGAACGAGATCAGCGAGCCGAGGGCCAGCGCTTCCAGGGTGACGAGCAGACCGTCGAAGAAGTGCGGCATGAAGGCGCGGACGGCGCCCCAGTCCCAGGTCATCGGACCCCACCTCCGACCGGCTGCCGCACGGCGACCCGGGGCCGGGGCCGCGGCGCCTTGCCGACGCCGGCCTTCAGACGGCGCTCGAGACCCCGCATCAGCCGGGTGAGCAGGAAGGCGATCACGAAGTAGATGAGCAGGACGTAGGTGTAGATCTGCGCGCTCTCCTGCAGTGCGAGCCGCACCAGGTTGCCGCTGAACGCCAGGTCGCCCATGCCCATGATCGACACCAGTGCGGTGCCCTTGAGCAGTTCGACCAGCAGGTTCGAGAACGGCGGGATCATCTCGGGCACCGCCTGCGGCAGAAGGATCTTCCGCATCCGCTGCCACGGGGTGAAGCTCAGCGCGATCCCGCCCTCACGCTGCGCCGGATCCACGGAGACCAGGGCGCCGCGCACGATCTCCGCACCGTACGCCCCGTACGTCAGACCCAGCGCGAGGGTGCCCGCCCACATCGGCACCAGCTGCCAGCCGAAGGCGAGCGGCAGCACGAAGAACACCCAGAAGATCATGATCAGGGCGGAGGTGCCGCGGAACACCTCGGTGTAGAGGCCGGCCAGGAAGCGGACGATCCATCTGCGATGGGTGCGCGCCATGCCGACGGCGAAGGAGACGGCCGTCGCGAGCAGGGTGCCGAGCACCAGCAACTGGATCGTGGTCCAGACGCCTTTCAGTACGAGTTCCCACAGTCCCGAGGTCATCCGCGGCAGAGCTCCTTCGCGGTCAAGTCGGTCATCTCGGCCTTGGTGAAGCCGAACGGGCGCAGGATCCGGAAGAGTTCGCCGCTCGCCTTCATCTTCCTCAGCTCGGCGTTGAAGGCGTCCCGCAGCCGGGTCTCGGTGGACCGGAATGCGAAGCCACCGCCGTCGACGTGCGGTTTTCCCTTCACCAGGGGTGCGAAGGGCTTGGTCGCCTCCGCCTTGCCCGACTTCTTGACGACCTCACGGACCGTCAGTGCGGTCCCGGCGAACACGTCGACGCGTCCGGCCTCCACGGCGTTCAGGCCGGCCACCTGGTCCGTCACGATCAGCATGTCGCTCTGCTTGTAACCGGCCTCGGCGGCGTACTGGATCTCCGCGTACCCGGTGCCGGTGGCCAGTTTCGCCTGCTTCGCGACGACGTCCCTGTAGTCGTGCAGCCCCTTCGGATTGCCCTTGCGCACGATGAACGCGTCGAGCATCTGGTAGTCGGGATCGGCGAAGACGACCTGCTGGCAGCGTTCCGGAGTGATGTACATCCCGGCGGAGACCACGTCGAACTGCTGGGAGTTCAGACCCGGGATCAGCGAGCCGAACTCGGTCGGCACGGGCTGCACCCGGTCGACGCCGAGCCGTTTGAAGACGACCCTCGCCAGCTCGGGGGCCTCGCCGGTGAGACGGCCGTTCTTGTCGATGTAGCCGAAGGGGATCTCGCCGGCGATGCCGAGGCGGACGACGCCCTGGGCCCTGAGCCGGCTGAGCAGGTCGCCGCCGGGCGTGCTCGACGCCGCCGCGACACGGCTGCAGCCGGCCGCGCCCAGTGCGCCGAACGCGGCGACACCGGCGAGCAGCGACCGGCGGGTGGTTCCGGGTTGCCCCGGGTCGTACGTCCGTGCATTCGTCCGTGGGGGAGCCATGGGCGCGCAGCTACCCGGGACCGTGCGATGTATTCAGGCCAGTTCCGGCCCCGATCGTCCTCGGCGGTCCGAACCGGAGGCCGCCGTTTCGCTTGGCCGGGGCGCTGACCAGGGGCGACGGCGAGCGTGCGGCGGCTCAGTGGCCGGGAACGTATCCCCGATTCTTGTCCACCACGTTCAGCAGCGGTTTACCCGCGGCCCAGCGTTCGTACAACGCCAGGAACTGCGCCCCGAGCTCGTCCTGACAGCCGACCGTGTCACCGCTCATGTGCGGGGACACCAGCAGGTCCGGCACCTGCCACAAGGGGCTGTCCGGGCCGAGCGGTTCCTGCCGGAAGACATCGAGGGCCGCCCCCGCGATCCACCGCTTCCTCAGCGCCTCGGCCAGCGCCTCCTCCACGACGAGCTGCCCGCGCCCCACGTTGATGAACCGGGCGGACGGCTGCATGACGCCGAAGCGGCGGGCGTCGAACATGCCGTACGTCTGCTCGGTCAGCGGCGCCGCCGCGACCACCCAGTCGGCCCGGGCCATCAGCCGGTCCAGGTCGGCCGGGCCGTGGATGCCGGTGCGCGGCACCCGGCCCACGATCGACGTGGTCACCTCGAGCGCCTTGAGCGTACGGGCGATCGTCCGCCCGATCGGTCCGGAACCGACCACGCACGCGCGCGTGCCCGCCACCCGCAGCGCCTCCCGGTGCCGCCACTCCCGCTCCCGTTGCAGGTCCCAGGTGCGCGGCAGGTCCTTGGCCAGGGCGAGGACGAGCGCGGCCACGTACTCGGCGACCGGCCGCTCGAAGACGCCGCGCGCGTTCGTCACCACCGCGCCGGACGCGGCGAGTTCCGGACACAGCACATGATCGACTCCCGCACTCGCGATGTGCACCCAGCGCGGGCGCGGCCCCTCGCCCGGCCAGGCGTCGCGCACCGCCCGTGAGGCGACGTCCCAGACCAGCAGCACATCCGCGTACGGCAGCCGCGCGGCGAGCGTCGAGGCGTCCACGTGCTCGATCCGCGCCCGGCCGGTGAGCCGGCCGAGCCGGAGGAGCGGGTCCCCGTCCAGGACCAGCACGGTCGGGCCGGGCGTGGAAGCCGTCATGCGGAACCGTTCCTCGAGTTCGGCGGCGGCCGACAGCGGCCGACGGGGCGTCCGACGTGCGCGGATCGACCACGGTCGCACCCCGGCACGGTGCCGTCAACACGACCGACCAGGTGATGAGGGGGACGGCTCCGCCTCACCTGGGTACCCGCGCCATGGGTCACCGGCAGGCTCTGCTCGACACGGCGGCACACCGGGGACCCGTACCGCCGACGAACAGGAAGGTTGGGCATGACCGCACTCGGATTCCTCTACCCGGGCCACTTCGCCGAGGACGACTATCCGCGCATCGAGCAGTTGCTGGCCGGCGACATCCGGGTGGATCTCGTGCACACCGACGTCGGCGAGGACGCGCACCGCGCCGACCTGCTCCGGGAGATGGGCTCGCCGCAGCGGCTCGCCTCGAGCGCTCAGGAGCTGCGGCTCGCGGGCGCCGAGGCGGTGGTGTGGGCGTGCACCAGCGGCAGCTTCCTGCGCGGCTGGGAGGGCGCCCACGAGCAGGTGCGCACCCTCGCACGCACCGCGGGGATGCCGGCGTCGTCCACGGCGTTCGGCTTCGTGCACGCCGCGCGGGAGATCGGGGCGCGGCGGCTGGCCGTCGCGGCGACGTATCCGGACGACGTGGCGCAGGAGTTCGCCTCCTTCCTGCGGGCGGCCGGTGCGGAGGTGGTCGCGGTCCACGGCGCCGACGCCGGAGCGGCGGCGCAGGTGGCCACCTGGGGCGATGAGGTCCTGGCGCTGGCCCGCGCGGGCGACCACGCCGACGCGGACGCGGTCCTGATCCCGGACACCGCCCTGCACACCGCCGCGCACCTGACGGCCCTGGAGAAGGACCTGGCCAAACCGGTCCTCACTGCGAACCAGGTCACGGTGTGGGAGGCGCTGCGCCTGGTGGACCGCCGGGTGAACGCGCCGAGCCTGGGGACGCTGTTCACCAGGGAGCCGGTGGTGCAGGTGTAGGGGGAGTGCCGGGAGCGGGGTCCACGGGGCCGGGGCCTCGGAGTCCGGTTGTCCGGGCGGTGGTCTCCGGCGCCGAGACCGCCAGGGGGTGGCGGGAATAACCGGGGACCGTCTCCTGTTAGGCGTGTGAGAGACGCGACGCTCACGCAGGAGGCACAGCAGTGGACGAGATCCGAGGCACGGCACAGGGCACCGCCCCCGTCCCCCTGTCCGTACTGGACCTGGTCACCGTCGGCGCGGGCACCACCGCCACCGACGCCCTGCGCACCAGTGTCGCCCTCTCCCGGCTCGCGGAGGCCCGCGGCTTCCACCGGTACTGGGTCGCCGAGCACCACTCCATGCCGGGCGTGGCCTCCTCCTCGCCCGCGGTGATCCTCGCCCACCTCGCCGCCCACACCGACCGCATCCGGCTCGGCTCGGGCGGCGTCATGCTGCCCAACCACGCCCCGCTGGTCATCGCCGAGCAGTTCGGCACGCTGGAGGCCATGGCCCCCGGCCGTATCGACCTGGGCCTCGGCCGCGCCCCCGGCACGGACGGTGCCACGGCCGCGGCGCTGCGCCGCACCGACCAGCTGAACGAGGGCGCCGACGACTTCCCGCAGCAGCTCGCCGAGCTGACCCGGTTCCTCGACGACGACTTCCCGGACGGCCACCCCTACGCCCGTATCCACGCCGTCCCGGGCCCCGTCCAGGCCACCTCGCCGGGCGGCGTGCAGTCCCCGCACCGGCCGCCGGTCTGGCTGCTCGGCTCCTCCGGGTTCAGCGCCCGCCTGGCCGGCATGCTCGGCCTGCCGTTCGCCTTCGCCCACCACTTCTCGGCGCAGAACACCATCCCGGCGCTCGACCTGTACCGCGACTCCTTCCGCCCGTCCGAGGTCCTCGACGCGCCGTACGCCCTCATCGGCGTCTCCGCGCTCGCCACCGACGACGAGAAGGAGGCCCGCCGCCAGGTCCGGGCCGCCGCCCTGAACATGCTCCGACTGCGCATGGGCCGCCCCGGCCTCGTCCCGACGCCGGAGGAGGCCGAGGCGCACGAGTTCAGCCCCATGGAGGAGGAGTTCATCGGGTCCTGGAACTCCAATGTCGTCCACGGGACACCGGACGAGGTCCGCTCCGGCCTCGACGACCTCCAGAAGCGCACAGGCGCCGACGAGTTGATGCTCACGTCCAACGCCCACAGCGGCGAGGTACGCCTGCGGTCGTACGAACTGATCGCGGACGCGTACGGGTTGCCTGCGGCGGCTTGAGGTTCCCGGTCCTGGGGCGCCGTCCCTGGGGGTGCCGTCCCTGGGGGCGCCGTCCTTGAGGGCTGCGCCCCCAGACGCCCTTCGACCTGAACGGCCCCGTCCTCAAATGCCGGACGGGCTCACTTGCGGCACCCTTCTCCTTCGACCAGCTCCGTAATCCGGTCCGGCGGCACCGGACGTGAGTACAGCCACCCCTGCCCGGTGTCGCAGCCGATGCGGCGCAGGCGGGTGGCCTGGGCCGAGGTTTCCACGCACTCCGCGGTGACCGTCAGGCCCAGCCGGTGGGCGAGCTGGATCATGGCCTCCACGATGACCTCGTCGGCCGGGTTCGGATGCGCGTCCGTGCCCTCGTACTGGAAACCCCGGACGAACGACCCGTCCAGTTTCAGCACGGACACCGGCAGCCGGCTGAGGTAGGCCAGGTTGGAGTACCCGGTGCCGAAGTCGTCGATCGCGATGCGCACCCCCATCTCGCTGAGCGCCTGGAGCGCCTGGAGCGGACGACCGGCCGAACCCATGACCGCGGACTCGGTCAGCTCCAACTGGAGCAGATGCGGGGCGAGTCCGGTCTCCGTCAGGGTCTCCGCCACGTCCGCCACCAGGTCCGAGTCCCAGACCTGGCGCACCGCCACGTTCACGCTGACGAAGAGCGGCGGCTCGTCCGGGCGTTCCAGCTGCCAGCGGCGCGCCTGTCGGCAGGCCGTCTTCAGCGCCCAGCGCCCGAGCTGGACGATCGAGCCGTCCTCCTCCGCCAGTCCGATGAACCGATTCGGCGTCAAGGTGCCGAACTGAGGGTGATGCCAGCGCACCAGCGCCTCCACCCCGCGCACCCGTCCGTCCTCCATACCGACCAACGGTTGGTACTCCAGGGCGAATTCACCCCGTTCGATGGCCGGCCGCAGCCCCGAGGACAGCGCCTGGCGGGTCATCCGGTGTGCGTTGCGCTCCGGATCGAACAGCGTCCAGCGGGCCTTGCCGTCTGCCTTCGCCCAGTACAGCGTCGTATCGGCCGCCTGCATCAGGCCGGTCGCGCTCGTGCCGGCCGCGTGCCGCTCCACGACGCCGATGGACGCCGACACCGACAGCCGCTGCCCGGACAGGTCGAACGGCTCCTGGATCGCCTTGAGCACCGACTCGGCCAGTTCGGCCAGTTGCTCGGTGCCCGTGGAGTCCTCGACGAGGAGCGCGAACTCGTCGCCGCCCAGTCGGGCCACCAGGGGAGTCGTGGGCCGCCCGTGGCCCGCCTCGTCCGCGCAGTGGGTCAGACGCTCCGCGACGGCCGCGAGCAGCCGGTCGCCGACGCGGTGGCCGAGGGTGTCGTTGACCGCCTTGAAGCCGTCGAGGTCCAGGTAGCACAGCCCGATCCGGCCGGTGCCGCTCTCCTCGTACGAATCCGCCTCCAGCGCGGCCGACAGGCGTTCGAAGAACAGCGTCCGGTTGGGCAGCCGGGTCACCGGGTCGTGCATCTGCAAGTGCCGTAGCCGCGCCTGGAGTTCACGGCGGACGCTGATGTCGGCGACGGAGAGCAGGACCGCCTTCTCGGCCTCGGGCAGCGGCGTCACGGTCACCTGGGCCCACAGGGAGTGCCCGTCGGGGTGTTTGACGCGGCGCGTGCAGCGAAGCTTGGCCTGGCGTCCGCGCAGTACCTCGCGGTAGGCGTGCCAGGTACGGGCGTCCGAGGACAGGTCCAGCAGGTCGGCGGCGACCTTGCCGACCAGCGCTTCCGCGCCGGTCCCGAGCAGTGAGCCCATCGTCCCGTTGGCGGTGACGACCAGGCCCTCCCGGTCGACGACCGCCATGGCGAGCGGCGCGGCGGTGAACGCGGCGCCGAACGAGACCGGTTGGGGCCCGGTGGCCGGGGAGAAGGGTGGCTGGTCGGCGGCCGGGGTCAGGGGTGGTGCGTCGACGGACGGCGTGGGAGAGGGCGCCTCGACGGGCGGGTTCAGGAGTCGGTCTTCGGAGGTGAGGGGTGGGTCGTCGGAAAGGGGTGATGGCTGGGACGTACCGGATGACGTGGTGTCGTAACTCTCTGTGATGGCCGGGCCGACGAGGTCTGCCGCGGGCGCCGGCCCATCGGACGTTCCGCTCACCGCTCGCTCCCGCAGTGCACTCGTTCTTCGTACGGATCTCTTGGGTCTCGTCGGGGTCGACGGCCGCAAGGTGGGCGGCCGTACAAGCCGTGTTCGTGCAGGAAAGTGTGCCGATCATAGAGGCTGACCCAAAGGCCTTCCAGCCGATGTCCAGTGTCCCGCGGCGAGCGCGTGTTCTGACAGATCGTTTCTGCCCGTGCCGGACCCCGGTCCATCAGGCCGCCCATGGCTGTGACGTTCCGTGAGTATTGGGGGCGTCGGCGCATGTCGGCCGCCCCCTTGGCGCTCGTGCGCCGTCGTGCGCTCCCGCCCCGCACTGCCCCTCCCGCGGCCGTCGCGGATCCCTCCTGGCTCATCCCCTGGCTGATGGCCTCTCACCCTTCCGGGGCAGACAAACAGGACGTAGTAATACAAGTAAGACCAGGCTGGGGGTGGAGTTCCGAGAACTGCACCCGGAGGTCGACGTGCCGCGTCCGCTCCCCCTCACGGGGCTCACCCGCGAGACCCTGAAGGGGTTCTCCCGGGGCGCGTCACCCGTCCTGCGCAGCAGCGCGGCCCTCGCCACGTCGATGACCGCGCTGGTCGCGACCTCGCTCGTGACGGGCCCGGCGCTGGTCGAACCCCTGGCCGCGGCCTGCCAGATCGCCCGCAGCCGGGCGCACCACTCCGAGGGCGTCGACACCTGGAACGCCGCCTACACGCGCCCCACCCGCGCGCTGGACGCGGTCCTGGTCTTCCTGTCCTTCCCGGACGCGACACCGGCGACCACGCCGGCCGAGCTGACCGGTGACTACTTCCCGGACACCAGCCGCTTCTTCGAACGCGCGTCCTATGGCCGGTTCACGCTGCGTCCCCATCCGGTGGACCACTGGATCCGGATGCCGCACCCGTCCACCTCCTACGCCATACGACGCGACTGGAGCATCGAGAGCCGGGCCACCTATCTGCGCGACGCGCTCGCCGCGGCCGACAAGGACGTCGACTTCTCCCGGTACGACATCGTGTACCTCGTGGCCGACCCGGACGCGCCCGGCGTCGACTCGGACGCCACGAAGGTGGTGAACCTCGACAGCCCGCTGCGGGCCGACGGCAGGGACATCCGCCGGGTGGTCACGGTCTTCGAGAAGCATCCGCCGGACCAGCTCGTCCTCGCCCATGAGACAGGCCATGTGTTCGACCTGCCCGACCTGTACCACCGTCCGACCGACGGCAAGGGGGACTGGGACACCTACGTCGGCGACTGGGACCTCATGGGCAGCCAGTTCGGACTGGCCCCGGATCTCTTCGCCTGGCACAAGTGGAAGCTGGGGTGGCTGGACGAGAGCCAGGTGGTGTGCGTACGGGCTCCGGGCAGCACGCGGCTGACGCTGGAGCCGGTGGCCGCGGGGCCGACCGGGGTGCCGCAGGTGCCGGTGAGCGCGGGTGCGGCGGGTGCGCCGGCGCGAGGGGTGGAGGCGTTCGGGTCGGGGCACGGAACCAAGCTGGCGGTGGTGCGGACGGGGCCCGACAGTGTGCTGGCCATCGAGGCGCGCGGGGCGGTGGGCAACGACAGCGCGGCCTGCACCCAGGGGGTCCTCGTCTACCGGGTGCGCGGCGAGACGGAGTCCGGGGGCGGGCCGGTGGAGGTCCTGGACGCGCACCCGCACAGCTCGGCCTGCGCCGGCACATCGGTGTACCCGCCTCTGGCGGACGCTCCGGTCCGGGAGGGCGAGACCTTCACGGTGCCGGGGGAGGGGGTGCGGGTGGAGGTGGAGGGGAGGACGGCTTCTGGGGGGTGGACTGTGCGGATCACGAAGGGGTGAGGGGTGATGGTGAGGGTGAAAGCTGACTGCGTGGGTGAAGTGGCTGTTGGGCCGCTCGCTTCTTTGTCAGGGTCGTGCGTCCGCGGGGGAGAAGCGAGCGAGCGGCCCGGAGGAACGGGTGGCCAGGTCGGGCGACCTGCGCGTGGGCTGCGTTGTGCCCGGGGGACGGGGCGCGGTCGCGCCTCGCCTGCACGCCGGGTGGGTTCAGCGGCGTGCGGTCGGTGGGTGGGTGCCGGCATGCGGTGGCTGTGGGGCCGGTGGGTGGGCAGTGGCGTGTGGTCGGTGGGGCGTGGAGGTCGTTCGCGGTCGGCGGGACGTGTCTCTCCTGGCGTGCAACAGAAAACGCAGATGTGCTGCACTTCGCCGCACAGGCGGGGCGTGTGCCGGTTGGGCGCCGTGCACGCCAGGCGGCGACGGCAGCCGACCTGAAGGGGGGTGTGGGTGGCGAAGCCCCCGCGGCGCGCGGCGAAGTCGTGCGGAAAACGACGATGGCGAGACGGTTCGCGCTTTCCGCGAACACGCCTCGCCATCGCCATCGTGCGCCGCCAGGGACTCGAACCCCGGACCCGCTGATTAAGAGTCAGCTGCTCTAACCAACTGAGCTAGCGGCGCCTGCTGACGTCGTAGACCTTAGCATCCTGGTCCGCGGGAGGAAAAATCGATATGCGTACGGGGGCGGAGGTCGCCGCGCGGGCGGCTCGGACGGCTGCCCAGAGGATGATCTCCGGCCCGGGCAGCCAGGGCCGACGGGTGTCGGGGGCGACCAGCCAGCGGGAATCGAGCCTGGTGGCGGCGGGGTCGGCCGGGTGGACGGCGGGCACCGTCACCGCGTCGCCGATCCCGTGGCACAACAGTGGAGGGATCTTGGGCGTACGGCCGCCCCACTCCTCCCAGTCGAGCAGCGCCGGCAGTCGCCGTGCCGTGCCGGGCGCCGTGAACAGCAGGGTGCGGCCCCTGTGGACGGCGACGGGCCCGGAGCCGGGACCCTCGTCCCAGAGCCGATCGAGCATCCGCCGTCCGAAGATCGCGGGGGTGTTGACGACGTCGAACGCGGTGCCGCACGGCAGGACCACCGGGGCGGTGGGGCGGTCCGCCCAGAGGGCGAGGGTGCTGCGCGGATTCGTTCCCGCCGAGGCGAGCCAGGCGGCGCCCTCGGAGGTGACACCGCAGACGTCGCGACAGGCTTCTATGGACGGCGTTCGACTGCTCATGGGAAACAGATCTACCCGGCGTGAGCGGTCGGTCTCCGAGGGTTGCGGAAAACGGGGACGGAAGGGTGCGAGAGGGGGTAAGGTGCGGCCCGGCATATGCCGCATGATCATTCGATGTCGTCGGCGCAGTGGGCCGACCCGGTCAGCCCAGGCTTTCCGGTCCGTTCGAGTCGACCCCGCGGAGCAGGTCCCGCCCGAACTCCACCATCTTCTTCGCGTAGTCCTCGGTCCACTCCGCCTGCTCGGCGATCGCCGCCGGCGTCAGCCGGTCGAAACGGCGCGGGTCGGCGAGCTGGGCCGCGGCGATCGCCTGGTACTCCACCGCCCGGTCCGTGGCCGCGCGAAACGCCTGCGTCAGCTCCGTGGCGCGCGCCAGCAGCGCCCGCGGGTCGTCGATCGACTCCAGGGCGAAGAAGTGTTCCGGGTCGGAGGCCGCCTCCGCGGGCTCGAAGAGCAAGGGCGCGGGGCGTAGCCGCGGCTCGTTCCGACGCGGCGTGGGCTCCGCCATGTCTTGTCCTCCTCGTACGGTTCGGGTGGCGCCCGGTTCGGGTGGGCCACCGTCCATTGTCGCGCGCCGACGCAAGGGCGCAGCGGTGTGAGCGGGGGCGCCGTCCCGGCCCGGGTCGGTCACGGGCGCCACGCCACCCGGTGTTCGGCCAGATGCGCCAGCACCGCGTGATTCGCCTCCCACCCGTCGGGAAACTTCACCGTCACCCCCAGCTGCACCGGCTCCGTCGACGGATGGTCGTCCAGGAGTTCCGTCACCCCCGCGCGGCACACCACGATGCACGCGTGCCGGTGCCGGGACGCCAGCACGCACAGGCGGCCGGTCTCCAGGTGGAACGCCGTCGCGTCCGGGCGGCCGGACAGGGGATGCAGCACCACCGTCACATCGAACTCCCGGCCCTGCAGTCGGTTGGCCGTGTCCACCGTGACGTCCGGCACCCCGAGGTCCGCCAGCGCGGAGCGCACCGCCGCCGCCTGGTCCCGGTGCGCGGTGCCGACCGCGATCCGGTCCGCGGTCAGCGGTGCCGGCTCCTCCGCCCGCTCCGAGACCGCCGCCCCGCCCCGGTCGAGGAGACGCCGTACGACCGTGGCGACCGCCCGCACCGCCTCCGGGTCCGTCCGCGGGGTGTGCCGGGCGGGCAGCTCCAGCAGCCCCCAGCCGGACTCGGCGGCCTCGTCGATCACCCGGTCGGGGCCCGAGCCGTCCGACGCGACCGCGAAGGTCAGCCGCCGGTCCCCGTGGTCCGTGCCGCTGCGGAACGGCGTGTACGGGTAGAAGGCCTCCGACACCAGGGGCGCCGCCGACGCCGGCAGCCGCCACGACACAGGCAGCCGGTGCTGCGGCAGCTCCGGATTGTGGGCCAGCAGGGTGGTCACGGCGGATGCCGACGGGTCGTACGACAGCCCCGCCCACTGCTCCGCGCCGACGATCGCGAACGGGTCAAGCTGCCCCGGGTCGCCGACGAACAGCGCGCGCTCGAACAGGCCCGCCACCGCCAGCAGCGCGTCCGAGCGCATCTGGTACGCCTCGTCCACGATGGCGTGCCGCCACGGCTCGACGTCCTTGACGTGGGCCCACTTGGCGGCGGTGGAGATCACCACGTCCAGGCCCGCCAGGTCGCCCGCCTTGGCCGACTTGCGTACGTTCGGCAGGTCGTCGAGCGCCTTGTCGTACGGGTCCGGGTCGCTGCTGTGCAGCCGCCCGACGGGGAGGCCCGGTTCCTTCTCGGCCAGCCGCAGCACCAGGTCGTCGACCTGTGCGTTCGTCTGGGCGATCACCATCAACGGCCGTCCGGCGGACGCGAGTTCCAGCGCGGCGCGGACGACCAGCGTCGACTTCCCGGCGCCCGGCGGCGAGTCGACCACGACCCCTCGGTGCGCACCGTGCAGCGTGTCGCTCAGGATCGCCTCGGTGGCCCGGGAGGCCGCGGCCCCCGGGTCGA
Organism: Streptomyces cynarae; assembly: GCF_025642135.1. Lineage (NCBI taxonomy): Bacteria > Bacillati > Actinomycetota > Actinomycetes > Kitasatosporales > Streptomycetaceae > Streptomyces > Streptomyces cynarae. Next base: position 3,339,634 of record NZ_CP106793.1, on the reverse strand, counting down.
AGTCCCTGCCCGGCGGGGCGAACACGGTCACAGCACGTCCTCCTCGGTCACCGGATCCGGCTGCGGTACGGCCTCGCCCTCACCCGGCGGCCCGCCGTGCGTCCACGGGGTGTCCTCCGGGTCGGGCAGCTTGGCCCCGCCGCGCTGCTCGTGCTCGAAGAGCGTGAAGCACACGTGGTCCCCCTTCTCGGGGACCGACCCGGCCTCCGGCTCCTTGCCGCGGCCCATCTTGTCGACGATGCGCAGGACCAGCAGGCCCTCCCCCTCGTGGGCCACGAACTCCGCCGCCTGCGGCTTCCCGCCCAGCGACCGGTACACCTTCGTGCGCTCCCCGAGGTGCGGCCGGTCCTCGGTCCGTACGGTCACCAGCGGGCGCGGGCTGGGGCGCTTGCCCTCGCTGTACGCCATCACGACCTCCGTGACCTCGCCCGCGAACGCCTCCCCGGCGAGCCGCCGCCCGGCCATGACGAGCGGGTCGTCGAGTGCCTCCTGGGCGTCCAGGCGGGCCTGTTCGCGCTCGCGCGTGGCGAGCTTGTTCGCCGCGGTGACCGCGTCGTCGTGGCGCGGCTGCGGCGGCTCCCCGGCGGCCACCCGGTCCCGGTGCCCGGTGAACGACCAGCGGTCGCGCGTCCAGCGGTCCTCGACATGCGCGCCCTCCGGCAGCGCGCGCAGCAGGTCCAGCCCCTGCCACACCGCGTCCCAGGTCGGCCGGGTACGACTCTCCACCAGGGCGCGGATCTCCCGCTCGGCGGCGGTGAGTTCACCGAAGCGGTCGTCGGCCTCCACGCCGTCCTCGGCGGCGGCGAGCCGGGTGCGGGCGCGGTCGTAGCGCTCGATCGCGGGGGCGAGCAGCCTGTTGTCGAACGCCGGGTCGGTGGCCGGTCCGGCCGGCGGGCACAGCAACTGGCCGTCCGCGTCCCGGGCCAGCTCGGCGCGGAGCGCAGCGTCCGCGCCCGAGGCGCCCCCGGGCGGGTCGATCCAGGCGAGCAGTGCGCCCAGGTGCTGGTCCTCCAGGTTCGACTGCCCGGTCGCCCAGTGCCGCCCGAGCAGATCGGTGAGCGCGAGCAGCAGGGAGGAGCCGGGGACGCGGGCACGCTCGCCGAAGTGCGTGAGCCAGCGGCCGAGGAGCGGCACGCGCGGGGGCGCCGGGTGCGGCGTCTCCGGGTCCTGCTCGGCGGTGCGGCGGAACCGCATGGAACGGCCCAGCAGCCGTACGAAGTCGATGCCCGCCCGGCTCGGCACGACCAGCTGGGGCGCGTCGGCGCACAGCTCGACCTCCACCTTGACGCGCTTGCCGGTCTCCGGGTCGGTCTCGGTGCGCTCGGCGGGCTCCACGGTGTCGGCGTGGGCGTCGATGTAGGGCAGGACGACGTCGGCGAGTTCGGCGAGGAACGCGAACCTCAGGTCGCGGTCGCGGGGCTGCGGTACCACGAGCAGCCGGGGGTCGTCCCGGTCGGTGCCGACGAGTGCGCCGAGCGGTGCCCCGGCCTCGCCCGCGGTGATGAGCGGGACGAAGACGAGGGGCCGCTCGGACAGGTGGCGGTGCCGGACGGTGGCGGCGGGCTGGGCGCGGCCGGTCCGCACGGCTTCCAGGCGGGCGAGGGTGGTGATCAGGGACATACGGCGCCCTCCCGTCCGGCGAGCGCCTCGGCCCGCAGCCGCGCCGCCCGGCGCAGGGCCGCCACCGCCGGGTCGTCCGGGTCCCCGGCCGTGCCGTGGGCGGCGGCCAGGATGTCGTCCACCGTGGTCAGCCCGCCCAGCTCGGCCCGCAGCGACCGGCCCAGGGCCGCCACGGCGCCCTGCTCCCGGGCGCGGTCACGGCAGTGGAATGCCAGCTCGCAGGCGGCCAGGCACTCCGGCGCGTACGTCGCCGGGACCGACTCCACCGCGGCCTGAAGCTCCTCCTGCGGAAGGTCCGGCGCGAAGCACGTGCCCTCGGGCAGGGCGTCGGCGATCTCCTCGATGCGGGTGAGACGGGCCAGCTGGCGCCGGGTGACCGCGCGCTGCTTGCGGACGTCCACGGGCGACGCGGTGGGCAGGTTCGAGAAGTCCTTGGGGCACACCAGCAGGATCCGGTGGCGTACGACGGGTGCGGGGGTGAGGCGCTCCGCGACCTCCTCCAGCGCCAGCACGTACACCGCGGACTGCCGCGCGGCCGCCCCCACCTTCGCCGGGTCCGCCGAACCGTCGAGCAGCGGGAAGGACTTGATCTCCACCACCGTCCAGCTGCCGTCCGGGTGCACCACCACCGCGTCCGGCTCCAGGAACGCGGGCGATCCCGCCACGTCGAGGGCGAGCATGGGGTGGTCGAGCAGCGCCCACCCGCGCGCCTCGGTGGCCTCGCGCAACGCCAGCGCCGTACGCGCCGCGCGCCCCTCCGGGCCGACCGCGGCCAGGTCCGGAACGAGCGCCCCCTCCGGGGCGTCGGCGGTCGGGTCCAGCTTCTCGCGCACCAGACGCAGCAGCTCCGCACCGCCGTCCGCCTTGACCCGGGCCTCGAACGCGTTGCCCCGCATGAAGGCGAACTGCGACTGGCCGAACGCCGACGGCGCACCCAGCGCGCCCGCCAGCGCCCCCTTGTCCACCCCGGCGCCGTCCAGCAGCGCGCGCGCGCCGCACCCGGGGTTCGCGGCGAGCGCGGCGAGGGCGCGCGCGTCCAGCGCCCTGGGCTGTACGGACGGCCCGCGCAGCTCAGCGAGCCGCTGCCGCAGCGCCGTCCCCGCGTCCGCGGGAGCGGCACCCGGCCCGGCTCCCGGCCCGGGGCGGGAGAGGGGCTGTCGGGGAATTCGCTCACCCGCCGAAGTCTGGCATCCGGCACTGACAATTGGGGAACCTGCGGCGGACGAGGGCTCCGCGACCGGTGCGAACCGTGCCCGCAGACGAGTCCTGACCGCGTCCGCGGCCCGCATCACCGGTCGGCTCAGCAGGAAGCCGACGCCCATGACGGCGACCCCGGCGACCGCGTCGAGGAAGTAGTGGTTCGCGGTGCCCATCACGACGAACGTGGTCCCGAGCGGGTACACGACCGCCACGACCCTGGCCCAGCGCGAGCGGCCGTGCCGCCACAGCAACACCCCGCACCACAGCGCCCAGCCGACGTGCAGGCTCGGCATCGCCGCGTACTGGTTCGTCATGCCGCCCAGGCCCCGCGGCGCGCTCGCCTCGGCGCCCCACCAGCCGTAAGAGCTGTACTGCGCCATCGTGTCGACGAACCCGTGGCCCGCGGAGAGCAGGCGCGGCGGGCAGGTGGGCATCAGGGAGAAGCCGATCAGACCGATGAACGTGGACGTCAGCAGCCAGGTGCGGGCCGCCCGGTAGTGCTCCGTGCGGCGTCTGAAGATCCACACCAGGATCGCGGGGGTGACCAGGTAGTGCAGCGACGCGTACCAGAAGTCGGCGGGTATGCCGAGCCATGCCTCGCGGGTGAGGAGACGGTTCAGCGGATGCTCGGCGTTGATGTGGAGCAGCTTCTCCAGGCGCAGTATCGCCAGACCGTGGTCGACGGCGCCGTCGACATCGCCCCGCGCGAGCAGCCGGCCCGCGGAGTAGGAGGCGTACACCACCAGGATCAGGGGCAGTTCGGTCCACCAGCGCAGCCGGGTCAGCGGGCCCACCCCGATGCCTGGTGTCTCGGCCTGCGGCATCCGATTCGCCCTCCCCCTTCTGCTCCTGGTCGCGGTTCCCGGCGTTCCGGTCGTGCCACCTTACGGTGCGGGCGTCCGCCTTCGTGGGGCGCCCCGGCCCTCAAAGACGCAGAGATCGCCCCCTGGGTTGCCCCGGGAAGGGGTGGGCGATGATGGAGTGGCGTCCTGCTCACTTCTCCCGGAAAGGTCTCTCATGGCACCGCGCATCCTGCTGGCCCGGCACGGACAGACGGAATGGTCACTGTCCGGCAAGCACACCGGCAGGACCGATGTGCCGCTGCTGGAGGAGGGACGGCGGGGCGCCAAGCTGCTCGGGGAGCGGCTGCACCGGGCGCCGTTCGACGGGCTGCCCGGGGTCGAGGTGCGCACCAGTCCGCTGGCACGCGCGCGTGAGACCTGCGAACTCGCCGGCTTCAGCGAGCGGGCGAGCGTCTGGGACACGCTCATGGAGTGGGATTACGGGGCGTACGAGGGGATGACGCCGGCCGAGATCCAGGAGATCCGGCCGGGCTGGTTCATCTGGCGCGACGGCGTGCCCGGCGGGGAGACCCTGGCGGAGGTCTCCGCGCGCGCGGACGAGGTCGTGGCCTGGGCGCGGTCGGAGGACCGGGATGTGCTGGTGTTCGCACACGGGCACATCCTGCGGTCCATCGGGGCGCGGTGGCTGGGGCTGCCGCTGGAGTTCGCGGCGCGGATCAGGCTCAACCCCACGTCGCTGTCCGTGCTCGGGTGGGCTTACGGCGAGCCGGCGATCGAGTCGTGGAACGACTTGGGGCACATGGCGTAGCTGCGGCCCTTCGTACCGCCGAGTCGCGGAACCGACGCCCGGGCGACCCCGACCCCGAGCGGCTCACGCACTGCGAGGCAGTGACGCATGCCGGTCCAGGAACGCCGACACCCCCGACGCCCGCCGGTGCGGCAGCAGTACCCTCGCAGTGCCCGCCAGCATCGTCAGGACGCGGGAGGACTGGACCTGGTCCAGGAGGTCCAGCACGCGGTGACCGGCCCGCGCCGCCTCGTCGGGACGACCCCCGCGGGCCAGGTCGTCGGCCAGTTCGGCCGTGTACAGGGCGATGTTCCGGGTGAAGTGCGGATCCTGGAGCTGCGCCGCGCGCCGTGCGTGCCGGGCGGCCCGCCCCCAGTCGCCCAGCGTCGACCAGCACTGCGCCTCCAGGCCCTCCAGTTCTGCCTCGCCGTAGAAGGTCATCCACTCGGGGTCCGAGTCCGACGGCCCCCGTTCGAAGAGCGCCTGCGCCCGTGCGAGCGCCTGTTCGCAGCCCGCCCGGTCCGCGAGTCCCGCCCAGCCGCCCGCCTCCCTGAGGGCGAGCAGCGACATCAACCGGTGCGAGCCGAGCGGGCGCCCGACACGCTGGGCCGCCTGCGCCGCCCGTACGGCCTCCCGCGGCCGGCCCGCGTCGCGGGCGAGGAACGCCGTGTTGCAGAACGCGTGTGCCTCGAGGCCCGGGTCCCCGGACATCCGCGCCGTCGCCAGCGCCTCCGCGTAGTGCGAGCGGGCGTCGTCGTAACGCCCGGAGTCGTGCGCCAGCCATCCCACCGAGATGGCCAGTTCACCCGCGCCCGAGTACAGCCGGTCGGCGACCGTCTGCCGGGTCGTGCCCGCGTCGAGCAGCGCGTACGCGGTGCGCAGCGGGGCCGCCGCGCGCCGGTACAGGCCGTCCGCGCCGTGCCGGTCGTCGAGCAGGCGGATCTTGCGTACGGCCTCCTCGAGCGCGCTCGCCTCGGACGAGCCCGCACGGTGGACGGGGCGTTCGGCGGCCGCTGCGGGGCCGCCGAGGGTGAGCCCGAAGGGGCCCAGGGAGGCGGCGGCCACCGTCACGGTGCCGCCGGTCATGAATGCGCGACGCTGCACGTCGCTCTCCTCGTGGTTCTGTGCGTCGTACGCGTGCGTGCCGTACGACTGGTGCGACTCGTAGGTGTCTGATGGGTGATACGTCTCGTATGCCTTCCGGTGCTCATCGGAGGCATATGGACGGCGGTTGGTGTGTGCGGGGGGCGCCTCGTCGGCGGTGCGCGCCCCTCGGCCGCGCACCGCCGAGCGGGGCGCGAACCCCAGGTCCGAGAGTGTGCGCCCGGGGAACATGTGCAGGAACACCCGTTCGTAGGCGTAGTTGGGACAACGGATCTCGCCCGCCTCGACCCGTCCGATGTACCGCGCGTCACAGCTGACCCGCTCGCCGATCTCGCGTGCGGCACGCCGCACCGCCGCGGCGAACTCGCCCGGCGAGCGTGATCCGCGCAGCTGCCGGAAGGCGAGATTCGGCCGTGGTGGCCGGGGGGTCTGGGACGAGGTCATGGCCGGGCCCTCTCGTGCGAACCGTCGAACCATGCCGGATTGGGGTGGCTTGTCCGCGTGGTGCCATTTGGTTCCCTGCGTCCGGCGGTGCAAGAACGTACCTTCCTCGCAGGTGTGGTCATGCGAGGTTTGGCTACAAACCGGATATCTCATGCGAGATCTGCCATGAACTGCCATCCTTTGCGGCAGTGTTGCGCCGTTGCCGTTGACGCCCCCGAGCGTTGAACCCTGTGGACCGGGAGCCGCCCGAACTCCCGACCCAACTCACCGTCGAGGAGGGTTCCGTTGTGGATGCCGGGACGCAGACCCCGCACAGCACCGAGTTCCGTACACGGCCGCAGGCCGCCCAGGCCGTGCCGGCCCCCGAGTGCGCCGCACCGCCGCACAAGGCCCCCGACCTCGTGACCGTGCCCGCCCGTCAGGGTCTCGAGGCGGTGGACATCCTCCGCCGCGGCGCGGGCGACTGCGTCGGGCCCGTCCTGCACGACGACGACTGCGACACCCTCGGCTTCCTGGTACCGCCCGGCACGGCGGACGCGTGGGACGTGCCCGGCAGCACGTGCACGAAGACCGACGGGCGCGGCATGAGCCTGGTCGCTCCGCTGCCCCCGGTCGAGGGCACGGGCTGGCTCCTGCCGCCCGGCGAGGTGGAACCGGCCACGGATCCGGCGGTCCTGCGCGCGGCCCTCGGGGAGGCGGCCCGCATGATCGAGGCCGCCGACAACTGTCGATGAGCGCCTTACCGGGCCGGGACCGCCCCGGCAACCGTCGGCGATCCTCCGTCACCACCTCGGATCGAACGCCGCCCGGGCCGGCGAGGGCCGGTGAGCCGACCGGGTCGCCGAGCAGGGCCCCCCGTCCTCGGTGAGCCGCCCTCCGCGCCGCCCCCGATAATGGCCGGGTGGGCAGGTCACGGAACGCGCGGCGCGGGCAGGGAGCCGAGGCCGTCGTCGAGGCGGTCGACGGCGGACTCGCCCAGCTGATACCCGACCGGGACCGGGCGCGCGCCTGGACCCTCCTCATCGACGGCGCCCCGCAGTCGCATGTCGACCTCGACGACCCGCGGTACCTGTCCTTCGAGTACCAGCGCCGGCTCGGCCACGTCATCGACCTGGCCGCCCCGCCCGGCCGTCCCGTGCACGCCGTCCACCTCGGCGGCGGCGCGTTCACCCTCGCCCGCTACACCGCCGCGACCCGCCCCCGCTCCACCCAGCAGATCGTGGAACGCGACGCGGCGCTCGTCCAACTCGTCCGCCGGGCCCTGCCGTTGGACCCGAACGCACGGATCCGGGTGCGCTCCACGGACGCCCGGGAAGGGCTCGCCAAGGTGCCGGACGGCTGGGCGGACCTGGTCATCGTGGACGTGTTCAGCGGGGCGCGCACCCCGGCGCACCTGACGTCGGTCGAGTTCCTCACCGAGGTCCGCCGGGCGCTGAAGGACGGCGGTGTGTACGCGGCCAACCTCGCCGACGGCCCTCCGCTCGCCCACCTGCGCGGCCAGATCTCGACGGCGGCGGCCGTCTTCCCCGAGCTCGCACTGATCGCCGATCCGGCCGTCCTGCGCGGCAAGCGCTTCGGCAACGCGGTCCTGGCCGCCTCCGCCCACCCGCTCCCGGTCGCCGAACTGACCCGCCGGGCCGCCTCGGACCCGCACCCGGCGAGGGTGGAGCACGGCAAGGCGCTGACCGACTTCACGGGCGGCGCGGCCGCCGTCACGGACGCGGCGGCGGTGGCATCCCCGGCGCCCCCGCCGTCGGTCTTCCGCTGAACAGACCGACCCCGCCGACCTCCAGGGGCGGTTAGGGCCTCTCGTTCGGATCATGCCGGGTTCGCGGGGCCTGGCACGCACTCCCCCACTGCCTTGACGGCGTGGGGGCACCCCCAGCGGCGTTGTCGTCGGTCGCCAACTCCCCCACGCTCGAACGAGCTCGCGCGGGGGCACCCCCATGGCCCCGCTCCCTGATCCGGCCTGATCCAAACGAAAGACCCTAGTAGTTCCCGATCTCCACATGGGGTGGGCCGTCGTGCCAGGTGCAGAACACCGACACCCGGTCGGCACCCGACGCGAACTCCACCCGGATCCAGGTCTCCGTCTTCCAGACCTGCATCGACCAGCCGGTGCCGGGGGTGGCCGACACGAGCGTCGCCGAGGTGCTGCCGAGGTCGAAGACCACGCGACCGCCGGCGGTGTCGTAGCTCTTGACCTGGCCGGAGGCGATGGTGGGCGGGTCGGGCTTCGTGGCCCGGGACTTCGAGGGCGTCGGCCGCGGGCTCGTCGTGCTCGGCGTCGGCGACGGGCTCTTCGACGGGACCGGTCGCTGAGTCGAGGGAGCCGACGGCTTCGACGCCTGCGTCGTCGCGCCGCCCGCGGTGACGGGCAGGGCGCGCGGCGGGTCGTACGCGGTGCCCGCCAGCACCGTGTGGACGCCCCACCACGACAGCGTGGCCGCCGCTCCGGTGGCCAGCGTCCACGCCAGTACGTGCAGGAGACCTCTCAACATCCCGGCCATACTGCCTCACCAGCCCCACGGGTGTCTCACGGGTCGCACACAGTTCCGTTTCTCCGGTTGCGGCGTGGGGAGTTGTCCACAGCCCCCGAACCGCCCGGCCCGCATGGCGTACGGTGCCGCCCATGGCAAGTGTGCTCGTGGTCGAGGACGACCAGTTCGTACGCTCGGCGCTCATCAGGCATCTGACGGAGGCCGGACACACCGTGCGCAGCGTCGGCACCGCGCTGGAGGCGCTGCGCGAGGTCGCGCACGTCCCCTTCGACGTCGTCATCCTCGACCTCGGACTGCCCGACCTGGACGGCTCCGAGGCGCTGAAGATGCTGCGCGGCATCACGGACGTCCCGGTCATCATCGCCACGGCACGCGACGACGAGACGGAGATCGTCCGCCTGCTCAACGCGGGCGCGGACGACTATCTGACCAAGCCGTTCTCGGTCGAGCACCTCTCGGCTCGGATCGCGGCGGTGCTGCGCCGCGTCCGCACGGCCACCGCCGACGCCGGGTCCACGACCGTCATCAGGGTCGGCGGCCTCGCCATCGACCCCTTGCGTCGCCACGCCGAACTGGACGGCGCGCCCCTGGACCTGACACGTCGTGAGTTCGACCTGCTCGCCTTCCTCGCCGGACGGCCCGGCGTCGTCGTACCGCGCAGGGAGCTGCTCGCGGAGGTCTGGCGACAGTCGTACGGCGACGACCAGACCATCGACGTCCATCTCTCCTGGCTCAGGAGGAAGTTGGGCGAGACGGCCGCCAGGCCGCGCTATCTGCACACCCTGCGGGGGGTCGGCGTGAAGCTGGAGCCGCCGGGGACGGAGCCACTGCCATGAGGTGGGCCCTGGTCAAGGTGTGTCTGGCGGTGACCGCGATGGTGGTGGTCGCCTTCGCGGTCCCGCTCGGACTGGTCGTCAAGGAGATGGCACGCGACCGGGCCTTCGCCGGCGCCGAGCGGCAGGCCGCCGCGATCGCGCCCGCGCTGTCCATCACCACCGACCGGGACCAGTTGGAGCGGGTCGTCGCCTCGGCGGGCTCCGCCGACGGGATAGCGGTGCACATCCCCGCGGGGGACGGCACGAAAGCGGTCGACATCGGCCGCCGTCGCGCCACCGCCGAGGACATCGCGGCCACCCGCCGACTCGGACGTGCCTCCACCACCGAGGTACCGGGCGGCTCCACGCTGCTCCAACCCACCGCGCTCAGCTCCGGGGCGATCGCCGTGATCGAGGTCTACGTGCCCGAGTCCGAGGTGACGCACGGCGTCGGCACGGCCTGGGCGGTGCTCGCCGCGGTCGGCTTCGCACTGATCGTCGGCTCGGTGGCGGTCGCCGACCGGCTCGGCGTACGGATGGTGCGGCCCGCGCGGCGCCTGGCCGAGGGCGCGCACGACCTGGGGAGGGGCAGCTCGGGGCGCGCGTCCCCGAGGACGGGCCGGCCGAACTGCGCGCGGCGGCGGTCGCGTTCAACTCGATGGCCGACCAGGTGGTACAACTCCTCGCGAACGAGCGGGAACTGGCGGCCGACCTGTCCCACCGCCTGCGGACGCCGCTGACCGTCCTGCGGCTGAACGCGGCCTCGCTCGGCGACGGGCCGGCCGCCGAGCAGACCCGTCAGGCGGTGGCGCAGCTGGAGCGCGAGGTGGACACGATCATCCGTACGGCCCGCGAGGCCAAGCCGCAGACCGCGGCGGCCGGACCGGGCGCCGGATGCGACGCGGCGGAGGTGGTGCGCGAGCGGATGGAGTTCTGGTCGGCGCTCGCCGAGGACGAGGGCCGCAAGTGGCGGGTGGCCGGGGCCGACCGTCCGGTCCGCATACCCGTCGCCCGGTCCGACCTCGCCGCCGCGCTGGACGCCCTGCTCGGGAACGTCTTCCGGCACACCCCGGAGGGCACGGCGTTCGCGGTCGACGTGCACAACGCCGAGGACGCGGTGATCGTGCTGGTGTCCGACGCCGGGCCCGGCATACCCGACCCGCAGGCGGCGATGGCCCGCGGCCGCGGCTCGGGCAGCGACGGCTCGACGGGCCTCGGCCTGGACATCGTGAGCAGGCTCGCCGAGTCGACCGGCGGCGACGTACGGATCGGCTCGTCGGTGCTGGGCGGCACGGAGGTGCGGATCTGGTTCCAGCTGGACGGACGGGCCCCGACACGGCGAGGGCACCGCGTACGCCGCAGACGCCGCCGCATATTGGTCTCTACCTTTAACCGCCCCCGATCCCTTCCTTAAGCCGACCCTAAGATCCTCAACGCCCGCCCGGATCAGGCGGTTTGCCCCCTATCGGCTCGCTAGCGTGCTGCCGCATCCACCCCTCGTACCAGCGAAGGCAGGCACGCGATGAGCAAGGCGCACCGGCGCGGAATAAGCGGCAGAAACAAGGCGATCGGCGGTACGGTCGCCGCCGTCGTGGTCGGCGGTGGCGCCCTGGTGGTCACCGGCACCGCGCACGCCGCCGGCGTCGGCGCGGCGTACACGAAGACCAGCACCTGGTCGACGGGCTACACCGCGCAGTACGTGATCACGAACGACAGCGGCCAGGCCAAGGCCGACTGGACGCTCCAGTTCGACCTTCCCTCGGGTGCGAAGCTCAGCTCGCTGTGGGACGGCACGCCCACGGTGAGCGGACAGCACGTCACCGTGAAGCCGCCGTCCTGGGACAAGGACGGCCTCGCGGCGGGCGAGTCGGTGACCGTCGGCTTCGTCGTGAGCGGCTCCGGGGACCCGACGGGCTGCGTCATCGACGGCGCGAAGTGTTCCGCCGACGACGGCACGCCCCCGCAGCCGAGCGGCCGCCCGACCCAGTCCCCGACTCGGTCCCCGTCCCCGACTCAGTCCCCGTCCCCGGCGCCGACCCCGCCTTCGACCGCGACTCCGTCGCCCACCGCCACGCAGACCACCGGAGGCGGCACCGGCACCGGATCCACCACGAACGCCGGCTTCTCCCCGTACGTCGACACGTCCCTCTACCCGGCCTTCGACCTGGCCGCCGCGGCCGACGCGACCGGTGTGAAGAACTACAACCTGGCGTTCGTGACCGACGGCGGCGGCTGCACCCCCAAGTGGGGCGGCGTCTCCGACCTCGGCAACGACGCGGTGGCCGCGCAGATCGGCGCCCTGCGCGCCAAGGGTGGCGACGTCCGGGTGTCCTTCGGCGGCGCCTCCGGCTCCGAACTGGCCACGACCTGCTCCTCGGCGGACACGCTGGCGGCGGCGTACGGGAAGGTCGTGGACGCGTACAAACTCACCAAGGTCGACTTCGACGTCGAGGGCGGCGCGCTGCCGAACACGGCCGCGAACACCCGCCGCGCCCAGGCCATCGCCAAGCTGCAGCAGCAACACCCCGGACTGGACGTGTCGTTCACGCTCCCGGTCATGCCGGAGGGCCTGACCCAGGACGGAGTGAACCTCCTCGCCGACGCCAAGTCCAACGGCGTGAAGGTCTCCACCGTCAACATCATGGCGATGGACTACGGCCCCGCGTACAGCGGCGACATGGGCACCTACGCCGAGCAGGCGGCGACCGCCACGCAGGCGCAGATCAAGAGCGTGCTGGGCCTGACCGACAGCGCGGCCTGGAAGACGGTCGCGGTCACCCCGATGATCGGCGTCAACGACGTCTCCTCGGAGGTCTTCAAGGTCGACGACGCCACCCAGTTGGTGAACTTCGCCAAGTCCAAGGGCCTCGGCTGGCTGTCGATGTGGTCGGCCGCGCGGGACAAGCAGTGCGACGGCGGCCCCAAGCCGACGGCGGACCCGACGTGCAGCTCGATCACCCAGGACAGGTTCGCCTTCTCGAAGGCGTTCGGCACCTACAAGTAGTGCCTGTTCTCCGGGGTGCTACCGCCTGATCCTCAACTCGGGGTGGTGGCGGCGCATCGCCGCCACCACCCCGTCGAGGTCCACGGGGAGCGTGGTCGCGGAGATGGTCGCCGGGCTGTAACCGAAGCGCAGGTTGGCCTTGCCTGCGATCCGGGCCGAACGCGGTGCCCGCGCCAGGTAGGCGTCCGGGTCATTGAGCACCAGTTCGATCACGCGCTGAGAGGTGGAGCGGACCTTGATCTCGCGGACGGTGACCTCCGCGATCTCCGTCCAGCGGATCGAGCCCAGCATCACATGTGTCAGGCCCTCGCCGGTCAGCACCAGTTCGGGCCGACGTCGCAGAAGGCGGCCGATCGCCACGCAGGCGCACAGGCCGAAGAACGGCACGGCGGCCGCGCCCGCGAGGACGCCTTTGAGCGTGGCATGGTCGATCAGCAGCCAGACGCCCAGCGCCACGAACGCCAGCGAGCCGAAGGCCATGAGTGAGGTCCGACGCAGCGAGGACGGGTAGGTGGTGGCCGCTCTGTCCGCGGCTTCGGTGGTCACGCGACCAAACCCTAGGGGAGTGGGCCACGCGACGGAGCCCCCTTGCGACGGGCTTCGGGCGGCACGGCGAACCACCGGGGCGCGGCACTCCCCTCCCGTGCCGCGCCCCGAACCCCTGGCCCCCCGGCCGGTCAGCCCTCCAGCGGCGGCAGCTCCCCGGTCCGCGCCGCCCGGCCGTACCAGTGCGCGCTGGACTTCGGGGTCCGCTCCAGGGTCGTGTAGTCCACGTACACCGCCCCGAAGCGCTTCTCGTAGCCGTACGCCCACTCGAAGTTGTCCATCAGGGACCACAGGAAGTAGCCCCGCACGTCCGCGCCGTCCGTGATGGCCCGGCGCACCGCCGACAGGTGCCCGTGCAGGTAGGCGATCCGCTCCGGGTCGTGGACGCGGCCGTCAGGGTCCGGCTTGTCGTCGTAGGCCGCGCCGTTCTCCGTCACGTACAGCGGCAGGCCGGGCGCTTCCCGCGTGTAGCGCATGATCAGCTCGTGCAGCCCGGTCGGGTCGATCGTCCAGCCCATCTCGGTGCGCTCGCCCGGGGTCTGGTGGAAGGCCACGTCGTCCGCGCCCGGCCAGGGCGAGTGGGCGCTGGCGCCGTGACCGTCCGGACGGGGGCCGCTCACCTGCTCCTCGGCCGCCGAGACCAGCGTCGGCGTGTAGTAGTTCAGACCCAGCGCGTCCAGCGGCTGGTGGATCGTCTCCAGGTCGCCGTCGCGCACGTACGACCAGTCGGTGACCGACGACGTGGCCGCCAGCAGGGTCTCCGGGTACGCGCCGTGCAGCATCGGGCCGTGGAAGACCCCGTTGGCCAGGTCGTCGATCTTCTGACCCGCCGCCAGGTCCGCGGGGTCCTGGGACACCGTGCGCACGACGGAGGAGTTGAGGCTGACCGCCACCGCGTTGCGGGTCGGCATCACGGACCGTAGGGCCGAGGCGCCGAGGCCGTGGGCCAGGTTCAGGTGGTGTGCCGCGCGCAGCGACGCCGCCGCGTCCGTCCGACCCGGGGCGTGCACCCCGGAGCCGTAGCCCAGGAACGCGCTGCACCATGGCTCGTTCAGGGTGATCCACTGCTCCACGCGGTCGCCGAGGGCCTCGCCCACGATCCGCGCGTACTCGGCGAACCGGTACGCCGTGTCCCGCTCCGGCCAGCCGCCCGCGTCCTCCAGCTCCTGCGGGAGGTCCCAGTGGTAGAGGGTGATCGCCGGCCGGATGCCGTGCGCGAGGAGTTCGTCCACCAGACGGCGGTAGAAGTCCAGGCCCCGCTGGACCGCAGGACCCCGGCCGGTGGGCTGCACGCGCGACCAGGAGATCGAGAAGCGGTACGCGTTCAGGCCCAGCTCGGCCATCAGCGCCACGTCGTCGCGGTAGCGGTGGTAGTGGTCGACAGCGATGTCACCGGTCTCGCCGTCGGCCGTCCTGCCCGGCGTATGGCTGAAGGTGTCCCAGATGGAGGGGGTGCGGCCGTCCTCCCGGACCGCCCCCTCGATCTGGTACGCGGAGGTCGCGGCGCCCCAGAGGAAGGCGGGAGGAAAGGTCACCGGGGGTGCCGACTGTGCGGACTCAGACATGGAAGCGCTCCCATACGAGGTCGGGAAGACCGATGAGTTGGGGGATGGGAAGGAGAGAGGAGGGGGAAGGGAAGGGGCCGGAGCGGCGGTGATCCGGCCCCCGTACGGCGGGTGGGCGACCACGGCGGCGGGCGACCGCGGCGGGCGGCCGCCACGGCGGATGGGCGGCCACTGCGGATGGGCGTCAGCCCTTGACCGCGCCCTGCATGATGCCGCCCACGATCTGCTTGCCGAAGATCGCGAAGACCAGCAGCAGCGGCAGCGTACCGAGCAGCGCGCCCGCCATGATCAGCGACTGGTCGGGGGTGTAGCCGCGGCCCAGACCCGCGACCGCGACCTGCACGGTCGGGTTGCCGTTCTGGGTCAGGACCAGGAACGGCCACAGGAAGTCGTTCCACGTCTGCACGAACATCAGCATGCCCAGGACGGCCATCGCGGGGCGGGCCGCCGGGAACACGACGTGCCAGACCACGCGCCAGCTGCTCGCGCCATCCATGCGGGCGGCCTCGATGATCTCGTCCGGCAGCGCCTGGATCAGGTATTGCCGCATGAAGAACACCCCGAACGCGCTCACCAGCGACGGCAGGATCACTGCCTGAAGCTGGTCGGTCCAGTCCAGCTTGGCGACCATCATGTACAGCGGGATCACGCTCAGCTGCGGCGGGACCATCATCGTGCCGATGACGATCAGCATCAGGGCGCCCTTGCCCTTGAAGCGCAGTTTGGCGAAGGCGAACCCGGCGATCGTCGACAGGAAGACGATCGTCGCCGCCGAGACGCCCGCCACGAACGTGGTGTTGAAGAACGCCTTGCCCAGATTGGCGTCGTTCCAGGCGATCTCCAGGTTGTTGAACAGGTTCGAGCCGAACCAGAACGGCGGGGGCGTCTGCGCGAGCCGGTTGTTGTTGCGCGAGGCGGCGATCGCCGTCCACACCAGCGGGAGCAGCGAGCCGATGCTGAAGAGGATCAGGATGGCGTACGCCACGGGACCGGCGTGGAGCTGCCCGCCGGCGCGCGCGGCCTTGGGCCGGCGTACGCGTTTGGGCTCCCGGGTCTTCTCCTCGGGCTTCGTCAGGGTCGTCGTCACGGCCGGTTCTCCTAACTGCTGGCGCGCAACCGGCGCGAGATGACGTAGTTGACGATCCCGATCACGATGAGGATCAGGAACATCGTCCAGGCGATGGCGGAGGCCCGGCCCAGGTGCTGGTTCACCCAACCCTGCTCGTACAGGTACAGACCCAGCGTCTGGAACTGGTGCTCGGCGCCGCCCGACGCGCCCTTGTTCGCGTCGAACAGCAGCGGCTCGCCGAAGACCTGGCTGGCGCCGATCGTCGACACGACGACCGTGAACAGGATCGTCGGCCGCAACTGGGGCAGCGTGACATGGAAGAACTGCTGCCAGCGGTTGGCCCCGTCCAAGGCCGCCGACTCGTACAGGTCCTGGGGGATGGCCTGCATGGCCGCGAGGTAGATCAGCGCGTTGTAGCCCGTCCAGCGCCAGATGACGATGGACGAGACGGCTATCTGCGAGGGCCACTTCTCGTTCTGCCAGTCGATGGCGTCGATCCCGACGAAGTGCAGCGCCCAGTTGATCATGCCGTAGTCGCGCCCGAAGAGCAGCACGAACACCAGCGAGGCGGCCGCGATCGAGGTCGCGTACGGCGCGAGCATCACGACCCGGTAGAAGGTCGAGGCGCGCAGCTTGTAGTTGAGGATGTGGGCCAGGCCCATCGCCATCAGAAGCTGCGGGACGGTCGAGATGATCCCGATGGTCAGGGTGTTCTTCGCCGCGTTCCAGAAGAAGTCGTCGTCGAAGATCCGGGTGTAGTTGCGCAGCCCCGCCCACTCCATGTCGGTGGGCGCCGTCAGCTCCACCGTGTGCAGCGAGGCCCAGGCCGTGTAGACCAGCGGGAACAGGCCGAAGGCGATGAAGAGCAGGAAGAAGGGCGAGACGAACGCGTACGGGCTCCAGCGGAGGTCCCGCTGCCAGCGCCGGGAGAGCCGTGCGCGGCGCCGCTGCTCCGCCTCCGTGGGTACGGCGGGCGGGCGGCCCGGGGCCGCGCCCCCTCCTTGGCGGGGGGCGCGGCGGTGTCGTGCCGGGTGGCCATGCCGGTCACTTCTCCAGGTTGTTGTCGATGGTCTTCGTGGCCGTGTTCCAGGCCTCCTCGGCCGACTTGCCCTTCGTCACGAGGATGACGCCGTTGTCGGTCAGACCCTGCTGGATGATCTGGTCCTTCGGGCCGATGACCTGGACCGGGCTGGACTTGGCGGCCTCGGCGAAGATCGTGCCGATCGGGGCGTCACCGGTCATCTCGTTCTTGGCGCCGGTGACCTCGGGGGAGCTGTACGCCGCCTGCGCGCTCGGGAAGCTGCCCTGGACGCTGAACAGCTTGGCCTGCTGCGCGGGCGCGGTCAGCCAGGCGGCCAGCTCCTGGGCCTCCTTCACGTGCTTGCCGCTCTTCGGCACGGTCAGGAAGGAACCGCCCCAGTTGCCGGACTTGGGCGCGACGGCCACGTCCCACTTGCCCTTGGCGTCCGGCTTCGACTTGCCCTTGATGTAGCCGAGCATCCACGGCGGGCAGGCCATCGCGGCGAACTTCACGTTGGCGATCGTCTGGTCCCAGGTCGGCTGGAACTGCGTCTGCGCGCCGATCAGGCCCTTCTTCGCGGCGTCCGCGGTCAGGTCGAAGGCGGCCTTGACGGCGGGGTTCGTCTTGTAGATGACCTTGCCGGAGGAGTCGTAGAACTTCTCCTTCTCACTGCTGAGGACAGCGTTCAGCAGACCGCCGGGGGAGTCCCAGAAGGTGGTGCCCTGCGGCGCCTTCTTCTGGTAGCGCTCGCCGACGCTGACGAGCTTGCTCCAGTCGCCGGACCACAGCTTGCCGACCTCGGTGCGGTCGGTGGGCAGACCGGCCGCCTGGAAGAGGTCCTTGCGGTAGCAGACCGCCATCGGGCCGACGTCGGTGCCGAGGCCGATCGTCTGACCGTCCTTGGTGGTGGCCTGCGCCCACTTCCAGTCGAGGAAGTCGGCCTTGTTCACGCCCGAAACCTTGGAGAGGTCCGTGAGCTTGGCCGCCTGGGTGCTGACGACCTCGGCTATGTTGCCGACTTCGACGCCCTGGATGTCCTGCAGACCGCTGCCGGTGGTGAGGTGGTTGACGAGCGCCGGGTAGTAGTTCTCGTTCCGCTCGGTGACGTTCTCGGTGATCTTGATGTTGGGGTGGAGCTTCTCGTACTCGGCGTAGAGGCCGGCCTCCTTGAAGCCGAAGGTGCCGAAGAGCCCGAGGCTGATCGTGGTCTTGCCGCTGCCACCGCCGTCCGGCGAAGAGCCGGACTTGTCTCCGCCGTCGTCGGCACAGCCGGCCAGCAGCCCGGCGCCCAGCACTGCGACGGCCGTGAGGGCTATCGCCTTGTGGCCGGATCGGGTACGTGCTCGCATGTCGTCCTCCAGTTGCCCTGACGTGCCGACCCCCCGGCCAACTTCTTTGCTGGGCCCGTGTCTTGTCGCTGCGGCTCGGGCGGGGAACGTGCGGGATGTGTATGGGGCAGGTGCTGTGGGAGCGCTCCCACAAGTGATGTGTTGAAGGGTCGTGGGTCCGGGCGGGGGTGTCAAGGGAGCTGACGCTGTCAGACGCGTTCAGTTATCGGGACGTTAACTGGCCGCGGTGAAGGACCGCCCCCGGGCGCGATCGTCCCCAAGCGGCGGTCGCGAAGCCGCACGGGACTGTTACATTCCAGGCCAGGCGCGCGACGCGCGGTGCGACGGGAGGCGACCATGACAGGCCACGGAACGCGGGGCCGGAGTGGCCGGCGGCCGACTCTTGAGGAGGTCGCCGCACGGGCCGGCGTGGGCCGCGGCACGGTCTCCCGGGTGATCAACGGCTCGCCCCGGGTGAGCGACGCGACGCGCGCGGCCGTCGAGGCGGCGGTCGCGGAGCTGGGATACGTGCCGAACACCGCGGCCCGGGCGCTGGCCGCGAACCGTACGGACGCGATCGCGCTCGTCGTCCCCGAGCCGGAGACGCGGTTCTTCGCGGAGCCGTACTTCTCGGACATGGTGACGGGAGTCGGGGCGGCGCTGTCGGACACCGAGATGCAGCTGCTGCTGATCTTCGCGGGCAGCGACCGGGAGCGGCGCAGGCTGGCGCAGTACCTGGCGGCGCACCGGGTGGACGGCGTCCTGCTGGTCTCCGTCCACGCGGACGACCCGCTGCCCGACCTGCTCGCCCAGCTGGAGATCCCGGCGGTGATCAGCGGCCCCCGCTCGGCCTCGGAGACCCTGCCGTCGGTGGACTCGGACAACTACGGCGGCGGCCGCTCGGCGGTGGAGCACCTGATCGCCCGCGGCCGCGCCCGCATCGCCACGATCACCGGCCGCCTCGACGTCTACGGCGCCCAGCGGCGCATCGAGGGCTACCGGGACGTGCTCAGGGAGGCGGGCCGTGCGGTGGACGAGGCCCTGATCCTGCCCGGTGACTTCACCGAGGAGGGCGGCCGGCGCGCCATGACGGAGCTGCTGGCCCGCCGCCCGGACCTGGACGCGGTGTTCGCGGAGTCGGACGTGATGGCGGCGGGCGCGCGCCAGGTGCTGCGGGAGGCGGGGCGCCGTATCCCGGACGACGTGGCGCTCGTGGGGTACGACGACTCGGCGATCGCCCGCCACATGGACCCGCCGCTGACGAGCGTGCGCCAGCCGATCGAGGAGATGGGCCGGGCGATGATCGACCTGCTCCTGGACGAGATAGCGGACCGCCGCCCGGTGGCCTCCCGGACACTGGACCGGCGGCAGGTGGTGCTGCCGACGGAACTGGTGGCGCGGGACTCGTCCTGACGCGCCCGTAGCGGGCGAGCCACGCGCGAGCCCCTGCCCGGCGCGCGTGTCAGCCCGGCAGCGACAGCTCCCACCTGATCTCTCCGTCCTGGCGCTGGTCCGTCGGTGCCAGGCCGGACGCAGCCGCCACGGACTGCGACGCCCGGTGGGCCGGGTGGATGTGCGCGACGACCGTGGTGACGTGCTGCTGCCCGAGCCAGTCGACCAGTCCCCGGGCCGCCTCCGTGGCCAGCCCCTGGCCCTGCCACGCCGTTCCGACGACCCACGCGATCTCCGTGGCGCGGTCGGTGACCGTCGCCTGCACCGTGCCCACGAGACGGGACTCCCCACGCTGGAACAGCACCCAGTTGCACCAGAAGACGGCCGGGTCGGGCGAGCCGGAGACCAGCCGTTCGTAGCGTGCGCGCAGGGCGGCCGGGGAGTGCGGCACGCCGCCGGTGTACGTGTGCAGCCGCGGGTCGGCCAGGGTCTCGGCCATCTCCTCGGCGTGCTCGACGCGCAGGGGCAGCAGGTCCAGGCGGGCGGTGCGGATCGGTTCGGGGCTGAGCACTCGGTGGGGCCCTCTCTGCGTCTTTTCACTCGGCGGGGCGGCCGGGCGTGAGGGCCGGCCCGTACGTGCGGGCCGCGGCCGGCTGAACGCGGCGAACGTCGTGGGGAGCCGTCGCCGGTTCCCCACGCTCCTGCGCCGCCATCACCTCGTCGCCGTGCTCGAACGCCCAGGCGCCGAACGCCTCGATCGGCGGCAGCAGGCTCCGCCCCAGTTCCGTGAGTCCGTAGTCGACGCGGGGTGGGGCGCCCGGGCGGGCGCGGCGCTCGACCAGCCCGTTGAACTCCAGTCGGCGCAGGGTCTCGGTGAGCACCTTGGGGCTTACGCCGCCGATCCGCTCGCGCAGCCGGCCGGGGCGCTCGGGGCCCTCGCGCAGCGCCCAGATCACCACTGGGTTCCAGGTGTTGGCCAGCAGGTCGAAGGCGAGCCGGGCACGGCAGTCGGCGATGAAGCCCTGGTCGACGGTCACTTACCGAATGGTGCCCGAACAGCTTCCTACTGTCGTTCCGAATACGGGAACAGGACCACCACACGGGGAGTGGGGACGATGAGGATCGGGATCGTCGGCACCGGCGCCATGGCGGACGCCCTGGGCGGCCAGTGGGCACGGGTCGGCCACGACGTACTGGTGGGCGGGCGGGACACGGGCCGCTCGGCAGCCCTGGCCGGAAGGATCGGCGGACGGGCGGGAAGCCTGCGCCGCGTCGTCGAGCACGGTAGGGACGCGGTGCTGCTGGCGGTGCCGTACGCGGTGGCCGCCGACATGGTGTCCGGTCTGTCCGACACCCTGGCGGGCCGGACGCTGATCGACTGCACCAACCCGGTCGGCCCGGGCTTCCTCCTGGAGACCGGGGGCGGTCCCTCGGCCGCCGAGCGCATCGCCGCGGCCGCCCCCGGCGCACGCGTGGTCAAGGCGTTCAACCTCTGCCATGAGAGCGTGTGGCGGCTGACCCCGCCCGTCTTCGACGGCCGTCCCCTAGCGGTTCCGCTGTGCGGCGACGACGCCTCGGCCCTGGAGACGGTACGCCGCCTGGTGCACGACCTCGGCTGCCTGCCGCTGGACGGCGGAGGGCTGGAGCGGGCGGCTCTGCTGGAGGCGACAGCGGCCTTCCTCATCGGACTGTGGGTGGGCCAGGGGGCGGACGCCCAAGCGATCGCACCGCCGTTGGAGTACTCGGGGGCTGTGTGAGGGGCCGTGCCCACCGGCCCCGGACCGGACTGCGACCATGGGACGCATGCGAAAAGGCGGTGCGATACGGGCAGTCGTGGTGGGGGTGTGCGGTGTGCTGACGATGTCCCTGGCGGCGTGCGGGAGTTCGGATCACCGGCGCGCCTCCGCGGCCCGCGGCCGGGCGGACCGCGCGTCGTGGAAGAAGACGGACATGACGCGTATACCCGGCATCGGTGACCGGCTCTGGCAGCGCGTGCCGGCCGACTCCCGCCAGGTGGTCGCCGTCTACGGCGCGGACCGCAACTCGCCCGACTCGACCGTCGCGCTCTTCACCAAGCACGGCTCCACCTGGAAGCAGGAACGTTCCTGGGCGGCCCACAACGGGAGAAAGGGCTGGACGACCGACCATCACGAGGGCGACCAGCGCAGCCCGGTCGGCGTGTTCACGCTGAGCGACGCGGGCGGAGTGCTCGACGACCCGGGAGCCGAGCTGCCGTACACCGAGTCCGCGTCGTTCCAGGCGCCCCGCACCTGGAGCAAGTCCTACTGGCACGACTTCGACTACGTCATCGCCATCGACTACAACCGGGTCAGGGGCACTCCACCCGATGACCCGACCCGGCCGCTGGGCCAGTCGAAGGGCGGCGACATCTGGCTGCACATGGACCACGGCAGCGGCACATCGGCGTGCGTGAGCGTGTCCGAGTCGGCGATGCGGTACCTGCTGCGCACCCTCGATCCGAAGCAGCACCCGGTCGTGGTGATGGGCGACAGGGCGGAGCTGAACGCCTGACGGTGCGTCCGACCGGGCCGGTGACGGGGCCGCCGGTGGAGCTCCCGCGCGGATAACCGGTGGCCCCGGCGGTGACGCGCCCAGCACAGTGAGGCCATGGCGACCTACGAAGCCCGGTTCATGCCCGGCCTGAAGCTGTCCGCGATCCTGTACGAGGAGGCCGTGGGGCCGCTGCTGCGCGAGGCCTTCCCGGGACTGCGGTACGCGGCGGCGCGGATCGGCAGCGGTTCCGAGGTGCTGGGTTTTGACACACCCCGCTCGGCGGATCACGAGTGGGGACCCCGGTTGGAGCTCTTCCTCTCGGCCGAGGACCGCGCCCGGCACGGCGACGACATCCGCCGCCTGCTGGCCGAACGGCTGCCGAAGCAGCTGCGCGGCTGGCCCACCCACTTCCAGGAGAGCGACGACCCGCTGGACCCGGTCGGACGCATGCGGCTGACCGGCGGCCCGGTCAACCACCGTGTCGACGTGCACGACGTCGAAGGCTGGCTCGCAGAGCGGCTCGGGCTGCGCTCGGCCGGCCGGGAGCCGAGCGTGCGCACTTGGCTGGCGATGCCCCAGCAACGGCTCGCCGAGACCACCGGCGGCGCGGTGTTCCACGACGTGCTCGGCACCCTCACCGCCGCGCGGCGCCGGCTGGCCTGGTACCCGGAGCAGGTGTGGCGGTACCTGCTGGCGTGCCAGTGGCAGCGCATCTCGCAGGAAGAGGCGTTCGTGGGACGCTGCGCGGAGGTCGGCGACGACATCGGCTCCGCCGTCACGGCCGCCCGTCTCGTACGGGACCTGATGCGGCTGTGCCTGCTGCTGGAGCGCCGGTACGCCCCCTACGGCAAATGGCTGGGCAGCGCGTTCGGCCGGCTGCCGGTGGCCGCGTCGCTCACTCCGTCACTGCGCGGTGCGCTGGCGGCGACGGACCATCCGGCCCGGGAAGGGCACCTGTGCGACGCGTACGAAGCGGTCGCTTCCCTGCAGAACGCCTCCGGACTGACCACCCCGGTGGACCCGAGGCCCCGCCCCTACCACGCACGCCCGTTCCTCGTCCTGCGCGCCGAGCGCTTCGCACAGGCCCTGGCCCACACGGTCACGGACCCCGATCTTCGCGGTCTGCCCCTGGTCGGAGGCGTGGACCAGTGGGCCGACAGCACCGACCTGCTCGGCCGGCACCGTGTCCTTCAGGCGGCGATGGGCGCCCTCGAAGAAGAGCCGTGTGCAAAAGAAGAGCCGTGCTGAAAAGCAGTTCAGCCGGCGACCTGCTCCCACAGGCCACCGGCTGACTACGAAGGGTGAGTGACGGGACTCGAACCCGCGACATCCTGGACCACAACCAGGTGCTCTACCAGCTGAGCTACACCCACCATGACCGGTGTTTTCGCAGTGGTTTCCCCCACCGGCCGAGAAAAAGTGTACAGGGTCCGAAGGGGTGCTCGCGCCAGCGTTTCCCCGTGCGTCGGGCGTGGCGCCCCGTCGGGCCCCGCCGAGACCGCTACCGAGCGGGCAGCACGTGCTTGGCCGCGATCGTCCGCGCCGTGTCGGAGTCGGGGCCCGGCTGCGATACGAAGATCGCCTCCCGGTAGTAGCGCAGCTCCGCGATCGACTCGCGGATGTCGGCCAGCGCCCGGTGGTTGCCGTTCTTCTCCGGACTGTTGAAGTAGGCCCGCGGGTACCAGCGCCGGGCCAGCTCCTTGATCGAGCTGACGTCCACGATCCGGTAGTGCAGGTAGTCCTCCAGCGTCGGCATGTCGCGGGAGAGGAAGCCGCGGTCCGTGCCGACGGAGTTGCCGCACAGGGGCGCCTTGCCCGGTTCCTTGACCCACTCCCGTACGTAGGTCAGGACCTGCTCCTCGGCGTCGGCGAGCGTCGTGCCGGCCGCCAGCTCGTCGAGCAGTCCCGAGGCGGTGTGCATCTGACGCACCACCTCCGGCATCGTCTCCAGTGCCGCGTCCGGCGGCCGGATCACGATGTCCACCCCCTCGCCGAGTACGTTCAGCTCGGAGTCGGTGACCAGCGCTGCCACCTCGATGAGCGCGTCGTCGGACAGCGAGAGGCCGGTCATCTCGCAGTCGATCCACACCATGCGATCGTTCATGTGTCCCACCTTATGGCCCGGGCGTGGCATGCGGACCGCCCGTGCATGTGACCTGTGCACGGGCGGATACGGCGACGGGCGGGACCGGGGTCCTACGACCCCCGGTCCCGCCCGTCCTCGCCGGTGGGCCGGCGCACGCCGGTGCGCCGGCACGGCGGTGGTGCTACTGCGCGCTGCGCTGCCCCGGCACGCTCGGGCGGCCCGCCGCGTACAGCTCGGGCACGTGTTTGCCCGGGTGGTCCGTGGACAGGGGCGCCGAGGGACCGATCCCGTTCGTCGCAGCCGTCCGGCGGGTCTGCATCGGGAGCTGGGCGGACTCGGGCGCGGCCTGCGGCGCGGGCGGGCCGGAGCTCTCGGCGTCCGCCTGCCGGTCGCTCTGCGGGCGGCGCGCCCGGTACGCGGCCCGGTAGGCAGCGGGCGACGAGCCGAGCTGGCGCCGGAAGTGGCCGCGCAGCGCGACCGGCGAGCGGAAGCCGCAGCGCCCGGCGACCTCGTCGACCGAGTAGTCGGAGGTCTCGAGCAGCCGCTGCGCCTGCAGCACCCGCTGGGTGATCAGCCACTGCAGCGGCGCGCTGCCGGTGAGCGAGCGGAACCGCCGGTCGAACGTCCGCCGGCTCATGTACGCGCGCGCCGCCAGCGTCTCCACGTCGAACTGTTCGTGGAGGTGTTCCAGCGCCCAGGCGACGACCTCCGCGAGCGGGTCGGCGCCGATCTCCTCGGGTAAAGACCGGTCGAGGTAGCGCTCCTGGCCTCCGCTGCGGCGCGGCGGGACCACCAGGCGCCGGGCGAGCGCGCCCGCCGCCTCGTTGCCGTGGTCCGTGCGCACGATGTGGAGGCACAGGTCGATGCCGGCCGCCGTACCGGCCGACGTCAGGACGTCCCCGTCGTCCACGAACAGCTCGCGTGGGTCGACGTGCACCGACGGATAGCGCTTGGCCAGCGTCGGTGCGTACATCCAGTGCGTGGTGGCCGGCCGCCCGTCCAGCAGCCCTGCGGCGGCCAGCACGAAGGCGCCGGTGCACAGCCCCACGATGCGGGCGCCCTCCTCGTGCGCCCGGCGCAGCGCCTCGAGCGCCTCCTCCGGTGGCGGAGAGGTGATCGACCGCCAGGCCGGCACCACGACGGTGCCCGCCCGCGAGATCGCCTCCAGCCCGTACGGTGCGGTCAGTTCCAGGCCCCCTGTGGTCCGCAGCGGGCCTTCCTCGCCGGCCGCCACCAGCAGGCGGTAGCGCGGCACTCCGGCGTCCTGGCGGTCAATCCCGAACACCGAAAGCGGAATGGAACTCTCGAAGATGGGGCCGCCGCTGAACAGCAGCACCGCGACGATCTCCTTGCGGCGTCGCCCGGACAGCTTCCGGGCCGCGGCGTCCGGCGCGGCAGTTGAGTCATGGCTCATCCTGCTAAGCCCCCCTCGGTGGTCGCGGCTCCTCGGTTGTGTCGCTCCTGCACGTTTCCCCTCGGTCCTGCACGAGTCCCCCGCCGTAGACAGTCATGATCGAATCTACTGTGTCGCGCGGTGCCGGCGTGACCAGTTCACCATCCGGCACATTGTCGACATGGCAACTTGGCGTGAAGCATTCGATCACGAAGGGTTGCACTCGTGGAGCGTGCAGGGAAGTGCGCCTCGTCCCGGTGGCCAATCCCCGTAGGGTGCGGGCGCCGTCCGGGACCCTTTCAGCGCAGGTGGAACGGGGGGTGGGGGGCCGTTCCACGGCGTGATGCATGAGATTGAGAAGTTGGCTGAAAAGATACGGGCGCGTGCGCGGAAACCGGTCAGTCGACCGGAGTGTTTCCACCACTGTGACGTCCGCCTCTGTGCGCCCCCGCTCCGGTCCGGCTGTGGCGTCCTCGGTGCGGGGCGATCTCCTCGGCCCGCAGGCGTGCGGCACCCCGCTGCGACTGCCGGAGCAGCGCGCCGCACGCGATGGTGACGGCCGCCAGACCGAGGGCGGTGCTGATGGCGCCGGCGAGCGAGGTGCCGCACCAGACGAGGACGACGGGGACCAGGACGCAGCAGAAGCCCGCCCAGCGGGTCACATCGCTCACGGTGTCAGGCGCGGTGCGCTTCTGCGCGGCGATGCGGGGTCCGGGCACGGCGCGCTTCTGCGCGGCGGTGCGGGGTCCGGGCACGGCGTGCTCCCTCCGGCGGTGGGTCACCGGATTCAACGCGGACCCGACCGGTCGGTCACTGCCGCGTCCCGTGGTGCGCCGTCCGCTCCGGTGTGTGCGTGAACGCCGTGCAAAGCGCCTGTACGGGGCAGCAACCATTGCGTTACGGGCGTTCCCTCGTGCATGCTCCCTGGAACCCCGTGCAGCCTGTGCGGGATCTGGGCTAAGGAGGCGTGCCGCCGTACCCTTGGGGGTATGGGGACGGGAAGACGATTCCCGGACACAGCTCCGCCGCACACCGTCGTCCCCGACAAAGGATCACATCGCCGAGACAGCCATGGCCGGTCACGAATTCTCCGAACCCGCGGACCGCAAGCGGCCGGTCGCCGACCCCACGGCGACCGATCCCCTGGCGGCGGAAGAGCCACGCCCTTCGTGCGATCCCGCGTTCAAGCACGGCGTTGTCGTCGGCTTCGACGGCTCCACCTCCAGTGAGCGCGCCCTCGCGTACGCGATCGGCATGGCGTACCGCTCGGGGTCGGGCCTGATCATCGTCCACGTCGCCAACCGGCTGCCCACCACGGTGTGGGCGGGCTGCGAGCCGCCGGTCTTCGTGGACGTGCCGGACCACCGTACGGAGGTTCTGGGTCTGGAGCTGGCCTGCGCGGATCATCTCGCCGACGTGCCCTGGATCCTGGTCGAGCGCGGCGGTGACATCTGCCACGAACTCGAAGAGGTGGGCCGCGAGTACGAGGCGGACGCGATCGTCGTCGGCTCCACGCACGGCATCGTCGGCCGCATCTTCGGCTCGGTCGCCGGCCGCCTCGCCAAGCGCGCCCAGCGCCCGGTGATCGTCATTCCCTGAGTTGTCGCTCCGCGCAGGCCCCTGATTCGACCACCGGGGTGCCCGGGCGGGCCGTACGCCGACTGCCGGGCGTGCGTGGTTGCGCGCGCCGTTCCCCGCGCTCCTTGGGGGGCGCGATTTACAGCCACCGCGCGCCCCCGGCTCGCACCTCCGCCGTTGTGATTCCGCAACTCCCCGTTGGCCCAGGTGAGATGCGCCGTGGGTAGCGCGAACTCCCTTTTGGTTTCCCCTGGAAATCTTCGTGCGCGGAGGTGTTTGTGCCCTTGTGAAGGGCATATATCGGTCACCGCGTACCGTACACGCAGGACAAGAAGGGAGCCCGCCGTGGACAACGACGTCTCTGCGGGAGGCACCACCACCATCGTCGGCCGGCTGGCGCTCGGCGTCACGCTGCTGGCCTTCGGGCTCGGATCCACCAAGGTCATCGACGGCGTGACGACGGCCGACGCCGTGTCACTGGCCCACTATGTCGGCGGCGTGGCCCTGTTCGTCGTCGGCCTGCTCGCCTTCCGCGACCGTGACACCGCCGCGGGCACCGCCTTCTCGGCGCTCGGCGCCCTGTGGTTCACCTGGGCCGTCACGGCCGGCAACCAGATGTCCGACCACGCCGCCGGACTCTTCCTCCTGCTGTTCGCCCTGGTCACCCTGAGCCTGACGCTCGGAGCGTCCGGCGGCCTGCTCGACCAGGGCACCTACGGGCTGTTCTTCGTCTCGCTGCTGCTGCTCGCCATCGGCCGCCTCGCAGGCAACGACGCGCTCGGCAAGGTCGGCGGCTGGTTCGCCGTGGCGGCGGGAGCGGTGGCCTGGTACGCGGCGACCGCGGCCCTCGCCCACTGGCCCACCACCCTTCCGCGACGCGCTGCCGGCCGGGGGGTGACGGCCGCCGGCTGAGGCAGCGACCGGGCCGGGGTTTGGGCGGCCCCGGCCCCTGAAAGAGCAACCCCCTGTGGTGGTGGCACACAGGGGGTTGCTGACGCTCGAACTCGCGAGATCGCGGCGCGGTCGGCCGGCGCGGACTACTCCACCGTCACGGACTTCGCCAGGTTCCGCGGCTTGTCGATGTCCCGGCCCAGCGCCAACGCCGTGTGGTAGGCGAGGAGTTGCAGCGGAATGCCCATCAGGATCGGGTCCAGCTCGTTCTCGTTCTTCGGCACCACGATCGTGTGGTCGGCCTTCTCCTGCTCCTGGTGCGCCACCGCGAGGATCTTGCCGCTGCGGGCCTTGATCTCCTCCATGGCCGCGCGGTTCTTCTCCAGCAGGTCGTCGTCCGGCACGATCGCGACCGTCGGCAGGGCCGGCTCGATCAGCGCCAGCGGACCGTGCTTCAGCTCGGAGGCCGGGTAGGCCTCAGCGTGGATGTAGGAGACCTCCTTCAGCTTCAGCGAGGCCTCACGGGCCACCGGGTATCCGCGCACGCGCCCGATGAACAGCATCGAACGGGCGTCCGCGAACTGCTCCGCCAGCTTCTTGATCTCCTCCTCCTGCTTCAGGACCTCGGAGATCTGCTCGGGCAGCTTCCGCAGGCCCTCGATGATCCGCTTGCCGTCACGGACGGACAGGTCGCGGGTGCGGCCCAGGTGCAGTGCCAGCAGCGCGAACGCCACCGTCGTGTTGGTGAAGCACTTGGTGGACACCACGCACACCTCGGGCCCCGCGTGGACGTAGATCCCGGCGTCCGACTCCCGTGCGATCGCCGAGCCGACCACGTTGACGACGCCGAAGACCCGCGCGCCCTTGCGCCTGAGCTCCTGCACGGCCGCCAGCACGTCGTAGGTCTCACCGGACTGCGACACCGCCACGTACAGCGTGTCGGGGTCCACGACGGCGTTGCGGTAGCGGAACTCCGACGCCGGCTCGGCGTCGGCCGGGATACGGGCCAGCTCCTCGATCATCTGGGCGCCGATCATGCCCGCGTGGTACGAGGTGCCGCAGCCGAGGATCTTCACGCGGCGGATCTGCCGCGCCTCGCGGGCGTCCAGGTTCAGGCCGCCCAGGTGCACGGTGGAGAACCGGTCGTCGATGCGGCCGCGCAGCACCCGGTCCACGGCGTCGGCCTGCTCGTGGATCTCCTTGTGCATGTAGGTGTCGTGGCCGCCCATGTCGTACGACTCGGCCTCCCACTCCACGGTGGTCGGCTCGGCCGTCGTACGGGTGCCCTCGGTGGTGTAGGTGCGGAAGTCGTCGGCCTTCAGCGTCGCCATCTCACCGTCGTCCAGCGTCACTATCTGGCGGGTGTGGGCGACGAGGGCGGCGACGTCGGAGGCGACGAACATCTCCTTCTCGCCGATGCCGAGCACGACGGGGGAGCCGTTGCGGGCCACCACGATCCGGTCCTGGAAGTCGGCGTGCATCACGGCGATGCCGTACGTGCCCTCCACCAGCCGCAGCGCCTGGCGGACCTTCTCCTCCAGCGTCTCGGCCTGGGAGCGGGCGATGAGGTGGGTGAGGACCTCGGTGTCGGTCTCGGAGAGGAACTCGACGCCGTCCGCCTCCAGCTTCTTCCTCAGCTCGGCGGCGTTGTCGATGATGCCGTTGTGGACGACGGCGACCTTGTTGTCGGCCGACAGGTGCGGGTGCGCGTTGACGTCGGAGGGGGCGCCGTGGGTGGCCCAGCGGGTGTGGGCGATGCCGGTGGTGCCCTTGAAGCGCGCGGGGACCTTGGCCTCCAGGTCGCGGACCCGGCCCTTGGCCTTGACCATCCTCAGGCCCGCCGACTTCGGCGAGGTGATGACGATGCCCGCCGAGTCGTAGCCGCGGTACTCCAGCCGCTGCAGACCCTCCAGCAGGAGCGGGGCCACATCGCGCTTACCGATGTATCCGACGATTCCGCACATATGTTTCCTTAAGTCCCTTTTGGCCCCGTCTGGATGGGGCGGTCATCCGGTGGCTCAGTCCTGGAAGTGTGGACTCAGCCGTAGACGATGCGCCGCAGTTGCCGGAGCGTGAGCTCGGGCGGTGCCACCGCGCGATACTTCAGGTCCGCATCGATCCGCTCGAAGATCGACGCGTTCACCAGTCCGTGGGCCTGGAGTTCGCGGTGGCGGCGACGGACGAACTCCTCGGTCGTCTCGTCGAAGTAGGCGAGCACGTCCTGGACCACACGCAGCGCCTCGCCCCGGTTCAGGGGCGTGGTCCGCGTCAGGTGATCAACAAGTTCGTCGTGCACCCGGTAGATCCTGAGGTATGAGCGTCGGAATCGCAAGAATCATGCCCGATTTCGGGCAGATGCCTGTTGAAGTTCTTATGGGATCCCGTTCGACGGCTGTCCATCCTGTGTCCTGCGCCACGTTGATTATGTGGAGGAAGTTCTGGCCACATGGACATACCTCGTATGGGAGTACCGGAGAAGCTCGCGGCCCGCATGAGCATGGCGGAGCAGCACGAGTACCTGCGCGCGAGATTCTCCCGGCGCACGATGATCAGAGGTGGAGCAGTCACCCTGGGCGCTGTCGCGGGTGGCGCATTCGTACCGGGTGCCACCGCCCAGGCCGCCGTTCCGACCCAGAGCACCGCCCCCGCCGTCGAGAGCGTCGACGGCGCCCTCGTCGCCCCGTTCGGCCGCCACCTCGCCTTCGGCAACGACCCGCGCACCGAGATCACCGTCTCCTGGCAGGTCCCGGTCGCCGTGAAGAACCCGTTCATCCGGATCGGCGCCCATCCCTGGGACCTGTCCCGCAGGATCCCCGCCGAGGTCCGCACCCTGTACACCCCGGCGGGCGTCGGCGCGAGCGGCGACCACACCCAGTACTACCTGCACGCCAAGCTCACCCACCTGCGCCCCGGCAGGACGTACTACTACGGCGTCGGCCACGAGGGCTTCGACCCGGCCGAGCGCCACCTGCTGGGCACCCTCGGCACCTTCACCACCGCGCCCGCGCACAAGGAGCCGTTCACCTTCACGGCCTTCGGCGACCAGGGCGTCAGCTACCACGGCCTGGCCAACGACAGCCTGATCCTGGGCCAGGACCCGGTCTTCCACCTGCACGCCGGCGACATCGCCTACGCCGACCCGTCCGGCGCCGGCAAGACCGCCGACACCGGCTTCGACTCGCGGGTGTGGGACCAGTTCCTCGCCCAGACCGAGTCGGTCGCCAAGTCCGTGCCGTGGATGGTCTCCTACGGCAACCACGACATGGAGGCCTGGTACTCGCCCAACGGCTACGGCGGCGAGGAGGCCCGCTTCACGCTGCCCGACAACGGGCCGGACAAGAAGAACCTGCCGGGCGTCTACTCCTTCGTCTACGGCAACACGGCGATCATCTCGCTGGACCCGAACGACGTCTCCTTCGAGATCCCGGCCAACCTCGGCATCTCCGGCGGCACCCAGACCACGTGGTTCGAGGCGCAGCTGAAGAAGTACCGCGCGTCGAAGGACGTCGACTTCATCATCGTGTTCTTCCACCACTGCGCGTACTGCACCTCCACGGCGCACGCCTCGGAGGGGGGCGTGCGACAGGAGTGGGTGCCGCTGTTCGAGAAGTACACGGTGGACCTGGTCATCAACGGCCACAACCACCAGTACGAGCGCACCGACGTCATCAAGGGCGACAAGGTCGCCAAGAAGCTGCCGATCGGCGAGACGGCCTACCCCGAGACCGAGGGCGTCGTCTACGTGACGGCGGGCGCGGCCGGCCGCAGCCTGTACGCGTTCACCGCACCGGACTCCTACGAGGGGCACCTGAACGAGGTCGACTCCGTCGCCTCCTTCATCAACACCAAGGACGGCAAGGTCAACGAGACCGTCGCCTGGTCCCGGGTGCGCTACCTCAACTACTCGTTCCTGCGCGTGGACGTCGAGCCCGCGCCGCGCGGCCACTACGCCAAGCTGAAGGTCTCGGGCATCGCCGAGACCGGTGACCGCATCGACCACTTCACGGTGGCACGCCGGGCCAAGTAGCGAAACCTCACGGCAGGCGGTCCTCACATGCTTTTGAGGACCGCCTGTTTGGCCATCGCGAACTCCTCGTCGGTGAGCACCCCTTCGCGGTGCAGCTCGCCCAGCTCCCGCAGCCGTCGCAGCAGGGCGTCGTGCTCGTTCTCCGCGGCACCCCGCGCGGGCGCGGACAGCTCCTTCGGCAGAGGTACGGCGTCCACGGGCGCCGCCGGGTGCGGCAGCCGGGCCTGGACGGCCGCCGCGACGAGCGCCATCAGCGCGTCCTTCCTGAAGCCCCACAGCTCCACCGAGTCGGGGTCGTACTTCGGCGGCGCCTTGGTCCCGGCCCCGCGCACGGTGAAGCGGAGGCAGCCGTTCTCCAGACCCGCGGCCGGCTGCCACTCCACGGCGGTGATGTCGGCGACCGGCAGGGTGCGCGCGCCCGCGGCCTGCTTCGCGTCCTCCGTCTTCCAGTTCCACTCCAGGCGTACCAGCTCGCCGTCGAAGCTCGCCGTGCCGTCCCCGGCCGACACGGACAGCGGGACGGAAGGGCCGGGCAGCAGATAGCGGTCGACCGGCTCGGTGGGCACCTGCGCCAACATCAGCGCGTCCCGCACCTCGTCCGCCACGTACTCGGCGACCCCGTAGCGGTCGGACTCGACGGTCAGCCGGTACGGGTCGTCGGAGTCCTTCAGCCTGCGGCCGGTCGCCTGCAGCAGGGGACAGGCGCCGTCGCGCAGCCGCAGCCTGAGCCGTCCGGCCTTCTTCCCCTGCTCGAACGAGATCCCCGCCAATGCCTCGAGCGGAACAGTCAGTTCACCCAACGTGCGACGGAACAGCCCGACGCTCTTGTCACGACCCGGGGTCAGCCGTAAGGCGTCACCGTCGAAACTCCACGTGCCGTCCTTCTGGATGATTTCCGCCATGCCGGGGATTGTTCCACCCCGTTCGCGAGAGAGTGGTCTATACCCATCGCGGCCGGAGTGGACCGGCCCGTGGCACATCGTGGAAGGGAGCGCATGTGACACAGCACCACAGAACGCCCCGCCTCCTCGGCACCCTGCTGCTCGTCGCGGCGGCGGGGCTGTCCGTCACCGCCGCGGCACCCGACCGGGCCGCCCGCACCGCCACCCCCTCGACCGCGTGGTCCCGGCGCCCGCCTCGGTCCACCCGGGCGGATCCCCGTACGAGATCACCCCCGCTACCCGCATCCGCGTGGACGGCTCCGACGAGGTGCGCCGCATCGGCGGCTACCTCGCCGACGTCCTGCGGCCCTCGACCGGCTACCGGCTGCCGGTCACCACGCACGGCACCGGCGGCATCCGGCTCCGCCTGCAGGACGGCCCGTACGGCGCCGAGGGCTACCGCCTCGACAGCGGCCCCCGAGGCGTCACCCTCACCGCCCGCGAGCCCGCCGGCCTCTTCCACGGCGTTCAGACGCTGCGTCAGCTCCTGCCCGCAGCCGTGGAGAAGAAGACCGTGCAGCACGGCCCCTGGCCGGTCGCGGGGGGCACCATCACGGACAGCCCGCGCTACGCCTACCGCGGCGCGATGCTCGACGTCGCCCGGCACTTCTTCACCGTGGCCCAGGTCAAGCGTTTCCTCGACGCCCTGGCCCTCTACAAGGGCGACGCTCTGCATCTGCACCTGAGCGACGACCAGGGCTGGCGCATCGCCGTCGACTCCTGGCCGCGCCTGGCGAGCCACGGGGGCTCGACGCAGGTCGGCGGCGGCAAGGGCGGTTACTACACCAAGGCCGACTACCAGGAGATCGTGCGCTACGCCGCGTCACGCTACGTCGAGGTCGTCCCCGAGATCGACATGCCCGGCCACACCAACGCCGCCCTGGCCTCGTACGCCGACCTGAACTGCGACGGCGTGGCGCCGCCGCTGTACACCGGCACCGACGTCGGCTTCAGCTCGCTGTGCGCTCCCAAGCAGGTGACGTACGACTTCGTGGACGACGTCATCCGTGAACTCGCCGCGCTCACACCGGGCCGCTACCTCCACATCGGCGGCGACGAGGCGCACTCCACCAGCCACGACGACTATGTGAAGTTCATGGACCGCGTGCAGCCGATCGTCGAGCGGTACGGCAAGACGGTGATCGGCTGGCACCAGCTGACCGGGGCGCACCCGGTCAAGGGGGCGCTCGCACAGTACTGGGGGCTCGACAGCACCGGCGCGGCCGAGAGGGCCCAGGTCGCCGAGGCCGCGCGCAACGGCACCCGGTTGATCCTGTCCCCGGCCGACCGGGTCTACCTCGACATGAAGTACACCGCGGACACACGGCTCGGACAGGACTGGGCGGGGCTGGTCGAGGTGCGCCGCTCCTACGACTGGGACCCGGGCGCCTACCTCCCCGGCGCGCCCGCCTCCGCGATCGCCGGAGTCGAGGCACCGCTGTGGTCCGAGACGATCGTCACGGACCACGACATCGACTGGATGACCTTCCCGCGGCTGCCGGGCGCCGCCGAACTGGGCTGGTCACCGGCGGCCACGCACGACTGGAACACCTACAGGGTGCGGCTCGCCGCCCAGGCACCACGCTGGGACGCCCTCGGCATCGCCTACTACCGCTCGCCGCAGGTCCCCTGGCCTGCACAGTAGCCGAAGCGTGACGGGCACCCCGGTGGACCGTACACCGGGGTGCCCGCCCGTCTGCGACCGCGGACTACAGGCCCGCGATCGGGTTCCTCAGGGTCCCGGCCAGTTGCAGCGCCCCCGACGGGTCCGCCAGGTCCACCATCTGCTCGTTGTTCCGCAGTTGCAGCCGGTTGAGACAGGACAGGGCGAACTCCGGGGCGAACAGGTCGTACTGGCGGAACCTCTCGGCGAGCTGCGGGTTCGCGTCCTGGTACTCGTGGGCGACCTCCGCGACCGTCCGCCAGAAGTCCTCCTCCTCGAGGATCCCCTCGGTGGCGAGGTTCGCCGCGACGAAGCGGAGGAAGCAGTCGAAGACGTCCGTGAAGATGGACAGGAGCTTCTTGTCCTCCGGGACCTCCACGCGGATGCGCGCCACCTCCGGCGGCAGCACCGCCTCCGGGTCCATGACCGCGATCTCCTCCGCTATGTCCTTGAAGATCGCGCGCTGTACGACGCCGTCCTTCAGGACGAGGATGACGTTCTCGCCGTGCGGCATGAACACCAGGTCGTAGGCGTAGAAACCGTGCAGCAGCGGGGTGAGGTAGGCCCGGAGATAGTGCCGCAGCCACTCCCTCGGCGGGAGCCCCGAGCGCTCGATCAGCGCCCCCGCGAAGGACGCGCCCTCGTGGTCGACATGGGCGAGGGACGCCATGGTGGCCAGTGCCTCGCCGTCCTGGAGCGAGGGCACCGGGCTCTCCCGCCACAGGGCCGCGAGCATCTTCCGGTACGGGGAGTAGCGGTCGGTGGCGGCCTCGTACTCCAGGTGGTGGTAGCCGACGGCCGCGCGCTCCCGGATGATCGTCAGGCCCGTCGACTTCAGCACCGGGTCGTTCTCGATCAGCCGTGCCAGCCAGTCGTTGATCGCCGGGGTGGCCTCCATGTACGCGGCCGACAGCCCCCGCATGAAGCCCATGTTGAGCACGGACAGGGCCGTCTTGACGTAGTGCTTCTCCGGGTGCGAGGTGTTGAAGAAGGTCCGTATGGACTGCTGCGCCAGGTACTCGTCGTCGCCCTCGCCGAGGCACACCAGGTTCCGGCGGGCGACCTCGGCGGCGAAGGTGACGGTGAGCTTGTTCCACCACTGCCAGGGGTGGACGGGTATGAGGAGGTAGTCGGCCGGGTCCAGGCCCTGGTCGCGCAGGACGCCGTGGAACCGCTCGACGGTCCCGGTGCCCAGCTCCTGCCGGATGAACGACTCGTACTCGAGACCGACCCCCGCCGTGAACGCCGCCCGCGAGCGGTGCGCCGCAAGCCACACCAGCCGCACCGGGCTCGCGGTCTCGGGCGCGTACGACAGGTACTCGTGGATGCCGAAGCCCAGCCGCCCGTTGTTGGCGACGAAGCAGGGGTGGCCCTCCGTCATCCCGGACTCGATCGCCTGGAAACCGGAGCGGGCCAGCTCCGCCGACGGGATCTGCGGCTTGGCGAGCTTGTAGCAGATGCCGGCGACGGTGGAGGAGATCTCTTCCAGATAGACGGGCAGGATGTCGTCGCTCAGGCCCAGCGACCGCCTGAGCTCGATGAAGAAGTCGAGTGCGGCGAGCGGCAGTTCGCTTCCGTCGCGGTGACGGGTGATCGAGTCCCCGTCGACCCGCCAGTGGTCGAGGGCGTGCAGGGTGGCCGTGAAGCGGTAGCGGGTGAGCCCGTCGTCGCTGCGGACGAGGTACCGGCCGTCCTCCTCCCGCTCGGGGGTGATCAGCCGTTCATGGGCGAACTCGGCCAGCGCCTTGCGGATCAGGAGGCGGCCCGCCTTCTCCCAGCGCTCGGGGGACAGATGGGCCACGGCGTCGGCGAGGGTCATGCCGCCACCGCCTTCTCGAACCGCTCACGGGTGCAGAAACTCAACAGGGCCTTCTTCTCGGGCTTTTCGATCTCGCGTTCGGGCACGAACCCGACCGCCTCGTTCAGGGCGTGCACCGCCGTGTTGCGCACATCGGGCTCGACGACGACCCGCCGGGTGGCGGAGTCCTCGAACAGGTGCCGCATCACGGCGGTGATGACGGCCCGGGTGAACCCGTGCACGGGCGTGTCGGTCGGCGCCACCAGGAAGTGCATGCCGATGTCGCCCGGCTCCGGCTCGTACAGCCCGACCAGCTCCCGGTGGGCCGGGTCGTACCTCTCCATCAGGAAGGCGGGCTCGCCGTCGTGCAGCCCGAGGAGCGCGTGGTGGTGCTCGTCGGCCGCGATCTCCCGGTAGGCGAGCTCCACGTCGCCGACCGTGGCGTCCTGCATCATCCAGAAGGCCGCCTTGGGGTGCGTGACCCAGGCGTGCAGCAGCCCGGCGTCCCGGCCCGGGTCGACGGGGCGAAGGGTGAAGGTGCCGATGTCGACGGTGCTCATACCGCGAACTCCTGGAAGGCGATGGTCTTCTCGACGGGGTAGTACTCGGTGCCGAGCAGCTCCCGGATGATGTACGCGTTCCGGTAGGCGCCCATGCCCAGGTCGGGTGAGGTGATCGAGTGGGTGTGGACGCCGGCGTTCTGCAGGAACACGCCCCGGCCGGTGACGTCGATCGCGTAGTTGCGGGCCACGTCGAAGTTGCCGTGCCGGTCGTAGCGCAGGCGGTCGCGGACGGGCCTCAGGAACTCGGGTTCGACGTACTTGTATCCGGTGGCGAGGATCAGGCCCTGGGAGCGCAGCTCGTAGTCCTTCTCCTGCTCCTCCTGGCGGAAGGTGAGGGTGTAGGTGCCGTCCTCGTAGGCGGCCCTCGTCAGGGTCGAGTTGGTGAGCAGGCGGGTCGGGACCGGGCCGTCGAGGTTCTTCTGGTACAGCAGGTCGAAGATCTCGTCGATCAGATCGCTGTCGATGCCCTTGAACAGGCCCTTCTGCTGCTCCGTGAGGCGGTAGCGGGTCCGCTCGGGCAGCGCGTGGAAGTAGTCGATGTACTCCGGGGAGGTCATCTCCAGCGTGAGCTTGGTGTACTCGAGGGGGAAGAAGCGCGGGGAGCGGGTCACCCAGTTCAGCCGGTAGCCGTGGACGTCGATCTCCCCGAGCAGGTCGCGGTAGATCTCCGCGGCGGACTGGCCGCTGCCGACCAGGGTGATCGACTCCTTGGCCTGGAGCCGGTGCTTGTGGTCCAGATAGCGGGAGTTGTGGATGGCGTCACCGCCCAGACCGCGGCAGGGCTCCGGGATGTGGGGAGGGGTGCCGGTGCCGAGGACCAGATGACGGGCGCGGTAGGTGTCCCCGTCCTGCGTCCGTACGACATACACCTCGTCCTGGTCCGCGTACGTCACCTCGGTGACCGTCGTGTTGAAGCGGACGCCGGCGAGTTTTCCGGCGGCCCAGCGGCAGTAGTCGTCGTACTCGACGCGCAGGGGGTAGAAGTTCTCGCGGATGTAGAACGAGTACAGCCTGCCCCGCTCCTTCAGGTAGTTGAGGAAGGAGTACGGGGAGGTGGGGTCGGCCAGGGTGACCAGGTCCGACAGGAACGGGGTCTGGAGGTGGGCGCCCTCCAGGAACATCCCCGAGTGCCACTCGAAGGTGGGCTTCGCCTCCAGGAAGACGCCGTCGAGGCCGTCGATCGACTCGGTGAGGCAGGCGAGGCCGAGGTTGAAGGGGCCGAGCCCGATCCCGACGAAGTCGTACGTCTTCCCGGTGGCTTCAGGACGCGCGGTCAAGGGACTCTCCCAGGTACTGCTCGGCGTGGCCGGCGATCAGATCGAGGACGGCTGTGATGTCGTCCACCGTGGTCTCGGGGTTGAGCAGGGTGAACTTCAGGTAGTGGCGGCCCGCGACCTTGGTGCCCGCGACGACCGCGTCACCGGAGGCGAACAGGGCCTTGCGGGCGTGCAGGTTGGCGCGGTCGATGTCGGCCGGGTCGGTGACGGCGGAGGGGATGTAGCGGAAGACGAGCGTGGACAGCTGCGGTTCGACGACGACGTCGTAGCGCGGGTCGGCGGCGAGCAGCTCCCAGCCCTCGGCCGCCAGGTCGCAGACCTCGTCGAAGAGCTGTCCGATGCCGTGGGCGCCCATCACGCGCAGCGTCATCCACAGCTTGAGGGCGTCGAAGCGGCGGGTGGTCTGCAGGGACTTGTCGACCTGGTTGGGGATGCGCTCCCGCACCGCGCTGCGCGGGTTGAGGTACTCCGCGTGGTAGGTGGCGTGCCGCAGCGTGGCGGCGTCGCGGACCAGGACGGCCGACGAACTCACCGGCTGGAAGAAGGACTTGTGGTAGTCGACGGTGACCGAGTCGGCGCGTTCGATGCCGTCGAGGAGGCCGCGGCGGCGGGGCGAGACCAGCAGTCCGCAGCCGTAGGCCGCGTCCACGTGCATCCAGGTGCCGTACTGGGCGCACAGCTCGGCGATCTCGGGCAGCGGGTCGATGGAGCCGAAGTCGGTGGTGCCGGCGGTGGCGACGACGGCCATCGGGATCAGACCGTCCCGGGTGCACCGCTCCAGCTCGTGGGCGAGGGCGACGGTCTGCATGCGCCGGTCGTGGCCGACGGGGACGGCGACGACGGACTCGGGGCTGAGGCCGAGGAGTTTCGCGGACTTCCTGACGCTGAAGTGGCTCACCTCGGAGGTGAGGATGCGCAGCCTGGCGAGAGTGTCCGATGCTTCCCACCCTGCCCCCTCCGGCTTGGCCTCCTCGCGGGCCAGCAACAGCGCCTGGAGGTTGGACTGGGTGCCGCCGGAGGTGAACACGCCGTCGGCGGCCGGGCCGAGGCCGATCCGCTCGGCGGTCCAGTCGATGAGCCTGCGCTCGATCAGGGTGCCGCCCGCCGACTGGTCCCAGGTGTCGAGGGAGGAGTTGACGGCGGACAGGACGGCCTCGCCGAGCACGGCCGGGATGACGACCGGGCAGTTGAGGTGGGCGAGGTAGCGGGGGTGGTGGAAGTAGACCGCGTCGCGGAGGTAGAGCTCCTCCAGCTCGTCCAGGGCCGCGGTGGTGTCGTGCAGCGGGCGGTCCAGGTCGATCCCGTCGATGCGGGGGGCGAGGGCGTCGACCGTGACGCCGGTGAACGGACGGTCGGTGGTGGCGAGTCGGTCGGCCACCCGCTCTACTCCTTCGGTCACGGAGCGGCGGTAGTGCTCCGCGGTGAGGTCATTGAGCAGGTGCGAGCGCATGTGGGTCCTCCGGTGGGGGAGTCCGGGCGGGACAGCAGAGGGCGAAGTCGTCTCTGTTGGGACTTAGGTTAGCCTAACCTAAGTTCGATCTAGGGAAACTCCGCCCCGTGGTGACCGCCGTCACTGCTGCTCGCGCACCTGCTCCTCGCTCAGCCCGTGCCGCCAGTAGCCGACGAAGGTGACACGCCGCCGGTCGACGCCGCGCTCGCCGACGAAGTGTCGGCGCAGCTCCTTCACCCGGCCGGCCTCGCCCGCGATCCACACGTACGGGGCCTTCGCGGGCGGGAGTTCGGCGTCCCGCAGCGCGACGAGAGTCATGGGGGACCTCTCGCCGTCGCGTACGAGCCAGGTGATCCCGGCGTCCGCCCGAGTCACCAGGTCCTGGATGTCACCCGCCTGCCCGACCTCCAGCCAGACCTGGGCGCGCGTGCCCGGGGGCAGCGACTCGAGGATCGCGGAGGCGGCGGGTACGGCGGTCTCGTCGCCCCACATCACGACCAGGTCGGTGTCCTCGGGCGGGCGGAAGCGGATCGCGCGGTTGTCCTCGATCGCCGGGCCGAGCACGAGGACGCGGTCGCCGGGGGTGGCGAGGGAGGCCCAGCGAGAGGCGGGCCCGGCCGGGGTGTGCAGGGCGAAGTCGATGTCGATCTCGTCGGGGTTCCGGCGCAGTGCCCGGAGGGTGTACGAACGCATCACCGCCCGTACGTCGTCCGGGAGTTCACGCCAGGCTTGCCACCATCCGTCGTCCAGCTCCAGCGGCACCACTGGTTCCGGCTGTCCGGGGTGCGGCAGGAACAGGGAGAGGCTCTGGTCGCGTCCGTCGGAGCGGAAGGCGGGCAGGTCGTCCCCGGTGAAGGTGACCCGGACGAGCGACGGGCCGAGCCGCCTCGTCCGTGCGACCTGGAGGGAAAAGAAGCGGAACGGGGCGGCTACGGCAGTCGTCACGATGACTCCTCAGCTGACCTTCTCGGCCGTCTCGATCGCCTTGGCGAGGTCCTCGAGCAGCGGGGCGCACTTGTCGTACGACAGGATGGGCTCGGGGTTGCGGGCGATGACCTGGCCCGCCTTGACCGCGGGGAGCTTCTTCCAGGTCGCCTCGGTGATGTCGGCGGGCTGGATGGCCGAGGTGCGGTTGTCCATCATGATGACGTCGGCCTTGTACTTGTCGACGTTCTCCCAGCTGAGGTTCTCGAACCAGCCTCCGCTCGCCTTCAGCGCGGAGGCGGGCGGCTCGACGAAGTTCACGCCGAGGGCCTTGAAGTACTCCAGGTCGATCGAGAGGTTGGTTCCGGAGACGTAGAAGACGTCCTGGCTCGCGGAGCCCGCCAGCACCTTGATGTCGGGCTTGGCCTTGGCGGCGGCGCGCAGCCGGGCGGCGGCGTCCTCGAACCGCTTCTTCGCCTGGGCGGTCTTCGCGGAGGCGGTGTCCGCGCCGAGCGACTTGGCGAGTTCCAGCATGCGCTGCAGGGGCTCGGGCATCCGGCGGTCGTAGACGGAGATCCCGACGCTCGGGGCGCCCACGGCGAGGATCTTCTTCTTGGACTCCTCGGGCACGTACCAGAGCGTCCCGGCGCCGTCGAACATGGTGGTGACGAGGAGGTCGGGGGTGAGGGCCGCGTACTTCTCGATGTTGAACTGGCCCCATTCGTTGCCGAGGACCGTGACCTTGTCGACGTCGAGGTCGCCGGCCTGGACGTCGGCCTTGCCGTCCTTGGTCTTGGTCGGGCCGAAGACGCCCTTCACATCGACGCCGTAGTCGTGCAGCGCGGCGGCGACACCGACGAAGGCGACGATGTTCGACGGCACCTTGTCGGCCTTGGCGGTCTGCCCGCGGTCGTCCTTGAACGACCAGGGACCGGACTTGCCGGCCGGGGCGCCGCTGCCCGAGCCGCCGCTTTTCGCCTTCTCGTCCCCGCAGGCCGCGAGCACGGCACCGAGGCCGAGGGCGCCTCCGGCGGTGAGGATGCCGCGGCGGGTGAGACGGGTGGCGGGAGCTTTGGGCATGGGTGTGGTCTGCTTTCGTGCGTACGGGGCGACTGATCGGGGTCGTGGTTAGGTTAGCCTAACCTCACGTCATGTCCAGAGGGTCGGGCGGGTCCCCGGCGGCGGTCAGGGAGAGGGGCCGTGCCCGCACGGCACGAAAAGAACCCCGACGGTCCGGTGATCGCGGTGTCCGTCGGGGTGTGGGTTCGTCCGAGAGGTCGTCAGGTGGTCGGCGACCCGCCGTCAGCCGTGCTCGGGCCGTTCCCCGCCTGGCCGTAGCGGCGGGAGGCGGAAGGGCCTACCGTCCAGGGTCCGAACGGCACCGAGTCTCCGAAGATGTGGGGCTCCTTGCGGGTGTGGCGGTTCACGGAGGCTTCCCCTCCGAGGGGCTCAGCCCACGAGCCCCAGCTCCCGGGCGATCAGCATCCGCTGTACCTCGCTCGTGCCCTCCCCGATCTCCAGGATCTTGGAGTCGCGCCACATACGGGCCACCGGGTACTCGTTCATGAAGCCGTAGCCGCCGTGGATCTGGGTGGCGTCGCGGGCGTTGTCCACCGCGACCGTGGAGGAGTGGAGCTTCGCCAGGGCCGCCTCCTTCTTGAAGGGTTCGCCGGAAACCAGGCGTGACGCGGCGTCACGCCAGGCCAGACGCGCCGTGTGGGCCTTCATCTCCATGTCGGCGATCTTGAATTGGACCGCCTGGTTGGCGCCGATCGGGCGGCCGAAGGCGTGACGTTCCTTCGCGTACTTCACCGACTCGTCCACACAACCCTGTGCCAGGCCCGTCGCCAGGGCCGCGATCGCGATACGGCCCTCGTCCAGGATGCGCAGGAACTGGGCGTAGCCCCGGCCTTCCTCGCCCAGGAGGTTCTCCGCGGGTACACGGACGTCCGCGAAGGACAGCTCCCGGGTGTCGGAGGCGTTCCAACCGACCTTCGAGTAGGGGGCCGCGACCGTGAACCCGGGCGTGCCGGACGGGACGATGATCGAGGAGATCTTCGGGCGGCCGTCCTCCGTGCGGGCGGTGACCGCCGTGACGGTGACCAGGCCCGTGATGTCCGTACCCGAGTTGGTGATGAAGCACTTGGTGCCGTTGATCACCCACTCGTTCGTCGACGCGTCCAGGCGGGCCGTCGTACGGGTTCCGCCCGCGTCCGAGCCGGCCTCCGGCTCCGTCAGGCCGAACGCGCCCAGGATCTCGCCCGAGCACAGACGCGGCAGCCACTCCTGCTTCTGGGCCTCCGTGCCGAAGCGGTAGATCGGCATCGCGCCGAGGGAGACCCCCGCTTCCAGCGTGATGGCCACCGAGGAGTCCACTCGGGCCAGTTCCTCCAGCGCGATGCCCAGCGCCAGGTAGTCGCCGCCCATGCCGCCGTACTCCTCCGGGAACGGCAGCCCGAACAGGCCCATGCGGCCCATCTCGCGGACGATCTCGTACGGGAACTCGTGCCGCTCGTAGAAGTCGCCGATCTTGGGCGCCACGACGTCGTGCGCGAACTCCTCGACCGTGCGCCGGAGTTCCTCCAGCTCGGGGGAGAGGTGGTGATCCATGGGGTCACTCCTTGTGGGAGAGGGCTCGGACGGTGCGGGAGGGGCTCGGCCGGTCCAGGTGTGCGGCCATCCACACGCTTGTGGCGGTGAGCCGGCCGAGGTCGACCCCGGTGTCGACGCCGAGGCCCTGGAGCATCCAGACGAGGTCTTCGGTGGCGAGGTTGCCGGTGGCGGACTTGGCGTAGGGGCAGCCGCCGAGGCCGCCCGCGGAGGCGTCGACGGTCGTCACGCCGTGCTGGAGCGCCGCCAGGGTGTTGGCGAGCGCCTGGCCGTAGGTGTCGTGGAAGTGCACGCCGATCGCGCCGGTCGGCACGCCCTCCTCGTTCAGCTGGGAGAGGAGGGCCTGGACGTGGCCCGGGGTCGCCACCCCGATCGTGTCGCCCAGGCTCAGCTCGTCGCAGCCCATGTCCATGAGGGCCTTGCAGACGCGGACGACCTGCTGGACGGGGACCGGGCCCTCCCAGGGATCCCCGAAGCACATCGACAGATAGCCGCGGACGTGCACCTTCTGTGCTTTCGCGCGCGCGACCACCGGTTCGAACATCGCCAGCGCCTCGTCCACCGTGCGGTTGAGGTTGGCCTTCGCGAAGGACTCGGTGGCGCTGGCGAAGACGGCGATCCGGCGGGCGCCCAGCGCGAGAGCGCGGTCCAGACCGCGTTCGTTCGGGACGAGGACCGGGAGCTCGACGGGCAGTTCGCC
The DNA here is from genome assembly GCF_025642135.1 of Streptomyces cynarae. Taxonomy (NCBI): domain Bacteria; kingdom Bacillati; phylum Actinomycetota; class Actinomycetes; order Kitasatosporales; family Streptomycetaceae; genus Streptomyces; species Streptomyces cynarae. The sequence continues at coordinate 3,296,020 of NZ_CP106793.1, read as the reverse complement.
GACCAGCGGGAACAGTTGCTCCGCGTCGGCGAGCTGCGGCACCCACTTCGGGTGCACGAAGCTCGTCGCCTCGATCGTCGTCAGGCCCGCGTCCGCGAGACGGCGGATGAAGTCCGCCTTCACCTCCGTCGGCACCGTGCGCTTCTCGTTCTGCAGGCCGTCGCGCGGGCCGACCTCGTGGATCCTCACCCGGGCGGGGAGGCCCTGCACCGGTTGCACCATGGGCAGTTCACGAACGGTCATCGCTCCGCCTCCGTGTCGTCCTCGGGGCCTTCCTCGTGCGCCGCGATCACGGCCAGCACCTGGTCCATGGCGACCGTGGTGCCGGGGGAGACGTCCAGTTCGGTGACGGTCCCGGCGTGCGGGGCGGAGATGACGTGCTCCATCTTCATCGCCTCCACCACCAGCAGGCTCTGCCCGGCCGTCACCTCGTCGCCGACGGCCACCTTGACCACCGTCACCGTGCCGGGCATGGGCGCGGTCAGCGAGTCGGTGCCGGAGCGGGCGGCGCCGGTGAGGGACGCGGCGACCGGGTCGTGGTCGCGCACATGCCAGGCGTCGCCGTCGCGGCCCAGCCAGTCGTGGGCGCGGTGGAAGGTGTGGCGTACGCCGTCCAGAACGACGAAGACGTGGTCCTCGGTGACCGTGTGGGAGCCCCGGGGCGCGTACTCCACCGGCTCGTGCACCCGCAGCGGGAAGGCGACCGGCTTGGGTTCGCCCCCGAGCCGCCAGCCGCTCGGCACGGAGAACGGGTCGATCCAGCCCTCCCCGCGCGGCGTCAGGGCGTCCAGACGTACGGCGGCGGCGGCCTCGTAGACCTCGTCCGGCACCTCCGTCGGGATCAGCGAGTCGACCTCGCGCTCCACCAGCCCCGTGTCCAGCTCACCCGCCACGACCGCGGGATGGGCCAGCAGGCGGCGCAGGAAACCGGCGTTGGTCTGCACGCCCAGTGTGACCGTCTGCGCGAGCGCCCCGCGGAGCTTGCGCAGCGCGGTCGCGCGGTCCGGGCCGTAGGCGATGACCTTCGACAGCATCGGGTCGTAGAGGCTGCCGACCTCCGTGCCCTCGGACAGGCCGGAGTCGGTGCGGATGCCGTCGCCCTGCGGTTCGTGCAGCCTCAGCACCGTGCCGCCGGACGGGAGGAAGCCCCGTGCGCCCTCTTTGATGGACACGGTCTCGGCGCAGATACGGGCCTCGATCGCGTGCCCCGTGAGGGTGATGTCGTCCTGCTTGAAGGACAGGGGCTCGCCCGCCGCCACCCGTAGCTGGCACTCGACCAGGTCCAGGCCGCCCGCGACGTCAGCCGCACCAACGGATACAACCAGCTCGGTGACCGGGTGCTCCACCTGGAGGCGGGTGTTCATCTCCATGAAGAAGTACGAGGAGGGGTCGTCGCCGGGCACGATGAACTCCACCGTGCCCGCGCCCTCGTAGCCGCAGGAGCGGGCCGCCTGGACCGCCGCCTCGCCCATCGACGCGCGCGTGGCCTCGTCGAGGAGCACGCTCGGCGCCTCCTCGATGATCTTCTGGTGGCGACGCTGGAGGGAGCACTCGCGCTCGCCCAGGTGCACCACGTTCCCGTGGGCGTCCGCCAGGACCTGGATCTCGATGTGGCGGGGGCGGTCGATCCACCGTTCGACCAGGAGGGTGTCGTCGCCGAAGGCGGCGCGGGCCTCTCGGCGGGCGGCGGCGATCTCGTCGGCCAGCGCGGACGCGTCCCGCACCAGTCGCATGCCCTTGCCGCCGCCGCCCGCGCTGGGCTTGAGCAGCACCGGCATGCCGATCTCGCGGGCGGCCTCGGCCAGCTCGGCGTCCGTCAGCCCGCTGCCGTTCGACCCCGGTACGACCGGCACTCCGGCCGCCCGCACCGTCTCCTTGGCCCGGATCTTGTCGCCCATGAGCGCGATCGCCTCGGCGGGCGGCCCGATGAACACCAGCCCCGCCTCGGCGCACGCGCGCGCGAACGCCGCGTTCTCCGCGAGGAAGCCGTACCCGGGGTGCACCGCCTGGGCTCCGGTCCGGGCGGCGGCCTCCAGCAGGCGCTCCACGGACAGATAGCTCTCGGCCGCCGGCGCCGGTCCGATCCGTACCGCCGTGTCGGCCTCCCGGACGTGCCGGGCGTCGGCGTCGGCGTCGGAGAAGACGGCCACCGAGCGCACGCCCATCGACCGCAGCGTGCGGATGACGCGGACGGCGATCTCGCCCCGGTTGGCCACAAGCACTGTCTCGAACATGGTCGTCAAGCCCCCCTCACATCCGGAAGACGCCGAACTGGGGTTCACCCAGAGGCGCGTTGGCGCACGCGGTCAGGGCCAGGCCCAGGACCTGGCGGGTCTCCAGCGGGTCGATCACGCCGTCGTCCCACAGGCGGGCCGTGGCGTAGTAGGCGTTGCCCTGGCGCTCGTACTGGTCGCGGATCGGGGCCTTGAAGGCCTCCTCTTCCTCCGCCGCCCAGGACTCCCCCCGGGCCTCCAGCTGGTCGCGCTTGACTGTGGCGAGGACCGAGGCGGCCTGCTCGCCGCCCATGACCGAGATCTTGGCGTTCGGCCACATCCACAGGAACCGCGGTGAATAGGCCCGTCCGCACATCGAGTAGTTGCCCGCGCCGAACGAGCCGCCGACCACCACCGTGAGCTTCGGTACGCGTGTGCAGGCGACCGCCGTGACCATCTTGGCGCCGTGCTTGGCGATGCCGCCGGCCTCGTAGTCGCGGCCCACCATGAAGCCGGAGATGTTCTGCAGGAACACCAGCGGGATGCCGCGCTGGTCGCACAGCTCGATGAAGTGGGCGCCCTTCTGGGCGGACTCGGAGAACAGGATGCCGTTGTTGGCGACGATCCCCACCGGGTGGCCGTGGATCCGGGCGAAGCCGGTGACGAGGGTCTGCCCGAACTCCGCCTTGAACTCGGCGAAGCGGGAGCCGTCCACCACGCGCGCGATGACCTCGCGGACGTCGTAGGGGGTGCGGGAGTCGACCGGCACCGCCCCGTACAGCCCGTACGGATCCACCTTCGGCTCGACCGACGGGACGACCTCCCAGGGCAGCGTCCCGCGCGCGGGAAGCGTGGCGACGATGTTCCGCACGATCCGCAGTGCGTGCGCGTCGTCCTCCGCCAGGTGGTCCGTCACGCCGGACACACGTGCGTGGACCTCGCCGCCGCCGAGCTCCTCGGCGGTGACGACCTCGCCCGTGGCCGCCTTCACCAGGGGCGGTCCGCCCAGGAAGATCGTGCCCTGGTTGCGCACGATCACGGCTTCGTCGCTCATCGCCGGGACGTACGCCCCGCCCGCCGTGCAGGAGCCGAGGACGGCGGCGATCTGCGGGATGCCGGCGCCGGACATCCGCGCCTGGTTGTAGAAGATCCGCCCGAAGTGCTCCCGGTCGGGGAAGACCTCGTCCTGCATGGGGAGGAAGGCGCCGCCGGAGTCGACGAGGTAGACGCACGGCAGGCGGTTGTCGAGCGCCACCTCCTGGGCCCGCAGGTGCTTCTTCACCGTCATCGGGTAGTACGTGCCGCCCTTGACGGTGGCGTCGTTGGCGACGATCACGCACTCGCGGCCGCTGACCCGCCCGATCCCGGCGATCACCCCGGCGGCCGGCGCCTGCCCGTCGTACATCCCCTCGGCGGCCAGCGGGGCCAGCTCCAGGAAGGGCGAGCCGGGGTCCAGCAGGGTGTCCACGCGGTCTCGCGGCAGCAGCTTGCCGCGCGCGGTGTGGCGCGCGCGGGCCTTCTCGCCGCCGCCCAAGCGGGCCGCGGCCAGCTTGGCGTGCAACTCCTCCACCAGCGCGCGGTGCGCCGCCTCGTTGGCCCGCCAGGCCTCCGACGCGGGGTCTGCCGCGCTCGTCAGCTCCGGTGCCTCGTGCATCCTGCGGTCCCCTCACCTTGTTAATGAGCGTTAACGCATTTCCTTCAGGTTAACGACCGCTAACCTCCGTGTCTAGAATTGTTTTCATGGCCACGAGAACCGACGCCCCCACCCGTCGCGAGCAGATCCTCAAGGAGGCCGCGCGCCTGTTCGCCGAACGCGGCTTCCATGGCGTCGGAGTCGACGAGATAGGGGCCGCGGTCGGCATCAGCGGACCCGGTCTGTACCGGCACTTCGCGGGCAAGGACGCGATGCTCGCCGAGCTGCTCGTGGGGATCAGCGGGCAGCTGCTGACCGGGGCCAGGCGGCGGGTCGCCGAGGCCGACGGAGGTCCCGACGGGCGGAACCCGGAGGCGGTCCTCGACTCGCTGATCGAGGGGCACATCGACTTCGCGCTCGACGACCGCCCCCTGATCACCCTGCACGACCGCGAGCTGGACCGCCTCCGGGACAGCGACCGCAAGCTCGTGCGCCAGCTCCAGCGGCAGTACGTGGAGCTGTGGGTGGAGGTGCTGCGGGAGGTGTACCCGGGTCTGGCGGAGCCGGCCGCCCGCTCGGCGGTGCACTCGGTCTTCGGCCTGCTCAACTCGACCCCGCACCTGGGGCGGCCGGGCTCGTTGCCGGGGCGGGGGACGACGGCGCAGCTGCTGCACCGGATGGCGCGGGGGGCGTTCGCGGCGGCGGGCGGGGAATGAGTCGGGGTCCTGCTCCGCAAGCGTGACGAGCGTTACGGCTGGGGGCCTCTGGACTGCCGTCCGTACTCGCCGGTACGGTGATGTCTGAGCAAGCGCTTAGACATGGCCGGAAGTATCCAGCTGGAGGTGGCGGCGGTGCGCCGTACTGTGTTCAACGAGGACCACGAGGCGTTCCGGGAGACCCTGCGCGCCTTCATCGAGGCCGAGGTCGTACCGGTGTACGACGAGTGGTTCGCCGCGGGCCAGGCGCCGCGCGACTTCTACTACAAGCTCGGCGATCTGGGCATCTTCGGCATCAGCGTGCCCGAGGAGTTCGGCGGCGCCGGCCTGGACACCCACAAGTTCGAGGCCGTCCTCTACGAGGAGACCGCGCGGGCCGGCGTGCAGTTCGGCGGCTCCGGGGTGCACGTCCTGCTCGCCCTGCCGTACATCAAGATGCTCGCCACCGACGAGCAGAAGAAGCGCTACCTGCCGAAGTTCGTCACCGGCGAGGAGATGTGGGCCATCGCGATGACCGAGCCGGGCACCGGCTCCGACCTCGCGGGCATGAAGACCACCGCCAAGCTCTCCGAGGACGGCACGCACTACGTCCTCAACGGCGCCAAGACGTTCATCACCGGCGGCGTCCACGCCAACCGCGTCATCGTCTGCGCCCGCACCGCCGCCCCGCGCGAGGACGACCGCCGCTTCGGCATATCCCTGTTCGCCGTGGACACCAAGTCCGAGGGCTACTCCATCGGCCGCAAGCTGGACAAGCTGGGCCTGAAGACCTCCGACACGGCCGAGCTGGCCTTCGTCGACGTCAAGGTGCCGGTCGAGGACCTGCTCGGCGAGGAGAACAAGGGCTTCTACTACCTCGGGCACAACCTGGCCTCCGAGCGCTGGGGCATCGCCTTCGGCGCCTACGCGCAGGCCAAGGCCGCCGTCCGGTTCGCCAAGCAGTACGTGCAGGAGCGCACCGTCTTCGGCAAGCCGGTCGCCCACTTCCAGAACACCAAGTTCGAGCTGGCCGCCTGCCAGGCCGAGGTGGACGCGGCGGAGGCCGTCGCCGACCGCGCGCTGGAAGCCCTGGACGCCGGCGAGCTGACCCCCGCCGAGGCCGCCTCCGCCAAGCTGTTCTGCACCGAGGTCGCCCACCGCGTCATCGACCGCTGCCTCCAGCTGCACGGCGGCTACGGCTACATGAACGAGTACCCGATCGCCCGTCTGTACGCCGACAACCGCGTCAACCGCATCTACGGCGGCACCAGCGAGATCATGAAGACGATCATCGCCAAGGACATGGGTCTGTAAGGTCACGGAAAAAAGTGCCGGATACAACTGACGCCATGAGTCAGGCACTTCAGTCCCTGCTCGATCTGCTCGACCTGGAGCGGATCGAGCGGGACATCTTCCGCGGCAAGTCCCGGTCCGCCGTGGTTCCGCGCGTCTTCGGCGGGCAGGTCGCGGCCCAGGCACTGGTCGCCGCGGGGCGCACGGTCCCCGAGGAACGGCACGCGCACTCTCTGCACGCGTACTTCCTGCGCCCCGGCGACCCCGGCGCGCCCATCGTCTACAGCGTCGACCGCATCCGCGACGGCCGCTCCTTCACCACCCGTCGGGTGGTCGCGGTCCAGCACGGGCAGCCGATCTTCCACCTCTCCGCGTCGTTCCAGACGTACGAGGAGGGCCTGGAGCACCAGGCGCCGATGCCCTCCGCGCCCGACCCGGCCACGCTGCCCACCTCCCACGAGCGGCTGCGCGGCTACGACCACCTCGCCCCCGAGGTCGTGGAACGGTTCCTGGAGGCCCGCGAGGCCGTCGACCTGCGGTACGTCGACGAGCCGCCGTACGGCAGGTTCGGGGAGCCGCGCGAGCCGCACTCCCAGGTGTGGTTCCGCACCAACGGAAAGCTCGACGACGACCCCCTGCTGCATGTCGTCCTCGCCACCTACGTCTCCGACATGACGCTCCTCGACTCGGTGCTGCTCGCGCACGGGCGCGGCGGCTGGGCCGTCGGTGACGTCGTCGGGGCCTCGCTGGACCACGCCATGTGGTTCCACCGGCCGTTCCGGGCCGACGAATGGCTGCTGTACGACCAGGAGTCGCCGTCCGCGTCCGGCGGGCGCGGGCTCGGCCAGGCCCGGATCTACACGCAGGACGGGCGGCTGGCGATCACGGTGATCCAGGAGGGCGTGGTCCGCGTCCCCCGCTGACCCGCTCAGTCCTCCGTCAGGCCCGCCGCGTGCAGCAGGTACGCCGTCAGCGGGTCGTAGTGGCGGGGGCTCGCGACGTGGTCGTCGAGGGGGACCGTCACCTGGACGGTGCCCTCGGCCTCGGCGATGAAGAGCGCCGGGTCGTTGCAGTCGGCGTACCCGACGGAGTCGATGCCGAGCTGTCCCGCGCAGCCCGCCCAGCCGTGGTCGGCGACGACCAGGTCCGGCAGGGGGCGTCCCTCGCCCTCCAGGCCCTCCAGGATCGCCTTCATCGGCTCGCCCGAGTGCGTGTGCCACAGGGTGGCGCCGTGCTCCAGGACGGCCACGTCCGCGAACTGCATGACGTACCCCTCGTCCGTCCGCAGCCCGTCCGGGATCACGACGATCTCGCAGCCGGCGGCGCGCAGGGCGGCGGCGGTGGCGCGGTGCACGTCGAGAAGACCGCCGGGGTGGCCGGTGGCGAACAGCACGCGCTGCCCGCCGTCGGCGGCCTTGCGCAGACGGGCCGCGAGCCGTTCCAGTGCGTCGACCGTCAGTTCCGGGTCGATCGTGTCCTGGCCGTAGCGGTACTCGGGGTCGTCGCTGACGCCGCAGCGCTCCGCCATGACCGCGAGGACGTCCTGTTCGTCCCTCCAGCGGTCGCCGAGCTCCAGGCCGAGCCAGAAGTTCCGGTCGCCGTTCGCGAGCTTGCGGTAGTGGGAGAGGTTGTTCTCGCGGGGCGTGGCGACCTCGCCCGCGATGCGGGTCCGGACGAGGTGGACGAGGAGATCGGCACGGCTGGGGATCCCGGGTATCGGCATGCCCTCCATTCTGCCGGGGCGCCCCGCTCGGGCCGCCGGTGTTTCGTTCCGTGGGATGTGCGTCACTCCCTGCCGGGTGGCCCACGGGTGTCGGCCCGCCCACCCACCCATCCGTCTCGGCGGGTGAGCATTGCCCCACGGGGCGGCGTGGTCGGTCGGGTGCGGTGCGCAGGGGGCGGCGTGGTCGGGCGGATGCGGACGCAGGGGCCGGCGTCCGGTTCCTGTCGGCGCGCGTGCGTGGGTGGGGACGGGGCGTGGCGCCCGGGGCTGCGCCCACGCGTGCGGCGGCAGGGGCGTGCCGGGGGCGTGTCGGGACGACGGCCGACCGTCCTGCGCCGGGCGGTGGCGGCGTTGAGCGGGGGCGTGCCGGCGAAGGGGCTCGTGCCGCGTCAGTCGTGGCGCCGGGCGTGGCGCCACCGGGACGTGGCCGTCGGGCGGGGCCGTGCCGTGTCAGCCACGGTCGAGGTTTGTCCCCGGTCGGTCCGCCGGCCCCTGCTTCAGCGCGAACCACAGCTCCATCCGTACGTCCGCGTCGTCCAGGTCCACCCCCAGCAGTGCCGCGCACCGCGCGATCCGTTGCCGGACCGTGTTGCGGTGGACCGACAGGGCGACCGCCGTGCGGTCCCAACTGCCGTGCAGGGAGAGCCAGGTGCGCAGTGTCTCGGTGAGGGCGGTGCCCTGGCCCAGCGGTGCCAGCAGCGTGCGGGCGTGCAGCTCGGCCTCCGCGGGCGGGACCAGGTCCGCCAGGCCCGTGCGCTCTCCGTGCCGGACCAGCGGGGTGCGGGTCGCGCGGGCGCGGGCCAGGGCGCGGGAGGCCTGGGTGTCGGCGGCGGCCCAGTCGCGCGGGGCGGCAGGGGCGCTGCGGCCCAGGGTCCAGCCGGGTTGCGGGGCCGGTTCGCGGTCGGCCGGGACCAGGACCCGTACGAACCCGTCCTCGAGATCGACCAGCGTGGATCCGAGCGCGGCCCCGAGCGCGGACGCGGCCACGGCGTCCGGCGCCGGTCCGTCCCGGGTGGGCCGGGCGTGCACCACCACCCACCGGTCCCCGCCGAGCAGGGGCGCGACCGCCTCGGGCGGGACGCCCAGCAGCAGCCGTACGAGCGCCGAGGAGCGGGCCGCACCCGCCCCGCTCTGCTGCTCCCCGGTGAGGAGCGTGAGGAGCACCGCCGCGACCGAGGCGATGGTGTGGTCGCCGGGGTCCCGCCGCGGTGCCGCCACCCCGAGGACGAAGCCCTGCCCGGTGCCGAGGGCGTAGGCGGCGAGATGGGTCTCGGCGACCGTGTCGGTGGCGGAGGCGGGGGTCGGACCCGCGGCGCCGGCCGGGCGGACCACTCCCGCCAGCTCGCCCAGCGCCCGGGCAGCCTCCTCGGGCGCACCTCCCGCCCCCGCCAGTTCCGCGCCGTCCGGTCCGTACAGCACCGCCCGGCCGCCCACCCGCTGCGCCAGCTGCCGCAGCACCGACGGCACCGGGTCCGGGCGGGACGCCGCCGCGGCCAGGCTCTGCTGGGCCTCCGTGACGCGGCGCAGTTCCGCCAGCCGCGCCTGGGCCATCAGCTGCCAGACCGCGCGGGCCACGCCCGAGAACGTCGTCTGCGGCGGGACCTCCAGCAGCGGCAGCCCGTAGTGGTCGCAGGCCGCCACCAGCGCCCGCGGCACCGTGTCGTGCACCGGCGCGAGGCCGAAACCGAGCGCCGCGCCGCCCGCCGCCACGATCCGGGAGACGTAGTCGTCGAAGTAAGTCCCCGATCCCGCCGCCTCCGGGATGTGCACGCCCGCCGTCAGCAGCAGCTCGCCGCCCAGCAGGTACGGGTAGGGGTCCGCCATCTCCGAGGTGTGCGCCCAGTGGATCGCCGTGTCGGCGTCCCCGGGTCCGGCGATCTGCCGAAGGGCCAGGTCCTCCCGGGCCAGCAGGGCGGAGAGCGGTACCGGTGGGGTCGGCGGTACCGCCGGCGCCGAGGGTGTGTCCGGCATGGTGGACGGTTCCTCCATCCCGTGCGGTTCAGATGGATGAAACGTACACTTCGCAGTCGCTTTCCGGCCACCTAATGTCAGTCCAGACCGGCAGCCGCGGGTACGGGCGGATGTCCCCGCGAGCGCTGTCTCCACCACCGGTCGGGCCGAGCGGCCGACCGCGTCCCCGAGATCCATCTGCACGACACGCCACCGGGAAGTGCGCGAAGGAGGGCCCTACATGGCCGTCGACTACACAGTGATCGTCGTCTATCTGGCCGGCATGCTGGCCATGGGCTGGTGGGGCATGCGCCGCGCCCGCTCCAAGAGCGAGTTCCTGGTGGCCGGACGCCGCCTCGGGCCCGCCATGTACTCCGGCACCATGGCCGCGATCGTGCTCGGCGGCGCGTCCACCATCGGCGGTGTCGGCCTCGGCTACCAGTACGGGCTCTCCGGCGCCTGGATGGTGTTCACCATCGGCCTCGGCCTGCTGGCCCTCTCGGTCTTCTTCTCCGCCCGCATCGCCCGCCTGAAGGTCTACACCGTCTCCGAGATGCTCGACCTCAGATACGGCGGCCGGGCCGGCGTGATCTCGGGCGTGGTCATGTGGGCGTACACCCTGATGCTCGCGGTCACCTCGACCATCGCCTACGCCACCATCTTCGACGTCCTCTTCGACATGAACCGGACGCTCGCGATCATCCTCGGCGGCTCCATCGTCGTCGCGTACTCCACGCTCGGCGGCATGTGGTCCATCACGCTGACGGACATGGTGCAGTTCGTCGTCAAGACGATCGGCGTGCTGCTCCTCCTGCTGCCCATCGCGGTCGTCAAGGCCGGCGGCTTCAGCGAGATGAAGGCCGAGCTGCCGACCTCGTACTTCGATCCGCTGGGCATCGGCGGCGAGACGATCTTCACCTACGTCCTGATCTACACGTTCGGCATGCTGATCGGGCAGGACATCTGGCAGCGCGTGTTCACCGCGCGCAGCGACACGACCGCCAAGTGGGGCGGCACGGTCGCCGGCACCTACTGTCTGGCCTACGCGCTCGCCGGCGCCGTCATCGGGACCGCCGCCAAGGTGCTGTACCCGAAGCTGGGCAGCCCCGACGACGCGTTCGCGACCATCGTGAAGCAGGAACTCCCCGTCGGAATAAGGGGGTTGGTGCTCGCCGCCGCCCTCGCCGCGGTGATGTCGACCTCTTCCGGTGCCCTCATCGCGTGTGCGACCGTCGCCAACAACGACATCTGGTCGCGGCTGCGCGGTGTCGTGCGCCGCGACGAGGGGGCGCACGACGAGGTGAAGGGCAACCGCGCCTTCATCCTGATCATGGGGGTGGCGGTGATCGGCACGGCCATCGCGCTGAACAACGTGGTCGAGGCGCTGACCGTCGCGTACAACCTGCTCGTCGGCGGTCTGCTGGTCCCGATCCTGGGCGGCCTGCTGTGGAAGCGCGGCACCGTCCAGGGCGCGCTCGCCTCGGTCGTGGTCGGCGGTCTCGTCGTCATCGGCCTCATGGCGTCCTACGGCATCCTCGCCAACGAGCCCGTCTACTACGGTCTGGCGGCCTCGCTCGCCGCCTACGTCGTCGTGTCGCTGGTGACCAGGCCGACCGACGAGGCCGTCCTGGCCGCGTGGCGGGAGCGGCTCGCCGGGCGCGGCGCGGCGAGCGCGGAGGAGCCCGCGGCGGTGGGCGCCTGACCCTGATGCTTCGGCCCGGCCGCCAGGGGGCGGCCGGGCCGTGCGGGGCCCGTCGGAGGGCTCCGCGACACTGGAAGAAACACGCATTTCCTGGAGGAGTCCGACGATGAGCAGCACCGAGAACCCCGCAGCAGGCGGCAGCCGGCCCCGCGGCCCCGTCGACTCGTCCCGCATCCCGCGGTACGCGGGCCCCGCGACCTTCGCCCGGTTGCCCCGCCTCGACGAGGTCGGCACCGCGGACGTCGCCGTGGTCGGCGTACCGTTCGACTCGGGCGTCTCCTACCGCCCGGGCGCCCGCTTCGGCGGCAACGCGATCCGTGAGGCGTCCCGCCTGCTGCGCCCGTACAACCCGGCGCAGGACGCCTCCCCCTTCGCGCTCGCCCAGGTCGCGGACGGCGGCGACATCGCCGTGAACCCGTTCAACATCCACGAGGCGGTGGAGACCGTCGAGGCCGCCGCCGACGAACTGCTCGGCACCGGCGCCCGCCTGATGACCCTCGGCGGCGACCACACCATCGCACTGCCGCTGCTCCGCTCGGTGGCGAAGAAGCACGGCCCGGTCGCGCTGCTCCACTTCGACGCCCACCTCGACACCTGGGACACCTACTTCGGCGCGGAGTACACGCATGGCACCCCGTTCCGCCGCGCCGTCGAGGAGGGCATCCTCGACACCTCCGCGCTCTCCCACGTCGGCACCCGCGGCCCGCTCTACGGCAAGCAGGACCTGACCGACGACGAGAAGATGGGCTTCGGCATCGTCACCTCCGCCGACATCTACCGGCGCGGCGCCGACGAGGTCGCCGACCAGCTGCGCCAGCGCATCGGCGACCGCCCGCTGTACATCTCCATCGACATCGACTGCCTCGACCCGGCGCACGCCCCCGGCACCGGCACCCCGGAGGCGGGCGGCATGACCTCCCGCGAACTCCTCGAGATCCTGCGGGGCCTCGCGTCCTGCAACCTGGTCTCGGCGGACGTCGTCGAGGTGGCGCCCGCCTACGACCACGCGGAGATCACGTCGGTGGCCGCGTCCCACACGGCGTACGAACTGACGACGATCATGACCCGCCAGATCGCGGCGGCCCGCACCGGTGAGGAGACCGAGAGCAAGTGACGCACGACCACGACCTGGTGCTCCGTCCCACCACCGCCCAGACGGAGGCCGCGCTCGACCCTCCCCCCGGCCGTAACGGCGGAGACCTGGTCGTGGAGACCCTGGCCGGGCTGGGCGCGACGACGGTCTTCGGCCTGCCCGGCCAGCACGCGCTCGGCATGTTCGACGCGCTGCGCCGCTCCGACCTCCGGTACGTCGGACTGCGGGTGGAGAACAACGCCGGGTTCGCGGCGGACGCGTACGGCCGGATCACGGGTGAGGCGGCACCGCTGCTGCTCTCCACCGGCCCCGGTGCGCTGACGTCCCTGGCGGCGCTCCAGGAGGCCGCGGCGGCGTCGGCGCCCGTGCTGGCCGTCAGCAGCCAGGTCCCGTCCGCGGGCCTGGGCGGCGGCCGCCACGGCTACCTGCACGAACTCCCCGACCAGGCGGCCTCGTTCCGGGGCGTGGTCAAGTCGGTCCACACGGTCCGTACGCAGTCGCAGATCCCGTCGGCGATCGCGCAGGCATGGAAGTCGGCGCTGACGGTGCCGCACGGCCCGGTGTGGGTGGAGATCCCGCAGGACGTGCTGCTCGCCGAGACACGGCTGCCGGTGGTGACGGCGGTGGACGCGACCCCGGACGACCTGCCGCCACGCCCCGAACTGACCGCGGTGGCCGCGCATCTGCTGTCGGGCGCCGACCGCCCGGCGATCATCGCGGGCGGGGGAGTGGTCAGGTCGGACGCGTCCGGAAAGCTGGTGGCGCTCGCCGAGAAGCTGAACGCCCCCGTCGTCACCACCTTCGGCGGCAAGGGCGCCTTCCCCTGGGGGCACCCGCTGTCCCTCCAGTCCTGGCTGGAGGACCGCCACACCACGGACCTCCTCGAGGACGCGGACGTCCTGCTCGTGGTCGGCTCCGGCCTCGGCGAACTCTCCTCGAACTACCACACGTTCAAGCCGCGCGGCCGGGTGATCCAGATCGAGGCGGACCTCGGCAAGCTGGAGTCCAACCACCCGGCCCTCGGTATCCACGCGGACGCCCGCCTGGCGTTGCAGGCGCTGCTGGAGACGGTGGAGGCCCGAGAGGACGAGGGGGCTCCGGAGCGTGCACGGGCGCTGCTCGCGAAGGTGGCCGAGCGGATCGCCTCCCAGGAGCTGACCCTGGAACAGGAGGTGCTGGCGTCGGTGCGCCGCGCCCTGCCCGCAGACTCCCCGTCCTTCTGGGACATGACGATCCTGGCCTACTGGGCCTGGTCGGCCTTCGACGCGAAGGCTCCCAACACCATGCACTCCGCGCAGGGAGCGGGCGGTCTCGGCTACGGCTTCCCGGCGGCCCTCGGCGCGGCGGCGGCGGACCCCACGCGCCCCGTCCTGGCGGTGTCGGGCGACGGCGGCGCCCTGTACTCCATAGCGGAACTGGCGACGGCCCGGCAGTACGGCCTCGACGTCACCTGGCTGATCGTCGACGACGGCGGCTACGGCATCCTGCGCGAGTACATGACGGACGCCTTCGGCCAGGCCACGGCGACGGAACTGACCCGCCCCGACTACGTGGCCCTCGCGGAGTCCTTCGGCGTCCCGGGCGTGCGCACGACCCCCGAGACCCTGGAGGCCGACCTGGCGAAGGCCCTGGCGGAACCAGGGCCTTCGGTGGTCGTCCTGCCGGCGCTCCTGCGGATGTTCGCGCCGACACACCTCAGCTGACGTCGGACGGGTCCAGGCGGTACAGCGTCGACTGGCTCGTCCCCGACGAGGAGTTCGTCGTCGTGGTCCTGCTGTAGGCGCTCTCCTTGACCGCCGTGCCGTGCTTCTGGACCCACGACGTCACCTCGGAGCTGAGGCTGTTGTTGCCGCCGCCCGGGCCGCCCCCCATGCCACCGCCGAGCTGGATGTAGTGGAGTTCGCCCTTCTTCACCAGTTCCTTCAGCTTGGCGACGGTCATCGCCTGGTCGGTGCCGGTGAAGCCCCACATGGAGATGACGGGCACGTTGCTGCTCAACTCGATCTGCGCCGCGCCCTGCGAGTTGGAGACCGCGAGCAGCCACTCGGCCCCGTCCCGGTGCTTCTTCAGGTAGGCGATGAGCTCGCTGCTCGCCCCGCCCATGCCACCGGGGCCGCCGCCGAAGCCTGCGCGCGTGCGGTCGTTGCCGGTCGTACCGTCCTGGGTGCCGGGCTCGCGGCCGGCGCCGTTCGGGGGCGTGCCGCCCATCTCGGCGTTGCCGCCGCCCTGTTGGCCACCGGGGAAGCCGCCGCCGGACGCGCTGCCGGGTGCGCCGCCGCCCGGGGCGCCGCCGGCCTCGGCGTTCCGGCCCGAGCCCTGCTGGGTGCCGCCCGGCATCCCGCCGGTGCCGGGGCCGCCGCTGTCGCCGAAGCCGCCGCGATTGCCGCCCGGCCCGCCGCCGAAGCCGCCGCCCGTGGAGGGACCGGCGGTCGGGTTCGTACCGCCCATGCCGCCGTCGCCCGAACGGGGCGGCACCGACCAGGCGTACGCAGCCGGGCCCGCGAGCGCCGCGACGACCGCCGCGGCGACGGAGGCCGCGAGGAGCCGGACGCGGTTGCCCGAGCGGAAGACGAACAGGCCGACGACCGCCGCCGCCATGACCGCACCGATGGCCGGCCACAGCCAGGTGTTCCAGCCGGAGGCCCGGCGCAGCAGCACGATCGCCCAGACGGCCGTCACGGCCAGTCCCGCCGGAAGCACCCACGCCCAGCGCTTGTCGGCGCGGAACGCGCGCAGCAGCATCGTGCCGCCGCCCCCGCACAGGGCCGCGATACCGGGGGCCAGTGCGGTCGTGTAGTACGGGTGCATGGTGCCCTCGGCCATGGCGAAGGTCAGGTAGTGCAGCGCCGTCCAGCCGCCCCACAGCAGCAGCGTGGCCCTCGTCAGGTCGGTGCGCGGGGCGCGGCCGCACAGGATCAGGCCGCCGACGCAGGCGATGGCCGCGAAGGGGATCAGCCACGAGATCTGGCCGCCCAGGATGTCGTTGAACATGCGGCCGATGCCCGCGCTGCCGGAGAAGCCTCCGCCTCCGCCACCGCCGCCCCCGCCGTTGCCCTCGCCGCCGAAGACGCGGCCGAGGCCGTTGTAGCCCGTGATCAGGTTCCAGGCGGTGCCGTCCGTGGAGCCGCCGATGTACGGCCGCTCGGAGGCGGGAACCAGCGACACGGCCACGGCCCACCAGAAGCTGGAGGCCGCCAGGGCCACGCCCGCCACGAGCAGGTTCACGAACCTCTTCACCAGGCCGACGTGGGCCGCGAACAGGTAGACCGCGAACACGGCGGGCAGGGCGATGTAGCCCTGGAGCATCTTCGTGTTGAAGGCGAGTCCGAAGCACAGCGCCGAGCCGAGCAGCGGCAGCAGCCGGCCGTTCGTCACCGCGCGCAGCGCGAGCGCCGCCGCGCCGACCATCAGCAGGACCAGCAGCGTGTCCGGGTTGTTGTCGCGGTTGATGGCGACCGTGATGGGCGTCAGCGCGAGCACCAGCGCCGCGACGGCCGCCGCCCCGTGGCCCCACACCCGCTTCACTGAGGAGTGCAGGATCCAGATGGTCGCCAGCGCGGCGACGATCATCGGCGCCATCATCTGCCAGGTGCCGAAGCCGAACACGCGGCACGACAGTCCCATGACCATCAGCGCGAGGGGCGGTTTGTCGACGGTGAGGAAGTTGCCCGCGTCCAACGAGCCGAAGAACCACGCCTTCCAGCTCTGGGTGCCGCTCAGCACGGCCGCGCTGTAGAAGCTGTTCAGGCTCGATCCGGACAGGTTCCAGGAGTACAGCACCGCGGCCAGCGCCAGGATGCCGAGCAACGCCGGCAACGACCAGCGCGGCGCGGTGCCGCTGTCGAGGGACGGACCGTGGGGCGGCCCGGCGGCCGGTGAACCGGGGACCGAGGGGCGGCCGGGGACTTCGGAGCGAGGATGCGTGGCAGAGGTCACCAGTGCACCATGCGGGGACGCCATGGGTACGGACTGTGGTCAGCCTGGGCGTGAGCTGTGGATGGTGAGATCCCGGTAAGCGGACGGCAAGTGAGAGGTTCCTCACAAGGGTGCCGTGATTGCGGGCGTGAATCGGCCCGCGAACGATTATGTGAGCGAACTCGCTTACAACTTTCGGACATTCCCGTGAGTCAATGGGGCACGAGCGTGCCCGGGGGCGCGCTCTTGTCCATGTAAGAGGATGGTCAACCTCTATGACTCACCGGATATCCGGCAATTTCCGGACATTCAGCAGAGCTCGGGTCCTCGCGGCCGGGCTCGGCGTCGGCATGCTCGTACCGTTCGTGGCGGCCGCCACGCCCGCTGCGGCCGCCACGCCCACCGTCAGCTGCACCTCGGGCAAGGCGGGTCTGGCCGCCAAGCTGCAGAAGGACGTCACCGCCGCCCTCGCCGGGCGCAACGGCGCCGTCGCGGTCGGCCTGTACGACCGCTCCACCAACACCACCTGCTCGCTGCGCGGCACGTCCGCCTACGACTCGGCCAGCGTGGTGAAGGTCACCGTGCTCGCCACGCTGCTGTGGGACGCGAAGAAGCACAACCGCTATCTGACGAGCCGCGAGAACAGCCTCGCCACGGCCATGATCACCAAGTCGGACAACAACGCCACCAGCACGCTGTGGAAGCAGCTGGGCCTGACGAAGATCAAGGGCTTCCTCACCGCCGCCGGCATGACCCAGACCAAGCCGGGCGCGAACGGCTACTGGGGCCTGACCCAGATCACCGTGCAGGACGAGCAGAAGCTGCTCAAGCTCCTCACCGCGAAGAACTCCGTGCTGAGCGACAACTCCCGCGCGTACGAGCTGAAGCTGATGGCGAACGTCATCTCCTCACAGCGCTGGGGCACTCCGGCGGGCGCGTCCTCCGGCGTGGCCGTGCACGTCAAGAACGGCTGGCTGCAGCGCTCCACGCACGGCTGGCGGGTGCACAGCGTCGGCACGTTCAACGGCCGCGGCCACGACTACATGATCACCGTGCTGACCTGGGACAACAGCACGATGAACTACGGCGTCACCACCATCCAGAAGGTGGCGAGGGCCATCCACGAGGACCTGGTGCCGACGACGTCCACCACCAGCACGTTCGTGCCCACGAGCACGCCGCAGGAGGCGTACCCGGCGGCCCCCGCGAGCTGACACGGCCGAACTCCCGGTGATCAGGAATCCGGTCCGGACGACGCGGCCCTCCTACCCGCCGGTACGAGTCCGAACATTGCGGAGGGATGAAATCCGCTGCTGACGGCGTTGGTGCCTTCCGGGAGACCAGGTCTGAAGGAGGGCACCGGCGTGGCAGAGCACGAGGGGGAGCATCGCGGCTGGGCGCGGCGACTGGCGGGGTACGCCTGGCGGTACCCCAAGGACGTCGTCCTCGCCCTGGGCTCCTCCCTCGCCGGCATGGCGCTCACGGCCCTGGTGCCCCTGATCACCAAGGTGATCATCGACGACGTCATCGGCAACCACAGCAGGCCCATGGCCCCCTGGGCCGGCGCCCTGATCGGCACGGCCGTCCTCGTCTACGTCCTCACCTACATCCGCCGCTACTACGGCGGCCGACTCGCCCTGGACGTCCAGCACGACCTGCGGACGGACATGTACGGGACGATCACCCGGCTGGACGGGCGCCGTCAGGACGAACTGTCCACCGGCCAGGTGGTCGGCCGCGCCACCAGCGACCTCCAGCTGATCCAGGGCCTGCTGTTCATGCTTCCGATGACCATCGGGAACGTCCTGCTCTTCCTGGTCTCCCTGATGGTCATGGCCTGGCTGTCGCTGCCTCTGACCCTGGTCGCCCTGGCCGTCGCACCCGCCCTGGGGTTCATCGCCAAGCGCAGCCGGTCCCGGCTGCACCCGGCGACCTGGTACGCCCAGGCCCAGGCGGCCGCCGTGGCGACCGTGGTCGACGGCGCCGTCAGCGGCGTTCGCGTGGTGAAGGGCTTCGGGCAGGAGGAGCAGGAGACCGGCAAGCTCCGCGAGGTCGGGCGCCGGCTCTTCGCGGGACGCCTGCGGACCATCCGGCTGAACGCCAGGTACACCCCCGCCCTCCAGGCCGTGCCCGCCCTCGGCCAGGTCGCCATGCTGGCGCTCGGCGGCTGGCTCGCGGTGCGCGGGCACATCACGCTCGGCACGTTCGTCGCGTTCTCCTCCTACCTGGCGCAGCTCGTCGGCCCGGTCCGCATGCTCGCCGTTGTCCTCACCGTCGGCCAGCAGGCCCGCGCGGGCGCCGAGCGGGTCCTGGAGCTGATCGACACCGAGCCGTCGCTGAAGGACGGCACCAAGGAACTGCCCGGCGACGCACCCGCGACCGTCGAGTTCGACGACGTCTCCTTCGCGTACGAGGACGGGCGCCCGGTCCTCGACGGGCTCTCCTTCGAGATCCGCCCCGGCGAGACCCTCGCCGTCGTCGGCTCCTCCGGTTCCGGGAAGTCCACGGTCTCGCTGCTGCTGCCGCGCTTCTACGACGTCACGCACGGCGCCGTCCTCGTCGGCGGCCACGACGTGCGGGAGCTGACCCTGACGTCCCTGCGCGCCGCGATCGGGCTGGTCCCCGAGGACTCCTTCCTCTTCTCGGACACCGTCCGCAACAACATCGCCTACGGCCGCCCCGACGCCACCGACGAGGAGATCGAGCGGGCCGCGCGCGCCGCCCAGGCGGACCGTTTCATCGCCGAGCTGCCCGACGGCTACGGCACCAAGGTCGGCGAGCACGGCCTGACCCTCTCCGGCGGCCAGCGCCAGCGCATCGCGCTCGCCCGCGCCATCCTCACCGACCCCCGGCTGCTGGTCCTCGACGACGCGACCTCGGCGGTGGACGCCCGCGTCGAGCACGAGATCCACGAGGCCCTGAAGCAGGTCATGGAGGGCCGCACCACCCTTTTGATCGCGCACCGCCGCTCCACCCTCAACCTCGCCGACCGCATCGCGGTCCTCGACGGCGGCCGTCTCGCCGACATCGGCACCCACGAGGAGCTGCAGGAGCGCTCCGCCCTCTACCGTCGCCTCCTCACCGACCCCGACGAGCTGGGCGGTGTCTCCCCGGGCCACGCCCAGCCGGCCGCGCCGTCGGAGGACACCAGCGTCCGGGACGAGCTGGACGCCGAGTTCGACGCCGAGCGCGGGGTCACCCCGCGGCTGTGGACCGGCGACCGGGAGCCCAAGGACCACGCCCTCGCCGGGACCCCGGCGACCCCGGAGCTGCTCGCCCAGGTGGAGAAGCTGCCCCCGGCCACCGACACCCCGGGCGTGGACGAGGCACACGCCGTCCGGCCGGAGGAGTCGTACGGGCTCACCCGGCTGCTGCGCGGCTTCGGGCTCCCCCTGCTCGTCAGCCTCGCCCTCGTCGCCGTGGACGCGGGCATGGGGCTGCTGCTGCCGATCCTGATCCGGCACGGCATCGACCAGGGCGTGTCCCGGATGGCCGTCGGCGCGGTCTGGTCCGCGTCCCTGCTGGCGCTGGTCACCGTCCTGATCCAGTGGGCGGCGCAGGTCGGCGAGACCCGGATGACCGGACGCACCGGCGAACGCGTGCTGTACTCCCTGCGGCTGAAGATCTTCGCCCAGCTCCAGCGGCTCGGGCTCGACTACTACGAGCGGGAGCTGACCGGGCGGATCATGACGCGGATGACGACGGACGTCGACGCGCTGTCGACGTTCCTGCAGACGGGGCTGGTGACGGCCTTCGTCTCCGTCGTCACCTTCTTCGGCATCATGGCCGCGCTGCTGGTGATCGACGTACAGCTCGCCCTCGTCGTGTTCACCACGCTGCCGCCGCTGATCGTGGCGACCGTCTTCTTCCGCCGGGCCAGCGTGAAGGCGTACGAACTCGCCCGCGAGCGGGTCTCGGCGGTCAACGCGGACCTCCAGGAGTCGGTGTCCGGGCTGCGGATCCTCCAGGCGTTCCGGCGCGAGCGGGACGGCGGGCGGCGGTTCGCCGAGGGCAGTGACTCCTACCGCCGCGCGCGCATCCGCGGCCAGTGGCTGATCTCCGTCTACTTCCCCTTCGTGCAGCTGCTGTCCTCGGTGGCCGCGGCGTCCGTGATGATCTCCGGCGCCCACCGGGTGGAGGCCGGGACGCTGACGACGGGTGCCCTGGTCGCGTACCTGCTGTACATCGACCTGTTCTTCGCGCCGGTGCAGCAGCTCTCCCAGGTCTTCGACGGCTACCAGCAGGCCACGGTGTCGCTGGGCCGCATCCAGGAACTCCTCCAGGAGCCCACCACCACGAAGGCCGCCGAGGAGCCGCTGGAGGTGCTGTCGCTGCGCGGCGACATCGCCTTCGAGGGCGTCCACTTCGCCTACGGCGACGACGAGGAGGCGCTGACCGGCGTGGACCTGACGATCCCGGCCGGACAGACCGTCGCGTTCGTCGGCGAGACCGGTGCGGGCAAGTCGACCCTGGTCAAGCTCGTCGCCCGGTTCTACGACCCCACGCGCGGCCGGGTGCTGGTCGACGGCACCGATCTGCGCTCGCTGGACCTGACCTCGTACCGGCACCGGCTCGGCGTGGTCCCGCAGGAGGCGTACCTGTTCCAGGGGACCGTCCGGGACGCCATCGCGTACGGGCGTCCGGACGCGACCGACGCCGAGGTGGAGGCCGCGGCCCGGGCGGTCGGCGCGCACGACATGATCGCCCGTCTCGAGGGCGGCTATCTGCACGAGGTGGCCGAGCGCGGCCGCAACCTGTCCGCCGGACAGCGGCAGTTGATCGCACTGGCCCGCGCTGAGCTGGTGGACCCCGACGTCCTGCTGCTCGACGAGGCGACCGCCGCACTCGACCTGGCCACCGAGGCCCAGGTCAACCAGGCCACGGACCGCCTGGCCGGCCGCCGCACGACCCTGGTCGTGGCGCACCGCCTGACCACGGCGGCCCGCGCCGACCGGGTGGTGGTGATGGACCACGGCCGCATCGCGGAGGACGGCACCCACGAGGAGCTGCTGCGCCGCGGCGGCCGGTACGCCGAGTTGTGGCGGACGTTCGTGGGGGCGCCGGAACCGGGGCAGGAGGAGCCGGTCGGCTCCACGGCCTGACGCCCCGTCGAATTCAGGAAATTCTGCGGAGGTTGCCCCAAACGTTCGAAAATGAGTGCCTGCGTGCACCACCGCGATGCAACCATCTGCCGTACGCCATGCGTCCGTACAACAGTACGCTTATCGTCGCGGGGAGGGACCACAAAGGTGGACAAGAGTGCGATACGCCGGCGCCTGGCGCTCGGCATGACCGTACTGACGGCGTCCGGGCTGCTCGCACTGGCGAGTCCGGGACACGCGGAGGCGGCCGGCTACTGCTCGGGACGCAAGGTTCGTACGCTCTCGTTCTCCACCGGCTCCGTGCAGGTCTACAAGCGCGACGGCTATGTGTGCGCGGTGACCTTCGCCAAGCGGGTCTCCGGCAGGAAGACCATGTCGGTGAGCGTGCAGGCGCGCGGCAGCCGTCCCGCGGTCGACATCGGGCAGTACACGCACCACGCCGGGCCCGTCACCGTGCACGCCGGCCACCGGTGCGTGTGGATCCGCGGCTCCGTCGGGTCGGGATCGGTCAGCTCCGGATGGACCCTCTGCTGACGCGCCCCCGCGCTCACAGCCGCCGGGCGCACCCCACCGGACTGCTGCCGCCCAGCTGGACGTAGAGCGCCGTCGACGGCGGGCACTGCGAGCGGCGCGCGACCGCCGACGTCACCCTGTACTCGGGCGTGCGCCTGCCCCTGCCGTCGCAGGCCGTCTCCCGGACCTCGCCCTTGCCCGCGCCGTACACGCAGTCCCCGACGATCGTGCGCGGGCCGCCCCCGCCGCCGGGGTCGCCCGGATGCGGCGGCTCCAGGTTCCGCATGCACGCATAGCCGCGCCGCACCACCCCCGAGGGGCTGATGTGCAGCACGAAGTCCGTGGTCGCGGGGCATGCGGGGCCCTGCACCGGATCGCCGTCGTAGCGGGCGACCACCCGGGCGGCGGCCCGTTCGCTCGTGCACGGCACTTCCGAGAAGCTCGTCGTGCCGAAGGAACTGCACTCGTCCACGGCGAGGAACTCGGCGCCGAACCCGGACGGCGCCGGCGACGTGGCACGCCCGCTCGGCCGGTCCCTCGCCGCCCCCGACACCGTCTGGCACCCGGAGAGCCCGCCCACCGCCAGCGCAGCGGCCAGCAGCGCACCCAGCAACGCTCGTGTCCCTCGCATCGCCAACTCCCCCGTCCACCCCCGTCCAGCGTGACCCGTGGCCACGGCCCACGCCAGACGTCTCGGGTGCTTTGCGACATTCAGGGGCGGGGTGCCCGGTTCCCGGCGTACGGCTAGTACGACAGTCCGTACCCGATCGGGTACAGCACCTGCGCCGGATCGTCCGCCCGTTGCACCGGCACCGGCAGCTTCCCGCGCGGCCTCACCCGGCCCGCGATCACCCGTGCCGCGGCGCGCAGTTCGACGTCCGTCCAGGAGTACGACGCCAGGAAGGCGTCTGCGTCCGGGAGTTGGGCGACGTCGTAGGGATTCCGGACGGCGAGGGCGATCACCGGTTTCCCGGTGGCGGCCAACCGGTTCACCAGCGTCCGCTGGGGACTGGCCGCGTTCACGTTGTACGTGGCCACGACCACCGCGTCCGCGTCCCCCGCCACCGTCACCGCCTTCGCGATCGTCGCCGGCGAGGGGGCGGTGCCGGTGGACAGTGCGGTCGCCGTGAAGCCCAGCTCGGTCAGGGCGTTCGCCAGGACGGTGGTGGGCGGGCCGTCGGTGCCGGTCGGGGAGGCCGGGTCCGCGCCGGCCACCAGCAGCCGGGGGCGGGTTCGGTGCGAGAGCGGCAGCAGACGCTCCTTGTTGACCAGCAGCGTGGTCGTGCGGTCCGCGATGCGGTCGGCGGTGCGCAGATGCTCCGGCGTGCCGACGGTCCGCTCGACGCCGGCCGCGGTCACGTACGGCTGGTCCAGCAGCCCCAGCTTCGCCTTCAGGCGCAGGATGCGCAGCAGCGACTCGTCCAGCCGGGCCTCGGTCAGCTCGCCGCCCCGCACCGCGTCCAGTACCGCGTTCCAGGCGAGGTCCAGGTTCGGGGGGTTGAGCAGTTGGTCGACCCCTGCCTTGAGGGCGAGCACGGGCACACGGTCGTCGCCGTACTTCTGCCGTACGCCCTCCATACCGAGCGAGTCGGTCACCACGACCCCGTCGTAGCCGAGTTCCTCGCGCAGGATGCCGGTGACGACGGGACGGGAGAGCGTCGCGGGGTCGCCCGAGTCGTCGAGCGCGGGCACCATGATGTGCGCGGTCATGACAGCGTCGATACCGGCCCGGACCGCCGCCCGGAACGGCACCGCGTCCAGCCCCTCCCACAGCTCGCGGCTGTGCGTGATGACCGGGAAGCCGTAGTGGCTGTCGACGGCGGTGTCGCCGTGGCCCGGGAAGTGCTTGGCGGTCGCCGCGACGCGGGAGGACTGATAGCCCCTCACCTCCGCCGCGACCAGGTCCGCCACCGCCTCCGGGTCGGCACCGAAGGACCGTACGCCGATGACCGGGTTGGCCGGGTTGACGTTCACGTCCGCGTCGGGGGAGTAGTCCTGGCGGATGCCGAGGGCGCGCAGCTCGGCTCCGGCGATCCGGCCCAGGGTCTGCGCGTCGGCCCGGGAGCCACCGGCTCCGATCGCCATCGCGCCCGGGAACAGGGTCGCGGGCCTGCCCACGCGGGCGACGATCCCGTGCTCCTGGTCGGTGGCGATGAGCACGGGCAGTCCGCGGGGCTGGTCGAGTGACGCCTTCTGGATGCCGTTGGACAGTTCGGCGATCTGCCGGGGATCACGGGTGTTGTGCGCCCAGGTGAAGTAGATGATGCCGCCGACGCGGTACCTGGCGATCAGCTCGGCGGCCGTGCGGACGCCGATCTCCTTGAGGTTGGCGTCGATGTCGGCCTGGTCGGGGGCGGTCGCCGAGTGGCCGTAGACCCGCATCACGAAGAGCTGGCCGGCCTTCTCCTCGAGCGACATGCGGGAGATCAGGCCCCTGAGCCGTTCGTCGTCGTACCCGGCGGCGCGAGCGGCGCCCGGGGTGAGGGCGAGGGCCGCCGTCAGGCCCGCGGTGGCGGCGAGGACCGTGCGTCTGGAGGGCTGTGCGGTGCTTCCCGTGCCGGAGTCGTGCACGTGCGCTCCTTCCGGAGGAGAACGCTGAAGGAAACTTCCGAGGAGTCACCAATATCCGGGAAGTTTCTGCCGGTCAAGGCGCCGCACATGAAGTACCGCACGGGAGGGGCCGCCATCGGCGCTGTTGGAGGGGGGCGCGCCGACGGCGGCGTGCTGCCGGCCGCGTGCGGCGGAGAGGGTGGTCAGCGATCGCAGCCAGCAGCGAGGGCCGACACCGCAGCGCGGAGACTCATCCGGCAACCTGCCCATGGGACGAAGGCGCACCGGGTCGGGTTCCCCGGAAACGGCCGGACGCCGGAAGTCGGTACGGGGGTGGTCAACGGGGCCTGTGCGCCGACACGGTGGGCCAGTGGTGCTGGAGGGTGCGCACGGTCTCGGCGATCGCCGGCCGCCGGGCCGCACCCCTGCGCCACAGCGCGTACAGATGCCGTACGGGCATGGGGTCCAGGGGCACCTCGACGACCCCCTCGGGCAGCGGGCCCCGGCCCAGCCGCGGGATCAGGGCGATACCGAGTCCGGCGGCGACCAGGGCGACCAGGGTCGGGTTCTCGTCGGCCTGGTGGACCACCTCGGGCTCGTGCCCGGCCGCGCGCAGCGTCCGCACCAGCCACTCGTGGCAGACCCGGCCCGGCGGCTGGCAGATCCACCGCTCACCGCCCAGCTCCTCGCGGCGCACCGCCGTCCGTCCGGCGAAACGGTGGCCGGCGGGCACGAGCAGATCGCACAGGTCGTCCCCGATGACCGCCTGTTCCACTCCCTCCGGGGCGGGCAGCGGCGCGATGTCCCAGTCGTGCGCCACGGCGACGTCCACCACGCCCTTGGCCACCAGGTCGACGGACAGATGCGGGTCCACCTCGGTCAGCCGGGTGTCCAGGGCGGGATGCCGGCGCGCCAGATCCGCGAGAACCCCCGGCATCAGCCCCCGCGCGGCCGACGCGAACGCCGCCACCGTCAGCCGGCCGGCGGGCAGCCCCCGCCGTTCCTCCAGCTCGGTCTCGGCGCGCTCCACGATTGCCATCAACTCCTGGGCGGTGGAGACCAGTTGCAGCGCCTCATCGGTGAGCCGTACGCCGCGCCCCTCCCGTTCGAGGAGGACGGTCCTGGTCTCCCGCTCCAGCTTGGCGATCTGCTGGGAGACGGCGGACGGGGTGTAGCCGAGCGCGGTGGCCGCGGCGCCGACCGTCCCGTGGACGGAGACGGCGTGCAGGGCGCGCAGGCGCTGAAGATCGAGCAAGACGGCCCCCTGGTGTTAGAGATGCTTCATCCAACCATGCAGCAATCATCGCTGGTGCTTCACGGTTGCTGGACGTGATGCTCGACGCATGCGACCCGCACACCTGTCTCTCGCCGTTCTCGTCGCCGCCGTCTGGGGCGTCAACTTCACCGTCATCGAACTCGGCCTCGGCCACTTCCCGCCGCTGCTGTTCTCGGCCCTCCGCTTCCTGGCCGCGGCCGTCCCCGCCGTCTTCCTCGTGGGCCGCCCCAAGGTGGCGTGGAAGTGGATCGTGGCGGTGGGCCTGGTACTGGGCGTGGCCAAGTTCGGACTGCTGTTCCTCGGCATGGCCGCCGGAATGCCCGCCGGCCTGTCCTCCCTGGTCCTCCAGATCCAGGCCGTGTTCACGGCGCTCATGGCCTTCGCGCTCCTCGGCGAACGCCCCACGCGCCTGAGGGCGCTGGGCATGGCGGTGGCCCTCGGCGGCGTCGCCCTCGCCGCCGTCGACGAGGGAACGGCCGGTCCGCTCGGCGCTTTCGCCCTGGTCATCGTGGCGGCGGCCTGCTGGGGCCTGTCCAACGTCCTCACCCGCAAGGCGTCCCCGCCGGACCCCTTGAACTTCATGGTGTGGGTGAGCACGGTGCCGGTGCTGCCCCTGCTCTGCCTGTCCCTCCTCACGGAGGGCCCGTCCCGTGACCTCGCCGCGCTCCGCGCCCTCGACTGGCAGGGCGCCGGCATCGTCCTCTACGTCGCCTGGATCACCACCGTCTTCGGCTTCGGCGCCTGGGGCTGGCTGCTGCGCCGTCACCCGGCGTCCACGGTCGCCCCGTTCTCCCTCCTGGTCCCGGTCTTCGGCATGTCGTCCGCGGCCCTGTTCCTGGGGGAGCCGATCAGCCCGCTGCGCTGGGGCGCGGCGGCACTGCTGGTGGGCGGGGTGGCGCTGACCTCCCTGGCCCCGGCGAAGAGGGGCCGTTCGGAGGGTGGCCGTTCGAAGGAGGTCCAGTCGGCGGACGTTCCAGCACGCGAGCCGATCACCGAGCCAGCATGAGCCCATGCCCGTAGTCGAGATCCCCGGTTCCAAGTCCATCACCGCCCGCGCGCTCTTCCTGGCCGCCGCGGCCGACGGAGTCACCACGCTCGTACGGCCGCTGCGATCGGACGACACCGAGGGCTTCGCCGAGGGCCTGCGCGCCCTCGGCTACCGCGTCGGACAGACCCCCGGGGCCTGGCACGTGGACGGCCGCCCGCAGGGTCCCGCCGTCACGGAGGCGGACGTGTACTGCCGGGACGGCGCGACCACGGCCCGCTTCCTGCCGCCCTGGCCGCCACGGGCCACGGCACCTACCGCTTCGACGCCTCGCCGCAGATGCGGCGCCGCCCCCTCGGCCCCCTGACCCGGGCCCTGCGCGACCTGGGCGTACGGCTGCGGCACGAGGAGGCGGAGGGCCACCATCCGCTGACGGTCGAGGCGGCCGGGGTGGCGGGCGGCGAGGTGGTGCTGGACGCCGGCCAGTCCTCCCAGTACCTGACGGCCCTGCTCCTCCTCGGCCCGCTCACACGTCAGGGCCTGCGCATCACGGTGACGGACCTGGTGTCGGCGCCGTACGTCGACATCACGGTCGCGATGATGCGAGCGTTCGGGGCGGAGGTGCGGCGCGAGGGGGACGTGTTCGTCGTCCCTCCCGGGGGTTACCGCGCCACGACGTACGCGATCGAGCCGGACGCCTCCACCGCGAGCTACTTCTTCGCGGCTGCCGCCGTGACGGGCGGCGAGGTGACGGTGCCGGGGCTGGGGTCGGGCGCGCTCCAGGGAGACCTGGGGTTCGTGGACGTGCTGCGGCGGATGGGAGCGGAGGTGGAGGTGGAGGTGGCCGCGGACCGTACGACGGTGCGTGGGACGGGCGAGTCCAGGGGCCTGACGGTCACCATGCGGGACATCTCCGACACGATGCCGACCCTCGCGGCGATCGCCCCGTTCGCCTCCGGTCCGGTCCGTATCGAGGACGTCGCGAACACCCGGGTGAAGGAGTGCGACCGCCTGGAGGCCTGCGCGGAGAACCTGCGGCGGCTGGGAGTGGGGGTGGCCACGGGCCCGGACTGGATCGAGATCGCGCCGGGGGCGCCGGTGGGCACGGACATCAAGACGTACGGGGACCACCGCATCGCGATGTCCTTCGCGGTGACGGGCCTTCGGGTGCCGGGTATTTCGTTCGACGACCCCGGGTGCGTGCGGAAGACTTTCCCGGACTTCCACGAGGTGTTCGCGGAACTGCGGGCGGGGTTGCCGGACTGAGGGGCGGGAGTGCGTTGACGTTCAAGCTGGAGGGGCCGGTCCTGGAGGGCGCGCTCGTGCGCCTGGAGCCGCTGGAGCACCGGCACGCCGTCGACCTCGCGGTGGCGGCGGAGGAGGACCGGGACACATACGCGTTCACGTGGGTGCCGAGGGCGGACGAGGTCGCCGCGTACGTCGACACCCAGCTCGGCCGTGCGGCGGCGGGCCGGCTCGCCCCGTACGCGCAGATCTCCCTGGCCACGGGGCGAGCGGTCGGTGCCACGGCGTACTGGGACCCGCGTTCCTGGCACACGGACGACCGGCTCGACGCCATCGAGGTCGGCTTCACCTGGCTCGCCCGCTCCGCCCAGGGCACGGGCGTCAACGCCGAGTCCAAGCTCCTGCTGTTCCGCCACGCGTTCGAGGAGTGGGGCGTGGCCCGCGTCGACCTGAAGACCGACGCCCGCAACAGCCGCTCCCGCGCGGCGATCCAGAGCGTGGGCGCCCGCTTCGAGGGCGTCCTGCGCAACTGGTCCCGCTCCTGGGCGCCGGGCGAGGAGGGCCGGCTCCGGGACTCCGCGATCTACTCCATCACGGCGGAGGAGTGGCCGGAGTGCCGCTCGCTGCTGGAGGCGAGGGTGGCGAGGAAGTCGGCCCAGGCGGCGGGGGAGACGGTGAGGTAGGGGCGGTCCGGGCAAACAGCGGCTTCCACTGTGCGTGGGGGCCGGCCGGGGGTGGGGTGGGTGCGGGCTGTCAGTGCAACACATCCGGCGGATCTGTCGCACTCCGGGAGGCGGCAGGACCCGGGTGGGCCGACGGTGTCGCTGACGCAGCCTTCGCCCCTCCGCCCCTGGACGGTCTGACGCCACCCGGCCCCACCCGTCTCGTCGCGGGCGACGACGACCCGTACTGCCCGGAGGTCGCGCGCACCGGCTTCGGCGACCCCCTGGGCATCCCGCCGGAGCTCATCCCCGGCGCCGCCCACTTCGACCTGTACGCCGGCTACGGCCCCTGGCCCGTCGCACTGGAGTGGTGCCTGGACGGCTCGGCGCGCCTCACGGCACACCCGGCGCAGTTCAATCGCGCAGCGTACGGGCCGCGCTCGTGAGCCGGCGGCGGGTCGCATGTCGCGGGGCGCGGCGCGGGAGGCCGACGGGCGCCCTGTCCGGTGGCCACCGAACAACGGCGGCCACCGGACAGGGGCGGCCGCCGCACAGGGGCGCCCTACGCCGACTCGTTCAGCAACCGCCCCAGGTGCTCCCGTCCCGCCCCCAGCAGCTCCGGCAGGGGTGTCGCCGACTCGTACCAGCGCTTCTCGTACTCCCAGCACAGCCAGCCGTCCCAGCCGTGGCGGGAGAGGACCTCCACGCACTCGGCGAGCGGGAGGACGCCGGAGCCGAGCGGCAGCGGCGTCTTGTCGTCGGCGGACGCGATGTCCTTGACCTGGACGTAGCCGAGGTAGGGGGACAGCGCCGCGTACGTCTCCTGTGGCTGCTCGCCGCCCAGCCAGGTGTGCATCACGTCCCACAGCGCGCCCGCGTTCCGGTGGCCGACCGCGCCGAGGACACGCAGGGCGTCCGCACCGGTGCGGTGCGAGTCGTGCGTCTCCAGCAGGATCCGTACACCGGCGTCGGCGGCGTACTCGGCGGCGGTGCCCAGGCGCCGGGCGGCCGTCGCGTCGGCCTCCTCCTGGCTCTGCTCGGTGCCGCCACCGGGGAAGACGCGGAGGAAGGGGGCGCCCACGTCGCGAGCCAGGTCGAGGAGGTCGCGGATCTCCGCCAGGACCGGCGCGTCGTCACCCGGCGCGGCCACGCGCGCGTACCCCGCGAGCCCCAGGATCTCGACACCGGCCGCCTTGAACGCGGCGGCCGCGTCGGCCCGTTCGGCGGGGCCGATGCCCGGGTGCACGGGTTCGTCGGGATGCGCGCGCAGCTCGACACCGTGGTAGCCGTGGGTGGCCGCGAGGTGGACCACGTCGGGTATGGGCAGGCCTGGGACACCGAGGGTGGAGAACGCGAGCTTCATGCAAACGGACCCTACTCGGCACGTGCGGGCAGCGCCCGTCGGCGACACTCGGGCGCGCCGGGCCGGATCGCCACCGTCGCGGGCACGCCCGGACGGCCCTTCGTCCTCGCCGGCCCTTACGGGCATTCCTCCGCCACGCCGACGGAAGCACGCGCAAGCCTCGATCCCCAGCGCCGACCACGGGACCGGCCGCGGCCCTACGCCCGCGGCGCCCCCGTCGACCCCCGCACCATCAACTCGCCCCGGACCGTCGCGATCCCGCCCGGCGGCGGCTCCTCGCGTCCCATCGCGATACGGCCCGCGCGGGCCCCCGCCTCCGAGAGCGGGAGGCGGACCGTCGTCAGGGCCGGCACCGCGTCGATCGCGAACGGGAGGTCGTCGAAGCCCGCCACCGACACGTCGTCGGGGATGCGCAGCCCGGAGTCGCGCAGCGCCGCGCACGCGCCCAGCGCCACCGTGTCGTTCGCAGCCACGATCGCCGTGAGCGAGGGGTCCCGGCGCAGCAGTTCCAGCGTCGCCTCGTAACCGGCCCGGCGGTCGTAGCGGCCGTGCACGGTCAGGCGCGGGTCGTCCTCGATCCCGGCGGCGTCCAGTGCCGCGCGGTGACCCTCCAGACGGTGCCGCGTCGTCGTGCGCTCCTCCGGACCGGCGATATAGCCGAGCCGCCGGTGTCCGAGCCCGATCAGGTGCTCGGTGAGCTGCCGGCCGCCGCCGCGGTTGTCGAAGGTGAGGGCGATCGCCTCGGGCGCCGGCGGCCGGCCGCACAGCACCACCCGGGTCCCCGCCGCCGCGAGCTTGCGCAGCTTCGCGGCCACGGCCTCCACATGCGCGCTGACCTCCACCGCGCCACCGGTGAGCACCACGGCCGCCGCCCGCTGCCGCTGGAGCAGCGTGAGATAGGTCAGCTCCCGCTCCGGCGAGCCGCCCGTGTTGCACACCACGGCGAGCCTTTCGCCGCCGGCCCGTCCACCCGGGCCCCCGATCTCCGACTGGATCGCGCTCGCCATGATCCCGAAGAAGGGGTCGGCGATGTCGTTGACCAGGATCCCGACCAGGTCGGAGGTGGCCGCCGCCAGCGAGCTCGCCGGGCCGTTGAGGACGTAGTCCAGCTCGTCCACCGCGCGCAGCACCCGCTCCCGGGTCGACGCCGCCACGGGATAGTTCCCGTTCAGCACGCGCGACACGGTGGCAGGCGACACCTGCGCGCGCGCCGCCACGTCCGCCAGGGTCACCGTCATCGTCGTCGTCCTCCGGTCGCGTTCTCGTCGTACCCGTCGTGCTCGGCGGTGTCCGTCGTGTCCGTCCACCGACGTCCACCGACATCCGCCGAGATCCATCTACAGCTCTACAGACACCCGTGTACAGGCCCGCGGTTCACCGTGTTCGACGGACCGACCAACTTCACGCTCCCGAACCGCCCGACTTCACGGCCCCGTGTCCGTCGTGTCACATCCTGTGACGCTGTATGCGGACACGTGCATCTCGTCGGCCCCGCGGTCTTGTCCGAGCCGCCGCACAGAGGCTAGCGTCTCCGTATATAGAAAGCGCTTGCTGTCACGCTCGCCCCAGAGCGTACGGGGCGCCGGACGCGTACGAAGGGATCGACGTGACACGCAAGACGGTGCGTATCGCCATGAACGGCGTGACGGGGCGCATGGGCTACCGCCAGCACCTCGTCCGTTCCATCCTGGCCCTCCGCGAGCAGGGCGGCCTCGACCTGGGCGACGGCGCCGTGCTGTGGCCCGAGCCGGTCCTCGTCGGCCGCCGCGAGCACGCCCTGAAGGCGCTCGCCGAGCGACACGGCCTGGAGCACTGGTCGACGGACGTGGACGCGGTCCTCGCCGACCCGACCGTCGACATCTACTTCGACGCGCAGGTCACCTCCGCCCGCGAGGAGTCGATCAAGAAGGCGATCGCAGCGGGCAAGCACATCTACACCGAGAAGCCGACGGCCACGGGCCTGGAGGGCGCCCTGGAACTGGCCCGCCTCGCCCACGAGAAGGGCGTCAGGCACGGCGTCGTCCAGGACAAGCTCTTCCTGCCCGGCCTGCTGAAGCTGAAGCGGCTCATCGACGGCGGCTTCTTCGGCCGGATCCTTTCCGTGCGCGGCGAGTTCGGCTACTGGGTGTTCGAGGGCGACTGGCAGCCCGCCCAGCGCCCCTCCTGGAACTACCGTGCCGAGGACGGCGGTGGCATCGTTGTCGACATGTTCCCGCACTGGGAGTACGTCCTGCACGAGCTGTTCGGCCGCGTGAAGTCCGTACAGGCCCTGGCGACCACCCACATCCCGCAGCGCTGGGACGAGAACGGCAAGCCCTACGACGCCACCGCCGACGACGCCGCCTACGGCGTCTTCGAGCTGGAGGGCGGCGCGATCGCCCAGATCAACTCCTCCTGGGCGGTGCGCGTCAACCGTGACGAGCTGGTGGAGTTCCAGGTGGACGGCACCGAGGGCTCGGCGGTCGCCGGACTGCGCAAGTGCCGCGTGCAGCACCGCTCGGCGACCCCGAAGCCCGTGTGGAACCCGGACATCCCCGCCACCGAGGTCTTCCGCGACCAGTGGCAGGAAGTGCCCGACAACGGCGAGTTCGACAACGGCTTCAAGGCCCAGTGGGAGCTGTTCCTCAAGCACGTCTACGCCGACGCCCCCTACCACTGGGACCTGCTGGCCGGCGCCCGCGGCGTCCAGCTCGCCGAACTGGGGCTGAAGTCCTCGGCCGAGGGCCGCCGTATCGACGTACCGGAGATCTCCCTGTGACCATCCACCTCCCCGACGCGAGCGGGCGGCTCAGGGCGTACGAGCCGCGCCGCGAGCCCCTCGCCCTCACCTCCGGCACGCCGTTCGCCTCCCGTACGGTCTTCTCGGCGGCGCACGTCGTCGCCGACCCGTACGCGGACGTCTCCCCCGACTCGCCCGCCGCGGTCGACTGGGACGCCACACTCGCCTTCCGCCGCCGTCTGTGGTCGCACGGGCTCGGCGTCGCGGAAGCCATGGACACCGCGCAGCGCGGGATGGGCCTGGACTGGGCGGGCGCGGCCGAGCTGATCCGCCGGTCCGCCGCGGAGGCGAAGGCGGTCGGCGGGCGGATCGCCTGCGGGGTCGGCACCGACCAGCTCGCCGCCGGCTCCCCGGAGGAGATCCGCAAGGCGTACGAGGAGCAGCTCGCCGTGGTGGAGGAGGCGGGCGCGCAGGCGATCCTCATGGCGTCCCGCGCCCTGGCCGCCACGGCGAAGAGTCCCGAGGACTACCTGGAGATCTACGGCCACCTGCTGCGCCAGGCCGCCGAACCCGTCGTCCTGCACTGGCTCGGCCCGATGTTCGACCCGGCCCTGGAGGGCTACTGGGGCTCCAGCGACCTGGACGCCGCCACGGACGTGTTCCTGGAGGTCATCACCGCCCACCCGGACAAGGTGGACGGCGTCAAGATCTCCCTGCTCGACGCCCAGCGAGAGATCGACCTGCGCCGCCGCCTCCCGCAGGGCGTGCGCTGCTACACCGGCGACGACTTCAACTACCCGGAGCTGATCGCCGGCGACGAGCAGGGCTTCAGCCACGCCCTGCTCGGCATCTTCGACCCGCTCGGCCCACTGGCCGCCGAGGCGGTACGGGTCCTGGACACCGGTGACGTGAAGGGTTTCCGGGAACTCCTCGACCCGACCGTGGAGCTGTCCCGCCACCTGTTCCAGGCGCCCACCCGCTTCTACAAGACGGGCGTGGTCTTCCTGGCCTGGCTCGCGGGCCACCAGGAGCACTTCACGATGGTCGGCGGCCTGCAATCGGCACGCTCGCTGCCGCACTTCGCGAAGGCGTACGAACTGGCCGACGGCCTGGGGCTGTTCCCCGACCCTGAGCTGGCCGAGACGCGGATGAAGACGCTGCTGTCCCTGTACGGAGTGACCCAGTGAGCACGGCACCGGAGCGGTTCTCCATCAACCAGATGACGGTGAAGCAGCTGTCCATGCCCGAACTGGTCGATGTCTGCCAGGAGTTGGGCGTGCGGGGCGTGGGCCTGTGGCGGGAGCCCGTGCAGTCCCACGGCCTGGAGGCGACGGCGAAGCTGGTCCGCGACGCCGGGCTGACGGTGACGACCCTGTGCCGGGGCGGCTTCTTCACCGCGATCGACCCCGACGAGCGGGCGCGCGCCCTCGACGACAACCGCCGGGCGGTCGACGAGGCGGCCACGCTGGGCACGGACACGCTGGTCCTGGTCTCGGGCGGGCTGCCGGCCGGCTCCAAGGACCTGCGCGGGGCGCGCGAGCGGATCGCGGACGCGCTCGCGGAACTGGGCCCGTACGCGGCCGAGCGCGGTGTGCGGCTGGCCATCGAGCCGCTCCACCCGATGTACGCCTCGGACCGCTGTGTGGTCTCGACCCTGGCCCAGGCGCTCGACCTGGCCGAACGCTTCCCGGCGGAGCAGGTCGGCGTCACGGTGGACACGTA